>JAWVZN010000038.1:0-23403 GCA_033722155.1 Gemmatimonadota bacterium | reverse complement strand
CCGTCCCCACCCCGGCCAGGTGGAGTCGGCCGCCCGGCTCCGATCCCTGCTCGGGGAGACGAGCGAGATCGGCGACTCCCACAAGGATTGCGGCCGGGTGCAGGATCCCTACTCGATCCGGTGCATGCCCCAGGTCCACGGCGCGGTCCGGGACGCGCTCGCCCACGTCCGATCGGTCCTGGAGGTGGAGGCGAACGCCGCCACCGACAACCCCCTCGTCTTCGCCGAATCGGGCGAGGCCGACCGAGCCCACGCCGTGGTGGAGGCCGAGGCCGGCGGGCTGATCGTCTCCGGCGGAAACTTCCACGGCGCCCCCGTGGCCGCCGCCCTCGATCATCTGGCGGTCGCGTTGACGGACCTCGCCTCGATCAGCGAGCGGCGGGTGGAGGTGCTGATGGATCCCGAGTTCAGCCGTCTCCCCCCGTTCCTGGCCGAGGAGCCCGGGCTGGAGTCGGGCTTCATGATGCTCCAGGTGACCGCCGCCGCGCTGGTGAGCGAGTCGAAGGGGCTCGCCCACCCCGCCAGCGTGGACACGATCCCCACCAGCGCGAACAAGGAGGACCACGTCTCGATGGGGGCGTGGGCGGCCCGCAAGGCGGCGAAGGTGGCGCGGAACGCCGAGCGGGTGGTCGCGATCGAGCTCCTGGCCGCCGCCCGGGGCCTCGACCACCTGCGGCCGATGAAGACGAGCCCGCCGCTCGAGGAGGCGTACGCCGCGATCCGCGAGACCGCGGGCGCCTACGCCGACGACCGTCCGGCCAGCGCCGACGTCGAGCCGGTCGCGGAGCGGATCCGGGAGGGCGCCTTCGGGCGGAGCCCGACCGGATGAACCCAATTCCCGGGCGGAGGGTATGAGTCGGCGCCGTGCCGATTCCCGCTCGCCTTCGAGCCCGAACCGCGGCTCCGGCGGTGGCCCTCTGCACGCTCGCCGCCGTCGCACCAGCCACCGCGCAGCAGGCGCCCGCCGATACCGCCGAGACAGGCGGCCCGCCCCCGATCGTCCAGCCGTGCCCGCCGCCCCCCGAGGGGGCCGCGGTCGTCACCGGGGTCGTGCGGGATTCCGCCTCGGGCGTGAAGCTGCCGGGCGCCGAGGTGAGCTTCGGCTGGGAGAGGCCGGGCGCGGGGGCCGCCGCCGACACCACCGTCACCACCGGCCGCTCCGGCCGCTACCTCGTCTGCGAGATCCCCACCGGAACCCCGCTCACGCTGCTCGGCACCTTCCCCCGCCGCCGGGCCCAGGCCGTCCTCACCCTGCCGGCGGGGCGCGAGATCGTGCGCCTCGACTTCCGGCTGGCGAAGGCGGGCGAGGGCCCCGCCGACGAGGCCGGATCGCGGATCGCCACGGTGGTCACCGGGCGTGGAGGCGACGCCTCGACGCTCGCCGGCACGATCCGCGACGCGACGACCGGGACCACCGTAACCGGAGCCCAGATCGTCCTCCCGGGGCTCGGCCGGGGAACCGTGAGCGAGCCGGGCGGCCGCTTCCGGATCGAGGGGATCCCGCCGGGCTCGCACCGGCTGGAGGTCCGGCACCTGGGGTACGAGCCCGCCGCCGACACGCTCCCGCTGGAGGATCCGGCGGATCTGACCGCCGTGGTGTGGCTCGCCCCGGCGGCCATCGAGGTCGAGGAGCTGGAGGCGAGGGTCGAGGCCGAGCGGGAGGAGCGGGGGCGCGCCCGCGCCACCTCCGGCTACGTGATCGAACGCGAGGAGTTCGAGAAGCGCCCGTCGGCGAGCGTGGTGGATCTGCTCCGGAGCGAGGTCCCCGGGCTGCGGACCGGCCTCGACGGCAGCGGCTGCCCCGTCGTCCACACCCGGAGCGGCGAGCCGCTCTACGTGGTGGACGACGTCCCCTTCCGCGACGGCTGCATCCTGCGCGAGATCCCCACCACCGACATCGAGTCGATCGAGGTGATCCCCGCCGTGGAGGCCTCGATCGAGTGGGGGAGCCTGGGGGGCGGCGGGGCCGTCGTGATCGAGACCCGGGAGCCGTAGCAGCAGCACCGCCCCCGGGGCCGCCGATCCGGGGATGACCCCGCTCGGCTCGGCCCTGGCGGTGTGGGGCGCGCTCGGCTCGGCCGTCTGGATCGCCACCCTGTTCCGCGCGACCCGCTCGCTGCTCCGTCTCCCGGACCTGGGCGACGGATCCCCGGCGCGGGACGCGGATCTCCCCTCGCTCGCCGTGATCGTCCCCGCCCGGGACGAGGCCGGCGCGATCGAGGCCGCGCTCCGGTCCATCCTCTCCCAGCGCTATCCCGATCTCGAGGTGGTCGTGGTGGACGACGGCTCGACCGACGCCACCGGCGAGATCGTCGACCGGCTGGCCGGGGAGGACCCGCGTCTCGTGGCCCTCCATCTGGAGGATCCGCCGCCCGAGGGGTGGCTCGGCAAGATCCACGCGGTGGAGCGGGCCACCCGGGAGACCTCCGCGGAGTGGCTCCTCTACACCGACGCCGACGTCCGCTTCGCGCCCGACGCCGCCCGCCGCGCGGTGGCCCGGGCCGAGCGCGAGCGGCTCGACCACCTCTCGGCGATCCCGACGGTGGAATCGCCCACCGCCCCCATGCGGGTGGTGGTGGCCGCCTTCGGGCTGCTCGCCCTCGTCCACGCCATGGATCACCACGACCCCGACCACGAGGACGCCTTCGGGATCGGCGCGTTCAACCTGGTCCGCCGGGCCGCGCTGGAGAGGACGCCCGGGTGGGAGTGGCTCCGGCGGGAGCCGGCCGACGACGTCGGCCTCGCGCGGATGATCCGGGCCGCCGGCGGGCGCTCCTCGCTCGTCTTCGGCCACGACCGGGTGCGGCTCCGGTGGTACGGCGGGCTGGGCGCCACCGTGCGCGGCTTCGAGAAGAACGCGTTCGGTTTCGCCGGCCGCTACCGGCCGGGCCGGACCCTCGCGGCGTCGGCGGGCGGCGCCGTCTTCGCGCTCGCCCCCTTCGCCGCCCTCGCCGCCCCGGCGTGGTGGGCGCGCGCGGCGGTCGGGGGGGTCGCGATCGGGCTCCTCGCCTTCGCCGCGGTGCGCCGCCGGCGGCTGGGCCTCCCCTTCTGGCCTCCGCTCCTCGCGCCGCTCGGCGTGGCGGCGCTCGCGTGGGCGATCGCCCGCTCGGGCCTGGTGGCGTGGCGCCGGGGCGGGATCGCCTGGCGCGGCCGGCTCTACCCCGTGCAGGAGCTGCGCGAGGGGCAGCGGGTGTGGCTGGAGCGGTGGCTTTGAGGGACGGGTGGCGCTGCCGAGGGTCGGCCGCGCGATCTTTGGATACCTTGGGAACAGCGAGCTTCGAAACCGAAAGCGGAATCGCTTCGAAAACGAACGGCAACGGCTCCGAGGAGACACGATGAGGGCGACGACAGATCCGATCCTGGTGGTGGGCGCGACGGGAATGCAGGGGGGCGCGGTGGCCGACCGGCTGCTCGACGAGGGGCGCGAGGTGCGCGCGCTCACCCGCGAGCGCTCCCGCGCCGCCGACCTCGAGGCCCGCGGCGCCCAGGTGGCCGAGGGCGAGCTGACCGACCGGCCGAGCCTGGAGCGCGCGCTGGAGGGGGTGGCCGGCGTCTACGGGATGACCACCCCGTTCGAGGCGGGCATGGAGGCGGAGGTGGAGCAGGGGACAACGCTGGTCGACGCGGTCGCGGAAGCGGGCGTGTCCCACCTCGTCTTCTCCTCGGTGGCCTCGGCGGATCGGGACACCGGCATCCCCCACTTCGAGACGAAGCGGGAGATCGAGCGCCATATCGAGGAGACGGGGGTCCCGGCCACGATCCTGCGGCCGGTCTTCTTCATGGAGAACTTCCAGCGCGAGCCCACGTGGAGCTCGATCGCGGACGAGGGTGTGCTGGCGATGCCGATGGATCCGGAGACCCCCCTCCAGATGGTGGCGCTCGCCGACCACGCCGGCATCGCGGCGGCCGCGTTCGCCGACCCGGACCGCTTCCTCGGCGAGACGATCGAGACCGCCAGCGACGAACGGACGATGCCGGAGGTGGCCGCCGCGCTCTCCGACGAGCTCGGGCGCGAGATCGACTACCGCCCCGTCCCCCTCGAGGCGGTGGAGGAGCGGATGGGCGAGGACATGGCGCGGATGTTCGAATGGTTCCACGAGGTGGGCTACGACGTGGACATCGAGGCGCTCGAGGAGAAATGGGGGATCCCGCTCACCCCGCTGGAGGTGTGGGCGGCCTCGACCGACTGGCCCGCCTGATCGGAGGCCGGGGCGCGGGGAATACTTCGCGCTTCCTGGACGTACCCACCTGTACACGCCGGCGAGACCGGCCCGCCTGATCGCGTACACAGCGTACCACGGCGGGGCCGCCAGCCGAGACGCCGGCCCCCCAGCCCGCCAGCCGACAGCCAGCCCGCCAGCCGAACGAGCTCCCGGCGGGACCCTCCGGGCGCCGCCGGGGAAACGAGTTCGTGTCCCCCTAGCGGAGAGGTGCTCATGAACCTCGAACGTCTGTCCTGGAGGGGATGGGCGGCGTCCCTGCTCCTTCCCTCCCTCATCCTCCTGTTTCCCACGCTCCTCTCGGCCCAGGCCACCGTGACCGGAACGGTCCAGGACGAGCAGGGAGCGGCGCTCGTCGGGGCGCAGGTCACGATCGAGGACCAGAACCTGGGCGCGGTGACCGACGCCCAGGGGCGCTACACGATCACCGACGTCTCCACGGGCGAAATCATGATGACCGCCATCTACCTGGGCTTCCGCGAGATGAAGCGCCGGGTGCGGATCACGAGCGGGGAGAACGTGGTCGACTTCCGGCTCACCCCCTCCCCGGTCGAGCTCGACGCCATCGTCGTGACCGGCACGGCGGGTGAGGTCCACGCCCGATCGCTCGGCAACGCGATCAGCCAGATCGACGCCGGCGAGGTCCTCGAGAAATCCCCGGTCGTCAACATGGCCGAGCTCCTCCAGGGAAGAACCTCCGGCGCGGTGGTGCTGCCCAGCTCCGGCACGGCCGGGGCGGGAGCCCGGATCCGTTTGCGCGGCTTCGGGTCGATCAGCACCTCGAACGAGCCGCTGATCTACATCGACGGCGTGCGCGTCGACAACGACGCGACCGCCGGCGGCGTCGACGCCGGGGGCCAGCTCCCGTCGCGGTTCGACGACCTGGTGCCCGAGGAGATCGAATCGATCGAGATCATCAAGGGCCCGGCGGCGGCCACCCTCTACGGGACCGAGGCGGCCAACGGCGTGATCCAGATCATCACGAAGAAGGGCCGCTCCGGCGACACCCGGTGGAACCTGCGCCTCACCGGCGGAGCCTCGACGCTGGAGAACCAGGACTTTCCGACCAACTTCGCCGCGATCGCGCCCGACGCCCCGCTGCCCGACGGGCCGGGGGTCTTCGAGGTGAAGACGCTCGAGAGCGGGGCGCGGCTGATCGGCCAGAACCCGCTCGACGAGGTGATCGATACGGGCTATCTGCAGGACTACGTCCTGAGCGTGAACGGGGGTCTGGAGAGCTTCACCTACTTCCTCTCGGGCAACTTCAAGCGGGACGAGGGTCCCATTCCGCTCAACGAGGCCGAGCGGATCGGCGGACGGGCGAACTTCCGGTGGTCGGCGGACCTGTGGGACCTCTCGGTGTCGAGCTCCTACGCCAACAACGACATCCTGCTTCCCCAGAACGACAACAACATCTTCGGCTTCTGGGGGAACCTGCTGCTGGCCCGGCCCGACTTCATCGGCGACCGGATCCTCGGCGTGACGACGAAGTTCGGCGAGCCGTTCACGGCGTTCCAGACGATCGCCCAGCTCGAGACACAGTTCACCAACGACCGCTTCACCGGCAGCGCCACGGCGAACTTCGACCCCTTCGACTGGTGGGAGAACCGGGCGGTCTTCGGCGTCGACCTCAACGCCGAGGAGAACTTCCAGTTCTTCCCGTTCGAGGCGCCGACCGCCTTCTTCCCGACGGGTCAGAAGGAGAACCACCGCCAGACGGTCTTCAACGTGTCGTTCGACTACAACGGCACGGTCTCGTTCGATATCACGGAGGACCTGACGAGCCGCTCCTCGTTCGGGACCCAGATCTTCAACGAGAACACCGACATCGTGGAGGCGCAGGGCGAGGACTTCCCGGCGCCGGGCGTCTCGACCGTCTCGGCCGCCGCGATCACCGAGGGCTTCGAGAGCCGCACCGAGACCACCACGGTGGGCCTCTACGTCCAGGAGCAGATCGCCTGGCAGAACAAGCTGTTCCTGACCGGCGCGGTCCGCTTCGACGACAACTCCGCCTTCGGCGAGGATTTCGACTTCGAGACGTATCCGAAGGCGAGCGTCTCGTACGTGATCTCGGACGAGCGGTGGTGGAGCGGGCCGCTCGACCTGGTCAACACGCTGAAGCTCCGCAGCGCCTACGGCTTCGCCGGAAAGCAGCCGGCGGCCTTCGCCGCGGAGCGCACCTTCACCCCGGTGGCGATCCGCGGCGGGAGCGCGACGATCACGCCCGCCGCCCTCGGGGATCCCGACCTGGGCCCCGAGCGGAGCCGCGAGCTGGAGATCGGCTTCGACGCCGGCATCTGGAGCGAGCGGATCGGCCTGGCGGTCACCTACTACGACAAGACCACCGACGACGCGCTGATCCCGGTCACCGTGCCCCCGTCCCGCGGCTTCCGCCAGAACCAGCTCCGGAACGTGGGCGAGATCGAGAACAAGGGGTGGGAGATCAGCGCCGACGCGCTGGTGGTGGACACCGACCCGGTGGACTGGGCCTTCGACGTCAACTTCACCACCAACGACAACGAGGTGACCGACCTGGGCGGCGAGGAGCAGCTCACCTTCGGCTTCGCCGACGCGACGAACATCATCAAGGAGGGCTTCCCGGTGGACGGCCTGTGGGGCCGGAGGCCGACGATCGGCCCCGACGGCGAGGTGGAGCTCACCGACGAGAAGGTGTTCCAGGGCCGCTCCACGCCGGAGTTCTTCGGATCCTTCGGCAACACGATCACCCTGTGGGACGACCTGCAGATCTACGCCCTCTTCGATTGGAAGAGCGACGTGGTGATCGAGAACAACAACGACTGGTTCCGGTGGGCCTTCGCCAGCTCCCGGTTCCGGTGGGATCCCGAGCTCTCCGACGATCCGCGGAACAAGACCCTGCGGGCGCTGGTCATCAACGGCGAGCCACTGATCGAGGACTCCGAGTTCCTCCGCTTCCGCGAGCTCTCCGTCGCCTGGACGCTGCCGTTCGACTGGACCCGCAAGCTGGGCGCCCGGCGCGCCAGCGTCACCGTGGCCGGCCGCAACCTGGGCCTCTGGACCGACTATCCGGGGATCGACCCCGAGGTGAACGGCTTCGGGGCGGCGAACATCGCGAACACCGATTTCCTGACGGTCCCCCCGTCGCGCCGGTTCCAGGCCACCATCAACCTCACGTACTAGAGGGAGGCCAACGATGAACACGACAAGCGATCTTCTTCGCCCCCTCGTCGCGCTGGTGGTGGGTGTCTTCCTCGTCGCCGGCACCACCGCCTGCGACGCGCTGCTCGACGTGAACAATCCCGGAGACGTCACCGAGGAGGGGCTCCAGGGCGAGGCCGCGCTGCCCGTCATCGTGGACGGGGCGTTTGGTGATCTCCAGGAGGCCTACGACGGGATGGTGCTCCAGTCCGCGCTGTTCACCGACGAGCTCGTCCACAGCGGATCGTTCCCGTCTTTCGACCAGATCGACCGAAGGGACATCCCGCTCAGCAACGCCGAGATCGACGACCAGTGGGAGGACATCTCGGTGGCCCGCTTCGCCGCGGACAACGCGGCGGCGACGGTCCGGGAGGTCCTCGGGGCCGACGCCGAGACGAACGGCATGCTGGCGATCTCCCTCGCCTTCGGCGGCTACGCCCGGGTGCTGATGGCGGATCAGTTCTGCCGGATCACCCTCGACGTGGGCCCCCCGCTCACCCCCGAGGAGATCTACCGCCAGGCGGAGGAGCGGTTCACCGAGGCGATGACGGTGGCCCGGGCCGCGAACGCCGACAGCACGCTGAACCTGGCCCTGGTGGGCCGGGCCCGGGCGCGGCTCAACCTCGGAGACCTCGGCGGTGCCGCCGCCGACGCCGAGCAGGTCCCGCCCGACTTCGAGTTCCTGGTGGAGTACGACCCGAACTCGGCGCGGGAGGAGAGCGAGGTGTTCGCCTTCACCATCGACCGGAACGAGACGAGCATCGACGCGCCCTTCCGGAACGATCCGGAGATCCCGCAGTGCTCGGAGCATCCCTCCGCTGCGGGCTTCGTCGAGCCGTGTCCGTTCACCACGAACGGGTCCTTCGGCCCGGACAACGAGACGCCCCTGTTCGTCCAGCTGAAGTACCCCGAGGACGGCTCCGACATCCGTCTCGCCAGCGGGGTGGAGGCGGACCTGATCGCGCGGGAGGCGCGCGGCGAGGACGTCGCCGGGGAGCGGGCCCGTGAGCTGTGGCTCGAAGCCCACCGCCTCCCCGACATGCGGCGACGGAACGACCCGTTCCTCGCCGGAGGCGACAGCTGCATCCCGCTGCCGGACGACGAGGTGGACGCCAACCCGAACCTGTAGCGGCTCCACCGAGCCGACTCGGCCTCAGGGGGCGGCGATCGGGATCTCCTCGGTGGCGGCCGCCTCCTCGCCGAGGGCGACGAGGCGCTCGAAGGAGAGTCGCCGCCCCCTCTTCCGTTCCCGCTCGAGGACGGCGTCGTCGAGGCGGCGCCCGGAGCGCTCCACCGCCTCCTCCAGCCGGCGGGTGAGGGACGGCTCGCGGATCTTCTCCCGGCGCACCCGCTCCTCGATCCCGGCCAGCATCCGGGCGGCGAGCGCCGCGTCGCCCTCCTCGGCGACCGTCTCGGCCAGACCGACGAGGATCGTGAGGATGCCGGGGCGGCTGCGGATCTCGCGGTAGATCCTCAGGGCGACGACGGAGTGGCGGTGGACCTCCGCCCGCTTCCCGCCCCGTCTCCGGAGGATGTCCGCCAGCGCCCCGTGGGCGTAGGCCAGCCAGTTCTTCGGCCCCCCGGTCTCCGCCAGCCGCAGGAGCTCCCGGCAGACGGGCTCGGCCTCGGCCGCCTCGCCCCGGCGCAGGGCGATCTCGACCATGAGAGCCAGGATCCACGGTTCCTCGGCCGGCACCCCACCGTCCTCCAGGCTCTCCTCCAGCAGGGCCTCGGCGCGATCCACCTCCTCCCGGGCCAGCGCGATGTCGGCCAGCGTTCGCAGCCCGATCCGCACCCGGAACGCGTTGTCCGTCTCCCGTCCGATCTTCAGTGCCCGTCCGGCCGCCTCCTCGGCGGCCCCCGTCTTCCCCTGGTGGAGCAGGGTGTTCGCCAGACACTGGTACGCCCACCCGAGGCCCTCCCGGTCCCCGGCCTCCCGGTAGTCGGCCACGCCTTCCCGCATCGAGTCGACCGCCGAGGCGCCGTCTCCCTCCATGCTGATCAACCCGCCGAGGGCGACGCGCAGCCGCCCGCGGAGGGCGAGATCCAGCCGGTCGCCTCCGGCCTCCAGGATCGACTCGATCCGCCGGCGTCCCGCGGCGGGCAGCCCCCGCGTCCACCAGTAGTGGTGCACGGCCCTCGCGATCGTGGCGGCCCGCTCGACGTCGTTGCGAGCGCCCCAATCGAGGACGGCCATCAGGTTCGGGTACTCCCGGTCGAGGGCCGCGAGCCAGTCGGCCTCCTCCTCCGTGCACCACCGCCGGGCGCCCTCGGCGGACCACCGCTCGTAGTGGGCCGCGAGCCGGCGGTACAGCTCCGCCGCGCGACCCTCCTCCTCCAATCGGCGGGCGGCGTAGTCCCGGGTCGTCCGGAGCATCCGGTAGCGGAGCCCCCCGTCCACGAGGGTCGGGCGCTCCACCAGCCCGTGGTCCACCAGGCTCGAGAGGGTCTCCAGCAGTGAGCGTTCCCTCTCGGAGTTCGGGGAGAGGGCCTCGACCGCGTCGAGGCCGAACCCGCCGGCGAACGCCCCCAGGGCGTGGAAGAGAGCGCGCTCGTCGGCGGGAAGCTGATCGTCGGTCCACCGGATCGCCGCCTCCAGGGTGCGGTGGCGGTCGGGACGGTCGGGCGCCGGATGGCGCAGCACCTCCAGGTCCTCGATGCGGCGGGACAGCTCGTCGATCGGGAGGTGGCGAAGCCGGGCGGCGGCCAGCTCGATCGCGAGCGGCAACCCGTCGAGCCGGCGCACGATCGAGATCACCGCCTCGACCGTGTCGGGAGTGAGGCGGAAGGCCGGGTCGGCGGCCCTCGCCCGATCCAGGAACAGGGCGGTGGCCTCGGAGTCGAGCGGCAGCTCGAGCCCCACCCACCGGTCGGGATCGGGAAGCGTGAGCGGGGAGACGGGAACCGTGTGCTCCACCTCCAGGCCGATCGGGGAGCGGCAGGTGGCCACGATGTCGAGGCCGGGATGCGTCTCGAGCCAGACGGCCAGATCCCCGGCGAGCTCGAGCACCCGGTCGATCCCGTCGAGCACGAGGAGGGCGCGGCGCCCCTCCAGCCGGTCGCGGATCGCCTCGGAGCCGTCGCCGCCCTCCGGCGAGGAGGCCCCGACGGCGCGGGCGATCGCGGCCCGGGCCCGGCCGGGGTCGTCCGCGTCGTCCAGGGCGGCGAAGGCGATCCCGTCCGGATAGGCGTCGGCGAGCCGGCCGGCCAGCTCGATCGCGATTCTGGTCTTGCCCACGCCGGGCGGGCCGGTGAGGGAGAGGAGGCGGACGTCCGGCCCGCCCAGCGTGCGGGCCGCCGTCTCGAGCGCATCGCGGCGGCCGACGAAGGAGGTGAGCGGCCGCGGCGGCCGGCTCGGAAACGCTTCGGGCTCGCTCTCGCGCTCCCAGGGGCGCTCCCGCTCGCGGACCGCCTCGATCACCGCCTGCGTCTCGGCGGAGGGCTCGACGCGGAGCTCGCGGACCAGCAGGCCGGCGAAGCGCTCGTACGCCTCCACCGCCCGGGCCCGGTCGCCACGGCGGTCGTGCAGGGCGATCAGCTCCCGGATGGCGGCCTCGTCGAAGGGGTCGAGCTCCAGGGCCCGCCGCATGAGCGTCACCGCCTCGTCGAGGGCGCCCTCCTCCCGCCTCGCCTCCGACTCCGCCCGCAGGGCGCCGAGCGCCCGGTCGCGGAGCGAGCGGCGGGCCTGGTCGAGCCAGTAGCCGAAGTCGGAGGAGACGCCGTCGACGTGGAAGCCGGCCAATAGCTCGCCCCGATAGAGCTCCACCACCCGGTCGTGATCCCCCCGCTCGTGCGCCTCCTCCAGCGCGGCGGCGTCGCACCACACCCGCCCGGGATCGATCCCCAGCTCCTCGGAGCCCCGGGCCCGGAAGATCTCCTCTCCGAGCGCGCCCCGCAGGTAGTGGAGCACCTGGCGCAGCGCCCGGCGGCCGGCCTTCTCGTCGAGGTCGGGCCACAGCAGCGCCATCAGGCTCTCCCTGCGGTGCAGGATCGGGTCGACGGCGAGGCGGGCGAGGAGCGCGAGACGCTTCGACTGGCGGGCCAGATCGTCGACGGACTCCCCGTCCGGAAGGCGCGCCTCGACGGGGCCGAGGAGTCGGAGCTCGAGGGGTCGGATGTCGCTCATCGGGGTCCTCGAAACTTGGATAACGGCGCGTCGACGGACCGCGTAACGGTCGTATGTGAAGCTAGGCCCCAGAGTCGACGCAAACAACTGCCCCACCGGGAGGTACCGGAATGCGCGCACTGCTCGCCATCCTCGCCTTCGTCGCCCTCGTCGCCGGCTGCAGCGCGAGCTCTCCCGTCGCGCCGGAGGACCCCGGCGAGCTCACCGGCTCCTGCAGCGCCCAGCAGCAGTATCCCTGCTGACACGACGACCTCGGCGCGCAGCGTACGGGTCACGCGGGCCGGAGCCTGATCCGGCCCGCGACGCTGCGTCCCTCTCCGCTCCACCCCGATGAGCCCCGGCCCCACCATCCTGGTCGTCGAGGACGAGGAGACCGTGCGCCGCCTCCTCGTCGTGTTGCTCGAGACGGAGGGCTACCGGGTGCTCGAGACCGGGAGCGGGGAGGCCGCGCTCGAGATCGTGGATCGGGAGGGCGATCGGGTGGATCTCGCCGTGGTCGACCTCGGCCTGCCGGACGTGCGGGGCGACGAGCTGATCGAGCGGATACGGGAGCGGCGCGGCGCCGCCTTCCCGGCCCTCTGCGTCTCGGGCTACCCGGAGGGTCGAACCGGCGAGGAGCCGCTCACCGGCGCCAACGTGGCCTTTCTCGCCAAGCCGTTCAGCCCGGAGGATCTCCGCGACGGGGTGCGCCGCCTGCTGGGCGACGACGCGCCCGCGAAAGCGCCCAAACGGGAGTAGAGGGAAGAAAAGGGAAAGGGCGGCGGCTATCCAAGATTCAGGGTGGGACCGCCGCCCTCCCAAAACGCCCCCGGTCGGGTCAGGCCGGGAGCTCGCGCGAATGGGGAATCCGCGCACCGCAAAGTATGTAAAAAAATCGGCCGGTTGCCAAGCCCCCCGGTCAGCGCCGCTTCATCGGCTCGGTTTCGGCCACGTAGCGGCGGGCGTGCTCCCACCGCTCGCGCAGGAAGGGGTCGGAGTCCTTCCACGCGTCGAGCACCTTCCCGTACGCCCCCCGCGCCTTCTCGATCTCGCCCAGCTCCTCGTAGATGTGGCCGAGCCGCTCCAGCGCGTAGACGTCGTTCCAGTGGGTCTCGTAGTAGCGGGCGGCCTCCCGGAGCCGGCCCGTCTCGTCGAGGATCTCCGCGTGCCACCAACGGATCGCCGGGCCCACGAGGACGGTCGAGATCGGCGAGCGGCCCAGCAGGCGGACCTCTTCGAGGATCTCGAGCGCACGCTCCGGATCCCCGCGGTGCCAGGCGGCGTGGCCCTCGAGCGCCCGCGCCGTGTTCGTGTGGAAGCGATAGCCGATCGTGTCCCCCTCGGCGAGACCGGTCTCGGCCAGCGTCTCCAGCCCGTCGATGGCCCGGCGGAGCCGGCGGGCATCCCCCGCCCGGCCCGCCCAGGCTCCCTCGGCGAACCACTCCGCCGCGTCCGTCGTGTCGATCTCGCCGGCCGAGCCGAAGGCCTGCTCGAGCAGGGAGTCGGGGAGGGGGACCCGGTGGTGGAAGAAGTGGACCAGCGCCACCCTGCGCTCGATCGGGGGGGTGGCCGGGCGCGCGAGCAGCTCGAGCGCCTCCTCCACCCTGCCGCGCTGGAACAGATTGCTCGCCAGGTCGTAGGCTCCACCGATCTCCTCCTCCTCGAGCCGGGCCCGGAGGATCGGCTCCTGCCTCTCGAGGAGGCGGGGGTGCCAGTGGGGGAGGTCGAGCAGGTGCGGAACGATCGAGTCGAGCCGCGCCCGGGCCCGCTCCGCGGTCGTCGGATCGCCGAAGGCGATCCGGAAGGCGATCCTGGACGCGGCGACGTCCTCGGAGCCGCTCTCCGCCAGCATCGCGAGGGTGTCGAGGATGCCCGCCGCGCGGGCGCTGTCCGCCTCCACGAACGCGAGGTTGACGCGGTGGATGTACGCGGGCCCGAACAGGGGATCGATCTCGACGGCCCGGGCGAAGGCCCGCTCCGCGTCCGCGGGTCCGGCGAACGACCTTTTTCCGAAGTGCCAGTACGCCTCCCCGAGGCCGTACCACATCATGGCGTCGTCGGGATAGCGGCGCACCGCCTGCTCGAGGGTGTCCACCGCCCATGCGGCCCCGAGCTGAAAGCCCTGCATGTAGCGGACCATGGTCGCCTCCCGCGCCGGCAGGCGTTCGATCTGACCGAGGGCGTGGTCGACCGCCTGCCGTTCGAGCTCGTAGTCCCCGGTCCACCCGAGGGAGTTGGCGAGTCGGATCCACGCGAGAGCGAAGGTGGAGTCCCGCTCCACCGCGCGGCGGTAGGACTCCACCGCCGGCTCGAACTCGCCGGCACGGAACAGGATCTCTCCCTCCAGATACGACTTCAGCGCCGTCAGCGAGTCGGTGGTGGCCCGCGCGAGGTCGACGCCCGGCAGCTCTTCCGCGTCGCCGCCGACGACCGCGCGCACGATCTCCATGGAGAAGCGGTCCACCAGGTCGAACACCTCGTCCCGGCCGCCCTCGACCGAGCTTCTCCCGAGCCGCTCGCCGCTCTCGACGTCGTACACTTCGCCCGAGATGCGGAGGTCCGAGCCCAGCCCGACCACGTCGCCAACCAGGGCGTAGCGGGCGCCGGTCCGCCGCGCCACCTCGAGCGACTCCACCAGGTCGACCTCGCCCTCTTCCCCTACGACCTCGCTCCACCGGGCGAGCACGGTGCGGCTGTCGATCGCCCGAAGCCCGGCCACCCCGTCGAGGTTGATCCCCAGCACGTCCACCATCCCCTCGCTCCACTCGTCGAGCTCGGGGGAGTTGACGCCGAAGGGAAGAACCGCCAGCCCCGGGCCGGCCTCGGCCACCGCCTCGCCGGGCGCGAAGCTCTCGCCCCGGTCCTGGACGACCACCCAGAGCCCGGCGAGCCCGAAGAGGACCAGCAGGACCACGGCCGCGGCGGCCAGCCCCTTCTTCGTCTGGGCCACGGTGAGCTCGGGGATCCAGCGGGTGGTCCGGAAGGAGATCGAGCCCGGCGGGAGCTTCTCGAGCGCGAAGATGGCCTTCTCGCCGGGCACGCCCTCCAGGTCGCGCGAGCCACGGGCCGCGAAGCCGAACCCGGTGCCCGCGACCAGCTCCCGCACCGTCCCCGACGCCACGATCTCGCCCGGCTCGGCGGCGTCGGCGATCCGGACCGCCGTGTGGACGGCGATCCCGCTCAGCTCCTGGCCCTTCCCCTCCACCTCGCCGGCGTGGAGCCCGCTCCGGAGCTCGAGGCCCAGCTCCCGGATCCTCTCGTGGATCGACCACGCGCACCGCAGCGCCGCCGCCGGCCGCTCGAAGGTGGCGAGGATGCCGTCGCCCGAGAGGTTGGCCTCGCTCCCGCCGAAGCGCCCGATCTCGCTGCGCACCAGCTCGCGGTACTCGGCCAGGACGTTGCTCCACAGCCGGTCGCCCAGCTCCACGGCGCGCTTGGTGGAGTCGACGACGTCGGTGAAGAGGATCGTCTGGAGGGAGCGGCGAGAGGGCATATGGGAATCAACCTCCTGATTCGCGCCTGCCCGCGTCAAGCGCCGCTCCCGGGGCTCCTCGGCGGTCCCCCCCTCGCGCCCCGCTCGTTCGCGATAGATTGTTGTCTCCATGCCCGGCGAACCCTTCCTCCGCGAGCTCCACGTCTACCCGCTGAAGTCCGCCGCGGGGATCCCCCGCGAGCGGGCCGGGCTGGACGCGCTCGGCCTCGCCCACGACCGCCGGTGGATGGCGGTCGGCGCCGACGGCACCTTCCTCTCCCAGCGGACCGTCCCCCGGCTGGCCCTGGTCGAGACCGTGATCGAGGAGGGCCGGCTGGTCCTCTCCGCACCCGGAGAAGGGTCCGTCTCGATCCCGCTCGAGCCGATCGGGGAGGGAGCCGTCGAGGCCACCGTCTGGGAGGACGAGGTGGCCGCCGTTCCCGCCGGCGGGGAGGCCGACCGCTGGCTCTCCGATCACCTCGGCTTCGGCGCCCGGATCGTGGGGCTGCCCGCCAGCGGCTCCCGTGCCGCGGGAAGCCATGCGCCGGCCGCCAGAATCGGCTTCGCCGACGCCTACCCGCTGCTCCTGATCTCGGAGGCGTCGCTGGCGGCGTTGAACGAGCGGCTGGCCGAGCCCGTCCCGATGGACCGCTTCCGCCCGAACCTGGTCGTCGCCGCATGCGAACCCTTCGAGGAGGATTCCTGGGCCCGCTTCCGGATCGGGGAGGTGGAGCTCTCGTCCGCCGGCCCGTGCGCCCGCTGCTCCACCACGACGGTGGATCAGGCGACCGGGGAGAAGGGGAGAGAGCCCCTCCGCACCCTGGCCGGGTTCCGGCGGGAGGGCTCGAAGGTGCTCTTCGGGATGAACGTCGCCCACGAGGGAGCGGGCGAGCTGGTGGCCGGCGCCCTCGTCGAGATCCTCGAGGAGTCCCGGCCGTGACCCTCGACCCTGCCGACTGGGACGCCTTCCGCGAGACCGCCCACCGGATGCTGGACGACATGATCGACTGGTTGGAGAGCGTACGCGACCGGCCCGCCTGGCGGCCCGTCCCCGACCACGTGAAGGCCCGCTTCGAGGCCGCCGTTCCCCGCGACGGATCCCCCCTGGATGCGGTGTACGAAGAGTTCCGGGAGTCGATCCTGCCGTATCCCACCGGCAACTTGCACCCCCGCTTCTGGGGGTGGGTGCGGGGGGCGGGCACCGCCGACGGGATGGTGGCCGATCTGCTCGCCAGCGGGATGAACGCCCACACCGGCGGCTTCGACCAGGCGGCGACCTACGTGGAGCGCCAGGTCGTGCGGTGGCTGGCCGAGTTGGCGGGGTTCCCCGCCGAGGCCAGCGGGATCCTCGTGAGCGGCTGCTCCATGGCGAACCTGGTGGGTCTCGCCGTCGCCCGGCAGGCGAGGGCGGGCTGGGACGTGAACGAGGAGGGCCTGCAGGGAGAGGGAAAGCCCCGCCTCGTCCTCTACGCCTCCTCGGAGACCCACGGCTCGGTCGCCAAGGCGGCGCGGCTGCTGGGCCTGGGCGACAGGGCCGACCGGAGAATCCCCGTGAACGGCGCCTTCGAGATCGACACGGCCGCGCTCCTCGAAGCGATCCGTGCCGACCGCGAGGCGGGCCACCACCCCTTCTGCGTGGTGGGAAACGCCGGCACCGTCAACACCGGCGCGATCGACGACCTGGAGGAGCTGGCGGCGATCTGCGAGGCCGAGGGTCTGTGGTTCCACGTGGATGGCGCCTTCGGCGCGATCGCCGCCTGGTCGGACGAATTGCGCGACCGGGTGGCCGGCCTCGAGCGGGCCGACTCGCTCGCCTTCGACCTCCACAAGTGGGGCTCGATCCCCTACGACATCGGCTGCGCGATCGTGCGCGACCCGGTCGTCCACCGGGGCGCCTTCAGCCTGATCGCGCCGTATCTCTCCGCCCGCGCCCGCGGGATCGCCTCGGAGGGGGCCACCTTCGGCGACCTCGGCCTCCAGCTCTCCCGCCGCTTCCGGGCGCTCAAGGTGTGGATGGCGCTCAAGGTCCACGGCGCCGACGCGATCGCCCGCTCGGTGGAGCGGAACGTGGGGCAGGCCGGGCGGTTGGCCGCGATGGTCGAGGCCCACCCGCGGCTCGCCCTCGCCGCGCCGGTGGCGCTCAACGTCGTCTGCTTCCGCTGGGTCGACGACCGCCTCGACGCCGACGAACTCGACCGGGTGAACGAGGAGATCCTCTTCCGGATCCAGGAGAGCGGGGAGGCGGTGCCCTCCTCCACCGTGATCGACGGTCGCTTCGTCCTCAGGGCGGCGATCGTGAACCACCGGAGCCGCGAGGAGGACCTCGAGCTCCTGCTCGAGCGGGTCGCGGCCGAGGGCGAGGCGGTCGCCGCCTCGACGACCTGACCCTCCCGCGACCCGCAGAAACTCGCGTCGGAATGAAACATTCGGTCCCGGTATGCGTATTGCAACAGGAACTGAGTCGGGCGGGGGCCGACCGACTCCCTGGTTCGGTCCGATCGATCGCGGGCGAGGGTGACGATCTCGCCCCGGGACCGCAAAGACGGCTCCCGCCCCATCATTCGGGTCTTTCGCGCTCGGTGTCGCGCCAACCTTCTCTCGCGTAGGACGTTGCGTACAGCAGTTGACACGCGGGGTCAAGTCCCTAGACTTGTATGGCCCATCCGCTATGGCCCAATCATCCCATACTGACCCTGAGGGGACCTATGCCCGGCCG
Source organism: Gemmatimonadota bacterium (assembly GCA_033722155.1). Lineage (GTDB taxonomy): Bacteria > Gemmatimonadota > Gemmatimonadetes > JACCXV01 > JAHWKZ01 > JAWVZN01. The sequence goes on along the minus strand of JAWVZN010000038.1, from coordinate 5,713 downwards.
ATTCTCCTCGGAGGAGGAGATCCGCTCGCTCCTCGAGCTCGTCGACGGCGTCGGCACCGTCGCCGTCCGGACCGACCCCGACGGTTCGGTCCGGGAGATCGAGATCGACGCCGCGCCTTCGGAGAACCCCAAGCGGATCGTCCGCGACGTCGAGTCCGCGCTCTACACCGGCCTCGGGATGCAGGTGGACCACCGCGTCATCCAGATTTACCAGAACGGAGGCCTGCTGGAATCGGCGCAATCCTTGCGTCCCGAAGGATCGGATCCAGGCCGGTCCGCTGCCGCGAATCGGCCGGACCTGGTCGGGGTCCGGTGCGAGCCCGACGGAGAGCTCTACTGCGAGGTCTTCGTCGAGCTGAGGTACGACGACGAGTGGTTCTCGGCGAGAGCGCGGGAGGCCGACACTCCGGAGGGTCGCCTCGTGGCGGCCGGACGGGCGGCGCTGGAGTCGCTCCAGGCTACGCTCGAGAAGGAGACGGCCTTCACCCTCGAGGGGGCGGAGGAGCTCGAGATCGCGGATTCACGAGCCATCCTGTCGTCCGTCCAGGTCAAGCGCGGGCGGACGCATCACACCCTGCTGGGCATGGCGCTCGTCGAGAACGGTCCCGAGGAGGCTGCAGCGAGGGCCGCGCTGGACGCCCTCAACCGCTACTGGGCCGCCCAGGACCACGCGAGCGCCAGCTGACCCGCCAGCCAGAGCAAAGGAGGAAGAGGAGGGCCGACTCGAAAACGATACGGAGCTGAGCGGACGACGAGAGCGGAGCGCCACCGCCCCGAGAGCGGATCGGGGCCAGTTGTCCTTACGAAAAGGAGGTGACGCTCATGCTGGCTCCTATCATCCAGCCGGTGGCCGACAACAGTCCGGCCATCTTCGGCAAGCTCATCGGGCTGTTCCAGCTGCTTGTGCAGTTCGGTACCACTGCCACGCTAGGCTAACAGCTCGTTGAAGGGTTGGCCCTTCCTCTTTTCTTTATGTCTCAATCAGAAGATATGATGAGAATTAGGTTTCGCTGGTTCGCGTTAGGGTTGTTAGTATTCGCAGGTTTTCTACTTTTTCTATCCTTACCTAATTCTGTTCTTTCGAGTGAGCAGATTATTGGTCTTTCGGCTTTTGTTGTCTTGGCCGTTCTCGCTGAAGGGCAATCGTTAAAGCTACCATTCGGTAATGCCTATCTGGGTCTTTCTGGAACTATATTTTGGGCTTTATTTATTCTGTTTGAGCCTTTTTGGTCTGCTATATGTGCTTTTCTAGCTCTTATTATAGTTCAATCGATAGTTAAGAATCAAAATCCATATAAAGCGATTTTCAATGCAACTCAAACCACGATAAGCATACTGGCCGGAGCATGGGTGTTTTATTTAGTTTCCGAGGGTCGGGGTTTATCTATTGATGGTAAATTTGCATTAGCATTTTCAGCAGGTGCTTTGACATACTGGTTTGCTAATACTTGGCTCGTAAGCTTTGGAGCCAAAGCATTATATGATGAATCACCAATTAGATTCTGGAACCGCAATTTCAGATGGGCCTTTACGTATGAACTAATGTCTGCACCCATTGCAATTATTGTGGCATATGCTTATCAAGAACTATTCATTGTTGGATTGTTACTGGTGACTTTGCCCATACTTATGGTAAAACACGCATACAGCCAATACATTGAATTAAAAAAGACTTATCGGGAAACCGTTCGCACTCTCGTCAAGATCATCGAAATGCACGATCCTTATACGGCCGGGCATTCAGACAGGGTTGCTCGGTACTCCAGACTGATGTGCGAAGCGCTCCAATTAAATCCAACAAGCACTGAAAAGATCGAGCTGGCTGCCTACCTACATGATTTAGGCAAGATCAATCTTGACTTGACGGATATCGTAAAGAAAGCAGCGAAGCTAACTGAAGAGGAACGTCGGTTGATACGCCTTCATCCTGTCGTGAGCGCCGACCTAGCGAATCAGGTTTCATATTTCAAGGGTGATATCGAAGCGATGATAAGACATCATCATGAAAACTGGGATGGCAGCGGCTACCCACACGGCTTGAGTCGGGAAGAGATCCCGCTCGGATCAAGGATTATTTTGTTAGCGGATGCCTTTGATGCTATGACGACAAGCAGGGTCTATCGTGATGCTTTGGATTTAGAGGAAGTCAAAAGAGAGTTCCGGAAATTCTCAGGAATCCAGTTCGATCCGAACTTGGTACCAGTATTCCTAGAAGATGTACTCGGAGACGGAGAGAATGTAATCCGACCGCCGATTGAGGAGCCCATCGAAGAGCTACGTGCAATATCAGAATCTGGAGCAGAAACGGAACTTCATTCAATCGCGGATATGCGCTAAGATCTTGGATAAGGCCTACGTTTGTCTTTTTTGAAGGGGTACCTGAAAATAACTGATCGGAATTTGCAGCTGATTGATAATAATTGAAATTTAGCTGATGAGTTTCCCTACCCCATCGGCTGCCCCAACGTAAACGGCCCGTACCCCGCCGTCTGAACGAACCAGTATATCGCGATCGCCGCGCCGCTCATGGCGAGGTTCTTCATGAAGTGGGCCTGCTGGTTCTGGCGCTCCATGGGGTCGGGGACGTTCCAGAAGTCGTGCATCATGAAGGCGGCGGGCAGCAGGAAGAAGACCAGAAGCCAGGTGCCGATCTCCATCCAGACGCCGAGCAGCACGCTGAGCCCGCCGGCGAGGATCATGAGCCCGGAGAAGAGGACCATCGCCTTGGGCGCGGGCACGCCCTTGCTGGCGGCGTACTGGGCCATGTCGTCGGCCCTGGCGAAGTGGCCGAAACCGCTCATGACGAAGATCAGGCTGAAGAGAATCCGGCCGGCGAGGTAGTTCCAATCCATCGAAGCCTCCAGGTTTTCTCTGCCGAGGGGGGCCGCGGCGGCGGCGTCGGGTCCGCGTTGTCCCCTCAATCTGGGCGATCCCGCCCCGTTTGTCTATTCCCGTGGGGAGGCCCCCCACAACGGACCCCGACCTTCTCCCGACAGACGCGGGCGTCGATCCGTGCGATCCTGAAGGTGTGAGCAGCCCCGATCCGCGAGAGCGAGGGCGGAGGAGCGTCATGTGCGATGATCATGTCCACCACGATCACGGCCCTACCACCCTGTCATGGGGCCGGACCACGCTGATCGTCGGCGCTCTGGGGCTGCTCGCCTGGTTCGGTTCGGTCGTCTTCCATCCTCTGCCGGACGCCCTCTCCCGCCCGCTCTTCTTCGCGGTGGGCCCGCTGGTGGCGATCGCTGCCTTCGCGGCGGGCCACTTCCTTCGGGTTGGTCGCGACACGGTGGAGCTTCGGCTCGCGGTCCTCATGCACGTCGTGGCCGGCGCCTTCTTCGGTGCAATGGCGGTGATCCAGAACGTCGTCTGGACGATGTCGGAGTCGCGCTTCGCCGCGGCGGGCTCGACGACGGTGGAGGAGTCGGTGATGCGGACAGCCTGGGCGGTGAACGACGTCCAGGCGGCACTCGACGTGGCGTGGGACGTGTGGCTCTCCGTGGGGGCGATCCTGCTCGCCGTGGCGCTCGTGCGCCACCCCCTGTTCGGCGCCCTCTTCGGGGCCGTGGGCGCGCTCGCGGCGGCGGCGGTTCTGGGGCTGAACCTCGCCGCGTACCCGACCGCGCCCGCCGAGGCGGGTTTCTTCGATCCCGGCCCCCTTCTGGCCGTCTGGTACGGGGCGGTCCTCGTGCAGGTGGGCCGGGCGGTCCTCCGGCTCAGCCGCGGCTACGCGGGTTGGCCCGAGCCCTCGCTGGTGGCCTCGGCCGAGATCCACAGCTCGTAGCCGTCCGGATCCTTCGCGAAGCACTCGACCGTGCCGTAGGAAGTGGGCTCCAGCGGCGAGACCTCCACGCCCCCCGCCTTCAGCTGCGCGTGCAGTTCGCGGACGTCCGGAGGGGAGAGGTAGAGGACCCAGGAGGGGGGATCCGGCGGGGTCGGGTGATCAGGTCCGAGCTGCTGGAGCATGAGCTCTGCCCCCTCGCTCCGGAGGCAACACCAGACGAGCTCCCCCTCGACGGCGTGGTCGGTCGTGACCTCGAAGCCGAAGTGGTCGCGGTAGAAGGCGAGCGAGCGCTCGATGTCCTCGACGCCGAGGCTCGGGACGAGCTTCATATCGACCTCCAGGCCGGCGGGCAGCCCCGGATCTCCTGAAAATCCTCTCGGCGAGCAACCTATACCTCGGAGTCCCCTTTGAGAAGGTGCTTCCGGCGCGCGGCCCCGTCCGGAGCTCAACGCAGCGGGAACCCCGACGATCTGCCTCGTTCGCCCGGCGGTTCTTCTCACCCGGAACGTTGCCCATTTCTCCCGGGTGCCGGGGCTGCGGCTCGATCCGCTCTACCAGGAGTAGCGCCGGGTCGCCTCAGGGGCTCAGGACTCGCCCGATCACAGTAAGGAAGCCCGCCACGGCGCCGAGCGCCCGGGCGTGGCGGCGGAGCCGATCGACCACCGCGAGCCTCGCCTCCAGCAGCGCGTGGTGGCGCTCGACGGCGCGGGCGCGCTCGGCGGCCTCCAGCGCCTCGCGGCTCGCGATCAGGACCTCGCTGTCGGCGTCGACGGCGGCGGCCGCCGCTTCAGCCAGCAGCCCGTCGACCGCGTCGGCGTAGGCGGTGCCCGCCCGGCCGTACTCGGCGAAGCGGTTCGTCCGGGCGGTGGCGCAGGCGGCGAGGAAGAGAAGCAGGGAGGAAGCGAGAAGCGCGGTGGGACGAATCGGCGGGGAGCCCATCGAAGCCTCCAGTCCAGGGGGAGAGGGCCCGGTTCTCTCCCCGGTCCAACGACGGTTCCGCGGGGAAGGTTTCAGCAGGGGCTCGCCAGCGGCGGGGATTTTGAAGAACTTGCAGGCCACCATGCCGATCCCGACGCGAACTTCTGGACTCGTCATTGTCGCCCTCCTCCTCTCGGCCGGGGCGCCCGCCTGCTTTCTCGGGCAGACCGCGGGCGAGCCCCCCGTCGGCCCCCTGGCGCTCGAGAAGGCGTATCCGGTGGCCGGCGTGCCGGGCGTCGAGACCTCGGGCTTGACCGTGGTCGACGACGAGCTCTACACCGTCGCCGACGATCACGACGGGACGATCTTCCGGGTCGAGCTGGCCGAAGAGGTGGCGATCCTCGAGCCCGCGATCACCTTCGAGGCGCCCGGCGCGGACACAGTCGGGCGGCTCGACTTCGAGGGGATCACCCACGATGAGGGGGGCAACTTCTATCTGGCGAGCGAGGCGACTTTCCGGGTGCTCCGGGTGACGCCCGAGGGCGAGGCCACCTGGGTGACGCCGAGCTTGAAGACGGAGGGCGAGAAGGCGGGCCTCTTCGAGCACGAGGGCGCCTACTTCGAGGGGATCGCGAAGATGCGCGCGGACACTTTCGCGCTGGTAGCCGAGCGCCAGCCGCGGGGGCTTCTGGTGTTCTCCATCGCCAGCGGCGCCTCGGTGTGGATGGACGTCCGCAAGGAGACCACCGCGCTCCGCTACCCCGGCGAGCGGAGCCCCGACTACTCGGGCCTCTTCTACGAGGAGGACGGCCTCTACGTCCTGGAGCGGGCCGCCCATGCCGTCTGCCGCCTCTCGGATCTCGACAACGGCTTCGGGGAGGAGGAGTGCTGGTCCTACGCCGAGATCGAGAACGACCCCCGATTCCACTACGAGACGATGGAGTTCGGCCGCGGCGAGGGCCTCGCCGTCGACGACGGGACGATCTACGTGATCCTGGACAACAACCT
>JAWVZN010000037.1:0-23416 GCA_033722155.1 Gemmatimonadota bacterium | reverse complement strand
TCACGAACGGGTCGCTGGTGGAGGAGGTCGCCGCCGAGCTGCCCGAGGTTCCCGGAGCGGCGGTGATCGGCGAGCCCGAGGGGAAGAACACCGCTCCGGCGATCGGCCTCGCCGCCGGCCTTCTCCACGCCCGCGAGGAGGACGCGGTGATGCTCGCGCTGCCCGCCGACCACGCGATCGGCGACCCGGAGGCCTTCCGGGAGACGGTCGAGCGGGCCTTCCAGGTCGCGGCCGAGAGCCCCGTCCTCGTCCTCTTCGGCGTGGTCCCGAGCCGGCCGGAGACCGGCTACGGCTACATCGAGCGGGGCGAGCCCGCGTCGGTGACGGGCGAGGGTTTCGAGGTCGCCCGCTTCGTCGAGAAGCCCGACCCCGAAACCGCGCGCTCGCTGTGGCGGGACGGCCGCCACTTCTGGAACAGCGGCCTCTTCTGCGGCCGTGCGGCGACGTTCCTGGAGGAGTATGCCGAGCACCTCCCGCTGATGCGGCGGGCGATCGACGCCGCCGTCGACGGGTGGGAGTCGGACCCGGGCCAGGCGCTCGAGCGCTACTACGCGAGCGTGGAGGCGACCTCGATCGACTACGGGATCATGCAGCAGTGCGAGCGGGCGGTGATGGTGACCGCGAGTGGCTGGGGGTGGGACGACGTGGGTTCCTGGGACGCGCTGGCCCGGTGGTCGGAGCCCGACGAGCGCGGGAACGTGACGGTGGGCCGGGCGGAGGCGCGGGACTGCGACGACGTGATCGCCTACGCGCAGGAGGGGCGGATCGCCGTACTCGGCATGGAGGATTGCGTGGTCGTCCGCTCCGCGGGCGAGACCCTGGTCGTCCATCGGGACGCCCTGGGCGGGTTGAAGGAGTTCGTCCGGGAGGTGCGCGCGGGATCGCGCGTCGATCCGGAGCGATGAACCGCGCCGCGGCCCTCGCGCTCGCCACCGCGGGATTCGCCGCGCTGCTCGCCGGATGCGCGCCGGCAGTCCGGAACGGCGGCGAGCCGGGCGGCGAGCGGGCCGGGAGCGAGGCCGGGGAGGGCGAGACCGTGGTGGGACGGGTCGAGCCCGACGGCACCTTCCGGGCCGACACCCTGGAGGAGGAGCGAGCCGACGAGCCCGGATACCGGCGGGAGACGGTGATGACGGGCTCGGTCCGGGCCGGGCGCGACGACGGCGAGCCCGAGCTCGCCACCGGCTACCGGGTCCAGGTGTTCGCCGCTCGCGAGCGGGCGGACGCCACCGCGTTCGCGCGGGAGATCGAGGCCCTGGTGGAGGATCACGCCGTCTACGTGGAGCGGGTCGACGCGTGGTACAAGGTGCGGGTGGGGGACTTCGCCTCCCGGGAGGGCGCGGAGCGGCTCCGCGGGCGCCTCGCCGAACGGGGGGTGGAGGGCCCCTGGACGGTCCGGACCACCATCCGAACCGCTCCGTGAGCGCCCCGCTCGTCCTGGTCGACCCCGACCGCGAGCCCTTCTGGCCGTGTGCCGCCACCCGCCCGGTGGCCGACCTGCTCGCCGGGACCCGTCCCTTTCACGCGCGGTGGGCGGACCGACACGGCCCCGTGGCCTCCGTCGTCTGCGACGGCGCGGTGGCCGAGGCCCCCTCCCGGATCTCCGTCCCGCCCCCCCGGAACACGTGGCCCGGCCCGGAGGGGGGGTGGAGGGTCGCCCTCTCCTGCTGGGTCCCCCGGGCGGGGTGGACGTTCCCCGGAGAGCCGGCCGAGATCCGCGTGGGCGGATCCGCGGTCGGCTGGCGGATCGACGAAGCGGGGGCCCGGGAGCTCGCCGACGACCCGCCGGCGAGCCCGGCGGCCGCGCGCGAGCGCCTCGCGGACCTCGGCCTCCCCCCGGTCGAGGCGGAGGGGGTGGTGTGCGACACGATCTGGGCGACGATGGCCGCGAACCCGGAGCTTCTCGTCACCGACGCGCCGGACTTCGAGGGGGAGGACGCGGTCGCCGGCGTCGACCCGTTCGCCCTGCTCGGCGACCCGGCCGATCTCGAGGTGGGAGCCGGGGTCGCGATCGGCCCGTTCGTGGAGCTCGACGTCCGGGACGGCCCCATCGTGCTCGACCGGGGGGTACGGATCGACTCCCACTCGCGCCTGCGCGGCCCGCTCTACGTCGGTCCCGACAGCCGGGTGCTGGGAGGCGCGATCGGCGAGGGAACCTCGATCGGGCCCCGGTGCAAGGTCCGGGGCGAGATGGAGCAGACCCTCGTGCACGGCTTCTCCAACAAGGCGCACGCCGGCTTCGTCGGCCACTCGGTCCTCGGCGAGTGGGTGAACCTGGGGGCGGGCACGATCACCAGCGACCTGAAGAACACCTACGGCCCGGTGCGGGTGGAGCGCGTCGACGGGCGGACCGACACCGGCCTGATCAAGGTGGGCGCCTTCCTCGGCGACCACGTCAAGACCGGGATCGGCACCCTGCTCGCCACCGGCGTCCGGATCGGGGTCGGCACCCACCTCTTCGGCGGGCGGGGGGTCTCCCCGCGGCGTCTCCCGGACTTCTCCTGGCACGACGGCCGGGAGCGCTCCGGGGTGGAGTGGGAGCCCTTCGAGCGGAGCGCCCGGCGCGCGATGGCGCGGCGCGAGGAGAGCCTCGGAGAGGCGGAGCTGGCCATGTTGCGGGCGCTCCACGCCGGGGCGGGGTCCGCGGCCGTCCGACGATAGGGCCGGGCCCCTCCCTTCTTGCCCGGATTCCTCGCCCCGGGCTATCTTTTCGAACCTCGTCGTCCCCGACCCTCCACCGCTCTCTCATCGGCCTGACGTGCGCGTATTCGTAACCGGCATCGATGGCTTCGTCGGGCGGCATCTGGCGCGGCGCCTGGAGGAGCGGGGGGCGACGGTGACGGGCTCGGCGCTCACGGCCGATCGGCCGGTCGAAGGCGCCGAACGGGTGGTCGCGGCGGACCTTCGCGACGCCGGCGCGGTGGCCGGGGCCCTCCGGTCGGCCCGGCCGGAGGCGATCGTCCACCTCGCCGGCCAGACGAGCGTCGCGGAGGCGTTCCGCGATCCGGCCGGGACCTTCAGGATTAACGCGCTCGGCACCCTTCACGTGCTCGAGGCGTGCCGGGCGGTCGCCGCGGACCGGGTCCTCGTGGTCTCGTCCAGCGAGGTGTACGGAGCCGCGGATCCCGCCGGGGGAGCGATGGAGGAGGGGGCTCCGCTGGCGCCGATCACCCCGTACGGGACGAGCAAGGCGGCCCAGGACCTGCTCGGCTACCAGTACGAGCGGGCCTACGGGCTGCCGGTGATCCGGGTGCGGGCGTTTCCCCACACCGGTCCGGGCCAGGACCCGCGGTTCGTCTTCCCGTCGGTCGCCCGACGGATCGCGCTGGCGGAGGCGGGGCGGGGGCCGGCCGAGATCCGGGTGGGATGGCTCGGCGCCACCCGCGACCTCTCGGACGTGCGCGACGTCGTGGACGCCTACCTCGCGCTTCTGGAGCGCGGCGAGGCGGGCGAGGCGTACAACGTGTGCAGCGGGGTCGGCCGTACGATCGCCGAGGCGCTGGAGACGTTGATCGGCCTGGCGCGACGCCCGGTCGAGCTGGTGCCCGACGCCGAGCGGCTGCGGCCGACCGAGGTGGAGTGGATGGTGGGAAGCCCGGAGAAGGTGGAGCGCGCGACGGGGTGGTCGCGGCGTCGCCGATGGGAGGAGACCGCGCGCGACCTGCTGGAGGACTGGCGCGGCCGCATCGACGAGGAAGGAGGCTGAGAGGATCGTGGGACGAACGAAAGCTCTCGTGGCCCTCGCCCTGCTGGTGGCGCTCGCCGCGGCGTGCGAGGAGGAGAACCCCTTCCGCAACCAGCCGGCGATCGTCACCAGCGGGATGGACCGGGTGTGGGAGCTCGATCTCGACGGCTTCCCGAGCGGGTTCGACTTCACGACCGGGACCCGCTTCTTCGTCGGCACCACCGAGCCCCGCACCTCGAGCGGCAGCTGGGTCCTCGCCGCCCGCGCCGACGGGACCCTCGTGTTCCGGGCCTTCTCCACGCTGGCGCCCCGCCTCTCGCTGGTGCGAACCGGGATCCAGGACCTCACCGAGAGGCAGGGGGTGCGGTCGTTCGAGGCGGTGACCGAGGTCCCCGGGGACGGATACAGCGCATCGGACGACTCCACCGGCGTCGCGGTGGTGGAGGGCCACGTCTACGCGTTCCAGATCCGCCGGATCCGACCCGGCTTCGCCCCCATCAACTTCGCGAAGCTCGAGGTCGTGTCGGTGGAGCGGGAGTTCCCCGACGATCCGCGTTCGCGCTCCGTCCGGTTCCGGTGGGCGTACCAGACCCAGCCGCTCAACCGGAACGTGACGGTGGAGGAGTCGCCGTGATCGACGTCCGGCTGCTGCGCGAGCGTCCCGAGGCCGTCCGCGAGGGCCTCGCCCGCCGCGACGAGGAGGCCGACGTGGACCGGCTGGTCGATCTCGACGAGGCGTATCGTCGGATCCTCTCCGAGAGCGAGAGCCTCAAGGCGGAGCGGAACGCCCGCTCGAAGGAGATCGGGGAGCTGATCCAGAGCGGCCGGGAGGAGGAGGCCGAGGCGATCAAGGACGAGATGCGGGAGGTTGCCGAGCGGATCAAGTCGCTCGACGAGCAGGCCGACGCCCACAAGGAGACGCTCGACTCCGTCCTCCTGGAGATCCCCAACCTCCCCCACGAGTCGGTGCCCGCGGGGGACGTGGAGAACAACGAGGTCCTCCGCACGTGGGGCGAGCCCCCCGGGTTCGACTTCGGTCCGAGGCCCCACTGGGAGCTCGGCGAGTCGCTCGGGATCCTCGACCTGGAGCGGGCCGCGAAGATCTCCGGCTCGGGCTTCGTGGGCCTGACCGGCGCCGGCGCGGCGCTCTCCCGCGCGCTGATCGCGTTCATGCTGGACCGCCAGCGGCAGCGGGGCTACCGGGAGCTCGACCTGCCGTACCTGGTGACCCCGGAGACCGCCACCGCGACCGGCCACCTGCCGAAGTTCGAGGAGGACCTGTACGCGGTGGAGCGGGACGAGCTGTACCTGATCCCCACCGCCGAGGTGCCGATCATGGGGTGGCACAGGGACGAGATCCTCGAGGAGGCGGACCTCCCGCTCCGCTACTGCGCGCACACGGCGTGCTTCCGGCGCGAGGCGGGGGCCCACGGCCGCGAGACGCGGGGGATGATCCGGGTCCACCAGTTCGACAAGGTGGAGCTCGTGAAGATCGTCCGCCCCGAAGACTCCTACGAGGAGCTCGAGTCGATGACGGCCGACGCCGAGGCGATCCTCGAAGAGCTGGAGATCCCCTACCGGGTGGTGCTGCTGGCGGCCGGCGACATGGGCAACGCGGCGGCGAAGACGCACGACATCGAGGTGTGGGCCCCCGGGGTGGAGATGTGGCTGGAGGACTCCTCCTGCTCCAACTGCGAGGAGTACCAGGCGCGCCGGGCGAACCTGCGCTACCGTCCCGCCGACGCCGGCGGGACCCGCCACCCCCACACCCTCAACGGCTCCGGCGTGGCGCTCCCGCGCACCATGATCGCCCTCCTCGAGAACCATCAGAACCGCGACGGCTCGGTGACGATCCCGGCGGCCCTGCGCCCCTACCTGGACGGACGGGAGACGCTCTCCCCGGAGGAGGGAGGAGCCTGAGATCGAGAGACCGTCGATTTCGACCGACCTCGCCGGCCTGCCCGCCCCCGACTGGCGTCGCGTCTGGCCGATCGTCGCGGTCGTCGCCACGATCGCGCTGTTCGCGGGCTACGTCTGGTACACCCGCACGCTGGTCGACGACATCCGCCAGGACACCGAGCGCCTCGCCACGCTGTACGCCCGCGCGCTGAAGGTCTCCTCGCCGGAGGAGGCGCAGCTCGTCCTGTTCGAGGAGGTGATCCTGAACTTCCCCTATCCGGTGATCCTCACCGACGCCGAGGGGAATCCGACCGCGTTCCGCAACCTGGAGGACCTCGAGATCGAGAGCGAGACGGGGCCCTGGTCGCCGGCCGAGCGGCTGGCCTTGCGCCGGGAGGTGACGCGGATGGACCGCCTCTCCGACCCGATCCCGGTGACGGACGAGGAGGGCGAGGTGATCCAGCGGATCCACGTAGCCGAGGCCGGCACGATCACCCTGCTCCGCTACCTCCCCTACATCCAGGGCGCGCTTCTCGCGGCGGTCGGGTTGATCGCGTTCTGGCTGATCCGCTACAACCTCCGGATCCAGCGGAGCCAGATCTGGGTCGCGATGGCGCGCGAGAGCGCCCACCAGCTCGGAACCCCGATCTCCAGCCTGTACGGATGGCTGGAGCTGCTCCGGAGCCGGCGGACCGCCGGCGCCGGGGCGGCCGGGGGCGAGCCCGACCGCGACGCCGGGATCGAGCCGGAGCGGGTGATGGTGTCGATGGAGCAGGACCTCGACCGCCTCACCAAGGTCGCCAACCGCTTCGAGCTGATCGGCCGCGAGCCCCGCCTCGAGCCCCTCGATCCCACCGTGGTGCTGCGGGAGCTCGAGGCGTACTGCCGCGCCCGGCTGCCGAGCCGGGATCCGCGGATCTACCTGGTCACCGAGATCGAGACCGTGCCCGACGTCCTGGCGAACCGCACCCTGCTCGAGTGGTCGCTGGAGAACCTGGTGAAGAACGCCGTCGACGCCCTGCAGGGCCGCGGGGGCACCATCACCCTGCGGGTCGCCCCCGGCGAGGCGCCGCACACCGTGGCCGTGGAGGTGTCTGACGACGGGCCCGGCGTCCCGCGCCCCCATCGCAAGCGGATCTTCGAGCCCGGCGCCTCGAGCAAGGAGGGGGGGTGGGGCATCGGCCTCACCCTGGCGCGGCGGATCGTCGAGGAGTACCACGACGGCTCGCTCGAGCTCGTCTCGAGCCCGGCCGGCCCGGGCGCCACCTTCCGGGTGGTGCTGCCCGCGGTCGAGCGACGTCGGGAGCGGACGTGAGCACCGAGGGCCGGCTCCTCGACCCCCTCAACCCCTCCCAGCGGGAGGCGGTCACCTACGGGCCCGCTCCGCTGCTCGTGCTGGCCGGCGCCGGCAGCGGGAAGACCCGCGTCCTCACCCACCGGATCGCGTGGATGATCGAGGAGCAGGGCGTCGAGCCCGGCCGGATCCTGGCGGTCACCTTCACCAACAAGGCGGCCGGGGAGATGAAGGAGCGGGTGATCACGCTCCTCGAGGATCGGCCGGGCGGGATCACCGGGCTGTGGATCGGAACCTTCCACTCCGTCTGCGCCAGGATCCTCCGCCAGATCGCCGACCGCTTCGGCTACCCGCGCTCCTTCACGATCTACGACGCCGACGACACGCTCCAGCTGCTCAAGGCGGTGATGGACGAGATGAGCTGGTCGATCGGTTCCGTCGACCACTACGGGCTGCGGTCGCGGATCTCGAAGGCGAAGGACCGGCTCCTCTCCCCAGACGAGTTCGCGGCGGCCAACCACGGGTTCGTCGAGGACGCGGTCGCCGAGGGGTACCGCCGCTACCAGCGGAAGCTGCGGGAGAACAAGGCGCTCGACTTCGACGACCTGCTGATGAAGGCGGTGGTGACGCTGCGGGAGGAGCCGGGCCTGCTCGGTTCGTTCCGGAGGAAGTTCCGCCACGTCCTGGTGGACGAGTACCAGGACACCAACCACGCCCAGTACCAGCTCGTCAAGCTGTTCACCGAGGAGCACCGGTCGGTGACCGTGGTGGGCGACGACGACCAGTCGATCTACGGCTGGAGGGGCGCGGACATCCGGAACATCCTCTCCTTCGAGGACGACTTCCCCGAGGCCGCAGCCATCCGGCTGGAGCGGAACTACCGCTCAACCCAGACGATCCTCGACGCGGCGCACGCGGTGGTGGAGAAGAACCGCGAGCGGAAGCCGAAGAAGCTGTGGACCGCCCGGGAGGGGGGCGAGCCGCTGGCCGTGCGCGGGACCGGGGACGCCGAGGCGGAGGCGGGGTGGATCGCGAAGGCGGTCGACGGGCTGCGCCGCGACGGGGTTTCGGCGAGCGACGTGGCGGTGCTGTACCGCACCAACGCCCAGTCGCGCGCGCTCGAGGAGGGGATGCGCAAGCGGGGCATCCCGTACGTGATCGTCGGCGGCACCCGCTTCTACGAGCGGAAGGAGATCAAGGACGGCATCGCCTATCTCCGGATCCTCTCCAACCCCGACGACGACTGGTCGTGCACCCGCGTGCTCGGGGTGCCGAAGCGGGGGGTGGGGCCGGTGACGCTCCAGACCCTCGAGGAGATCGCCCACGAGCGGGGCGCGCCGCTGTCGGAGTCGCTCGCCGACCCCGCCGTCCAGCTCCAGGTGAACGCGCCCACCTGGAGGGAGCTCGAGAGCCTGGCGGAGCTGATCGAGGAGTTCCGCGAGCGGGCGGCGGCGGAGCCGGCGGGCCGGTGGGTCGCCGAGTACTTCGAGCGGGCGGGCCTGTTCCGCCACTACCGGGAGCTGAACGATCCCCGCCGCGAGGACCGGCTCGAGAACCTCCACGAGCTCGTCGCCGGCGTGCAGGCGTTCAGCGAGGAGCGGGCCACCTCCGAGGACGCGGGCGACCTGGCGGCGTTCCTCGAGGAGGTGAGCCTGCTGACCGATCTCGACGAGGCCGAGCTCGACTCCGGCGTGGTGACGCTGATGACGCTCCACAACGCCAAGGGGCTCGAGTTCCCGGTGGTCTTCATCGCCGGCTGCGAGGAGAACCTCTTCCCGCTCGCCCGGGCGATCGAGAGCCCGCGCGAGTACGAGGAGGAGCGGCGGCTCTTCTACGTGGGACTCACCCGGGCGCAGGACCGGGTGCTCCTCACCTACGCCCACGAGCGGTACCGGTGGGGGCAGACGACCGTGGCCGGCCCCTCCCCCTTCCTCAACGAGCTGCCCGACGAGCTGGTGGAGTGGGAGGAGGAGCCGATGAGCGCCTGGGGAGGGTGGAGCGGGAAGCGCACCTCGTTCCGCTTCGCCGGCGGCTCGGACGATTCGGGTGGCTCGAGGGGCGCCTCGGCGTGGGACTCGGTCGCGGTGGACGAGCCCGCCGGCGCGGTGGAGCCCGAGGACGAGAGCGACCTCGCGCCCGATTACCGCCCCGGGGAGCGGGTCGTCCACGAGAGCTTCGGCCCCGGGACGATCAAGGCGGTGAGCGGGGTCGGCCGAGACCTGAAGGTCACCGTCCGCTTCGACCGCGCCGGGGAGAAGAAGCTGGTGGCCCGCTTCGCGAAGCTCGAGCGGGAGTGGTAGGCGCTCCGGCGGGCTGAACTCGCCGCCCTTCCCCTGTATCTTCGCCCGACCATGACGATCTCCGCCGCCGACGTCCGCCACATCGCCCGCCTCGCCCGGCTCGACCTCTCCGAGGACGAGGTGGAGCGCTTCCGGGGCGAGCTCGCCAAGATCCTCGACCACGTCGGCCGGCTCGAGGAGCTCGAGTCCGGCGGAGCCCCCGAGCCGGAGGCCCCCGACCAGCCGCTCCGCGTCGACGTCGTGGAGGAGTGGCCGGACGTGGCCCCGCTGCGGGCGGAGGCGCCCGACTTCACCGACGGCTTCTTCCGCGTCCCCCGGGTGATCGAGTGAGCTACGGGGTGGAGCGGACCGCCCTGGACGTGGTGCGCGCGATCCGGGACGGGGAGACGAGCGCCGCCGCCGCGGTCGACGCCTCGCTGGGGTGGATCCGCGAACGGGAGGAGGCGGGCCTGAACGCGTTCCTCTCGGTGCGCGAGGAGGAGGCCCGGGAGGAGGCCGGGGAGGTCGACGGGAGGCTCGCCGACGGCGAGGCGCTCCCGCTGGCCGGGGTGCCGGTCGCGGTGAAGGACAACATCGCGGTGGCGGGCGGTCCCACCACCTGCGGCTCGAAGCTGCTCGAGCCCTACGTCTCCCCCTTCGACGCCACCGCGGTCGCGCGGCTCCGCGAGGCGGGCGCGGTGGTGGTGGGGAAGACGAACCTGGACGAGTTCGCGATGGGATCCTCCACCGAGAACTCCGCCTTCGGCCCCACCCGCAACCCCCACGATCCCGACCGGGTGCCGGGCGGATCCTCGGGCGGCTCCGCGGCGGCGGTCGGGGCGGGCGTGGTGCCACTCGCGCTGGGAAGCTCCACCGGCGGGTCGGTTCGCCAGCCGGCGGCCTTCTGCGGCGTGGTGGGGGTGAAGCCGACCTACGGCCGGGACTCCCGATGGGGCCTGGTCGCCTTCGGCTCCTCGTTCGACCAGATCGGACCGATGGCCGCCACCGTGGAGGACGCGGCGGCGATGCTGGCGGCGATCGCCGGCTCCGATCCCCACGACGCCACCTCGCTCCCCGATCCGGCCGAGCCGTACGCCGCGGATCTCGACGCCTGGGAGCCCGACGGGGTCCGGATCGGTTGGCCGCGGGAGTACTTCGATGAGGGGGGGCTCGATCCGGCGATCCGGGCCGCCTGCGAGGAGGCGCGCGAGGCGCTCGCCGACGCGGGCGCGGAGATCGTCGAGGTGTCGCTGCCCCACGCCCCGTGGGCGATCGCCGCCTACTACGTGGTGGCGATCGCGGAGGCGTCCTCGAACCTGGCCCGCTACGACGGCGTGCGCTACGGCCACCGCGCCGCCGGGGCCGAGGACCTGGAGGAGATGTACCTGCGGACCCGGTCGGAGTTCGGCGCCGAGGTGAAGCGGCGGATCATGCTCGGCACCTACGCCCTCTCCGCCGGTTACTACGAGGCGTACTACGGAAAGGGCACCGCGGCACGGGCGAGGATCGCCGAGGACTTCGAACGCGCCTTCGAGGACGTCGGGTCGCTGCTCGCGCCCACCGCCCCCACCCCCGCGTTCCGGCTCGGCGAGAAGGTCGACGACCCGTTGGCGATGTACCTGAACGACGTCTACACCGTGAGCGCCAACCTCGCGGGGATCCCGGCGCTCTCGCTGCCGTGGGGGACGAGCGAGGGGCTGCCGATCGGCATCCAGCTGCTCGGCCCCAGGCTCTCGGAGCGGCGGCTCTTCCGGATCGCGCGCCTTCTGGAGCGCGCGGCCCCGTGAGCGGGCGGCTCGCCGAGGTGCTCGCGCGGTACGAGCCGGTGATCGGACTGGAGGTCCACGTCCAGCTCTCCACCGGAAGCAAGATCTTCTGCGGGTGCTCCACCACCTACGGCGCGCCCCCCAACACCCAGGTGTGTCCGATCTGCCTGGGGTACCCGGGCTCGTTGCCGGTGCTGAACGAGGGGGCGGTCGAGCTGGCGGTCACGGCCGCGCTCGCGCTCGGCTGCACCGTGCACGAGCGCTCCGTCTTCGCCCGCAAGAACTACTTCTACCCCGATCTGCCGAAGGGGTACCAGATCTCCCAGTTCGACCGTCCGCTGGCCACGGGGGGCTCGCTCGAGATCCCGCCGGAGGACGGCGAGGGGGGGAAGACGGTGGGGATCACCCGCCTCCACCTCGAGGAGGACGCCGGCAAGTCGACCCACGGCGAGGAGGGCACCCTGGTGGACTTCAACCGGTGCGGCGTGCCCCTCGTCGAGATCGTCTCCGAGCCCGACATGCGGACCCCCCGCGAGGCGTACCTGTACCTGGCGGCGCTCAAGCAGACGCTCGAGTACCTCGAGGTGTCCGACTGCAACATGGAGGAGGGGAGCCTGCGGTGCGACGCCAACGTGTCGATCCGGCGGCGGGGCGAGGAGCCGTTCGGGGTGAAGACGGAGGTGAAGAACGTCAACTCCTTCCGGTTCGTGGAGTCGGCCCTCGCCTTCGAGATCGAGCGCCAGGCGGAGCTGCTCGACGAGGGGGGGGAGGTGGTCCACGAGACCCGCCTCTGGGACGCGGTGAAGGGCGAGGCCCGTCCGATGCGCGCCAAGGAGGAGTCCCACGACTACCGCTACTTCCCCGAGCCCGACCTCGAGCCGCTCGACGTGAACGAGGCGTGGCGGGAAGAGATCGCCGCGGATCTCCCCGAGCTTCCCGGCGCCCGCGCGGCCCGCTTCGTCGACGAGCACGGGCTTCCCGGGTACGACGCCGGTGTGCTCACCCGGACGCGGGCGTTGGCGGACTACTACGAGGCGGTGGTGGAGCGGTTCGACGATCCCAAGGAGGTGGCGAACTGGGTGATGGGGGAGGTGCTGCGGATCGCGAACGAGGAGGGCGAGGAGGTGGCCCTCGAGCCCGAGCCTCGACCGGTCCCCCCCGAGGATCTCGCCGACCTGCTCCGCCTCAAGGCCGACGGCACGATCTCGGGCACCGCGGCCAGGGAGGTGCTGGACGCGATGGTGGAGACGGGCCGGGCTCCCGGGGAGATCGTGGAGGAGGAGGGGCTCGAGCAGGTGTCCGACGAGGATGCGCTGGCGGAGGAGATCGACGCCGTGCTCGACGCCCATCCCGACGAGGTGGCCGCCTACCGGGGCGGCAAGGAGGGGCTGCTCGGCTTCTTCGTGGGACAGGTGATGCGCAGGACCGGGGGATCGGCGAACCCGCAGCTGGTGAACCGGATGCTGCGCCAGCGGCTGGCGGAATGAGCGGCGCGACCGGCGACCGGCTCTTCGATCCCGCCCGCGCCCGCCGGCTGGATGACCCCGACCGCCCCAGCTGGCTGCCCCCGGCCGAGGTGCTATCGCGGCTCGAGCCGGCTCCCGGAGAGGTGGTGGCCGACGTGGGATCGGGCACCGGCTACTTCGCCCTGCCGCTCGCCGAGCGGGTGGAGGCGGGCGAAGGGCGCGTGATCGCGCTCGAGCTCCAGCCCGAGATGATGGAGCGCCTGGTCGAGAAGATCGCCAGGGGCGGGGCCCCGCCGGTGGTGGAGCCGGTCCGGGCGAGGGCCGAGGCGCTCCCGCTCGTCGACGGCTCGGTGGATCTCGTCCTGCTGGCGGGGCTGTGGCACGAGCTCGAGGAGCCGGTCGCGGTGGCCCGGGAGGCCCGGAGGGTCGTCCGGTCGGGCGGGAGGATCGGCGTGCTGGACTGGCGCCCGGACGTGGAGCGGCCTCCCGGTCCCCCGATCGAGCACCGGCTCTCCACGGAGACGGTGCGGTCGCACCTGGAGGAGGGTGGCTGGGAGGTCGCCGCCGAGCACCGGATCGGGCCCTACAACGTCCTCCTGGTGGCGCGATGAGGCCGGCCGGCTCCGTCTCCTCGCGGCTCCGGACGACGGCCCGCCGCGCGACGCTCCTCGTCCTGGCCGGGCTTCTCGCGCCGGCCCTCGCGTCCGCGCAGAAGGCGCCGCCCTCGCCCGAGGAGGTGCTGGGCCACGCGCTGGGGGAGCGCTTCACCGACGTCGCCGGGGTGAACCGGTACCTGGAAGCGCTGGCGGAGGGCTCGCCCCTCGTCTCGATCGAGCCGTACGGGGAGAGCGTGGAGGGGCGGCCGCTGATCCACGCCGTGATCGCCTCCCCGGATCATCGCGACCGCCTCGACGAGATCCTGGAGGCCAACGCCGAACTGGTCCGTCCCGGAACCTCGCCCGGGCGGGCCTCCGCGATCGCGTCGTCGAACCCGGCCGTCGTGTACTTCTCCTACGGCGTCCACGGCAACGAGTCCTCCTCGAGCGAGGCGGCGATCTGGACCGCGTGGGACCTGGCGCGGGGCGCGCCCGGACTCGCCGGGGTCCTCGACTCGCTCGTGGTGGTGATCGACCCGGTGGCGAACCCCGACGGACGGGCCCGCTACGTCCAGTGGTACCGGGGCGCGAGGGGGGAGCGGCCCGACCCGAGCCCCCACGCGCGCGAGCACCACGAGCCGTGGCCGGGCGGACGGTACAACCACTACCTCTTCGACCTGAACCGGGACTGGTCCTGGGCCACCCAGCCGGAGACCCGGGCCCGGCTCGCCGCGTGGGAGCGGTGGAACCCCCAGGTCCACGTCGACTTCCACGAGATGAGCTACACGTCGACCTACTTCTTCTTCCCGGCCACCGAGCCGATCAACCCGCTCTACCCCGATCACATCCTGGCGTGGGGTCGCCGGTTCGGGGAGGCGAACGCGCGGGCGTTCGACGAACGCGGCTGGCTCTACTATACCGCGGAGGACTTCGACCTCTTCTATCCCGGCTACGGCGACTCCTGGCCCTCGCTGGTGGGGGCGATCGGGATGACCTACGAGCAGGCCGGCCACGCGAGGGCGGGGCTGGCCGTGGAGCGGCCCGACGGCTCGATCCTCACCCTCGCCGATCGCGCGCACCGCCACCGGGTGGCCGGAGAGGCCACGCTGCGGGCCGCCGCGGCGGGACGGGCGGCGCTTCTCGCAGACTTCGCCCGGTTCCACCGCGAGGTGGACCGGGGCCTGGCCGACGTCCTGCTCGTGCCCGGGGCCGGAAGCGGCCGCGCGGAGGCGCTCGTGGGCGCGCTGCTGCGGCAGGGGATCGTGGTGGAGCGGGCGGATCGCGGCTTCGCCGCCGACGCCGACCCCCATCCCGGCTGGAGCGGTCGCGGCCGATTCCCGGCCGGCACCTACCGCGTTCGAGCGCGCCAGCCCCGCGGGCGGCTCGCGGTGACCCTGCTCCGCCCCGAGGTCGTCCTCGACGCCGAGTTCTCCTACGACATCGCCGCCTGGTCGCTCCCCTACGCGTTCGGGGTGGAGGCGCACTCGACGCGCGGCGGTGCGGCCGGAGCCGGCTGGACCCGGCTCGCCCGGCCGCCGGAGCCGCGGCTCGGGACGGGGGGGGACGGAGGGTACGGCTACCTCGTTCCCCCCGTGGTGGCCGCCACCGCGCCGCTGGCGGCGTTCCTCGAGGAGGGGGGGCGGGCGCTCGTGCTTCCCGACACCGTGCGGGCGGCGGGCCAGCGGCTCGTCCCCGGCACCGTGCTGCTTCCGGCGGGTCGCAACCCCGATCTGGACCGGCAGGTGGCGGAGGCCGGGCTCGCTCCGTGGGCGATTCCGACCGCCGGCGGGCTGACCGACGAGGGCCCCGACCTCGGGAGCGGCGAGGCGCGTTCCCTCGAGCTGCCGAACATCGCGCTCCTCGGGGGCGACGGCGTACGCCCCACCTCGTTCGGCGCCCACTGGTTCTTCCTGGAGCGGGACGCCGCGCTCCCGTTCGACGCCGTCGACCCCGCCGACGTCGCCGGCCTCGACCTCGGCGCGTACGACGTCGTCGTCGCGCCGGCGGCCGGGGACGGCCTGCTCGACGCGCTCGGGACCGGGGGTCTCGAGAGCCTTGAGCGGTGGGTGCGCGCCGGCGGCACGCTGGTGGCGGTGGCGGGCTCGGCCACGGCGCTCGGGGACTCCCTGTTCGGGGTGGAGGTTCGCGAGGAGGAGCCGGTGGCGGAGGAGGCCGACCTCGAGCCGGGAGAGCGGCTCGAGCGAGCGCTCCGCAAGCGCGCCGAGCGGGAGCGGGAGCGGTGGCGCGAGGGGGTGCCGGGAACCGTGCTCGAGATCGAGCTCGATCCCCGCCACCCCCTCGCCTTCGGGGCGAGCGCCGACGGAATGTCCGCCAGGATGTTCGTCCTCTCCACCGGAACCGCCTTCGAGCCCGACACCACCTTCGAGTCGCCGGGATTCTTCCCGGCGGACCTGGAGGCGACGAGCGGCCCGATCTCCGCCGGCTCGCTCGAGCGGCTCCGTCGGGGCGCGTGGATGGTGGAGAGGGGGCTCGGGAAGGGAAAGGTGGTGCTCTTCGCCGACGACCCGCTGTTCCGACGGTTCTGGTACGGGAACTTCCGCCCCTACCTCAACGCGATCCTGTTCGTCCCCGCCTTCTAGGGGCCGGGCCTACGCTCCACCGGTCGCTTCGCCCGCCGACGCGGCTCCCGCCGGCAACGCCCGCCCGTCGGTGAACGCCTCCCAGAAGCTCCGCTCGTCGCGCTCCTCGAACCACGGGGGGCGCCGCGAATCCGCGCCGTTTCGGAAGGAGGGGGGCGAGGGCTCCGGGAAGTACACCTCGGCCACCGTCTCCAGCTCCGACCGGGGGACCGGGCGGGCGGAGACGAGCCGGCCGGTCTCGCCCGAGAGCGCGGCGGCGATCGGAGCCTGGGCGAGCTCCCGGCCCGCCTCCCGCCGGGCGGAGCGGAACGATCGCCGGCGCAGCTTCTTCGCAAGCGCCAGCGCCTCGTTGCCGGTGGGGTCGTGGCGCTGGCACAGGCTGTGGGCGCCCCGGACGAGGAAGTCCTCGACGGTGTCGCGGGTCAGCGCGTCGTAGCGCTCCACCTCCTCGTCGGGCAGCTCCCAGCGGGACTTGTCCGCCATCCGGACCCACAGGTTGTGCCACCGCTCATCGTTGGAGAGGTGGATCAGCTGGCGGAACACCGTCTTGTTGGTCCGGAACGAGAAGAACGCCTGCGTGAGCACGTCCTCGAGCAGCTCGTCGGGCGCGGTGTGGTCCATGGTGACGATCTCCCGGGCCAGCCGCAGGAACCGGTCGTCGAGCGCGGCGTCGTAGCGGTACTCCCAGTAGGTGTGGCCCAGGTTGCTCGTCAGCGGGGTGGAGGCGAGCATTCGCGGCACGAACACGTTGTGGGCCACCGTGTCGGCGGCCAGGTGGCTCATGTAGCCGAGCGCGAACGACTGGAGCGGCGCCGTCTCCGCACGGTCGACGATCTCCCAGGCGACGTTCCAGTTGTGGCCGTGGCGGCTGTAGTGGACGTAACGCTTCGCCAGGGTGATGTCGGCCGAGATCGAGCCGTACAGGTACTCGTAGGGGTGCCGCCGGAGCAGCTCGCGCACCACCACCGGAAGCGCCGCCAGGCTCGACAGGATCCCGCTGCCGAGATACACGTGCGTGGTCGGCCCCCACGCCCAGGCGGGCTCGGGGGTGACGAGTAGGGCGATCGCGGCCGCCCCGAGGGCGGCCGGAAGGGTCGTCCGCGCGGCGGATCGAATCAGCGGAACAACCCCTTCTTGCGACCGAACTTCTTCTCGACCTCCTTCATCTCGCTCTCCACCGTGTCCCGGATCGTCTCCACGCCCTGGTCCACGGCCTCCGCGATCTGACCGGACAGCTCCTCGAGCCGATCCTCGATCTCTTCGAGCCACTCCTCGCCGGTCTCGCGGACGCGGTCGCCCACCTCGCCGGCCTGCTTGCCCGCCTCCTTCTTCCACTTGCGGCCCTTCTTTCCGAGCTTCTTGCGCGTCTTCTCGCCCGACTGGGGGGCGAGGAACAGCGCGAGCCCCGCGCCGAACAGGGTCCCCAGCGCGAAAGCGGCGGCGAAGTCGACGGTCGTCGTGTCCTTTCTGGCCATGAGAGCTCCTCCTCCATCGTCTGCGTTCTTCGATTGCGGTCGCTACAGCCAGCGATCGATCATCCGCTTGGCGCCCGAGATCGCGGCGACGGATCGCAGCAGCGGTCGCTCGATCTCCTCCTGGACGGTCTCGATCAGGATCGCGAGGTCGTCGATCCGCTCCCGCATCCCGTCGATCGAGTCGCCCATCCGGGACACCTCGCGCTTGGCGGTGGCGGTCATCTCCTCGACGTCGTCGGCCACCGATTGCGCGCTGAAGAGAATCGGATCGATCTTGACCCGGACCTCGTCGATGGTGGAGCGGAGCTTCTTCGCCGTGCGCTTCACGTCCAGCGCGACCGGTATCCCGACGAACAGCAGAAGCAGGGTGAGGATCAGGAAGAAGGACGCGATGATCCACAGGGCGATCGAGTTCCACAGGGTCAGATCCATGAGTCCCTTTCGGCTGAGGTCCGCTCCCGCGCCGACTCGTTCGATTCGAAAGTTCGCAGATAGTATACCATCGGGGACGGAACGCGCTGTAAGAAAGCCGAAGCGGGACGGGGCGCCGGTCCCGGGGCCGCACGTCGCCGTCCCCGCGTGTTTACGCCGTTAACTCGTTTACGGCGATTCTCCGATCGTTCGCGGATCGTTTGTCCGTATATTCGAGAGGCGGCGCGACCCGATGCCATAATGGCAGGAGTGCGCCGGCACGATCGTTGCCCCCGCTGAGGATGGATCCGACATGGAGCCGAACCGACTGACCCGACGGCTGCAGGAGGCGCTCGCCGCCGCCCAGCAGCGAGCCCGGCGGAACGGAAACCCGGAGATCGCCTCCGAGCACCTCGCGACGGAGCTGATCGCGCAGGAGGGGGGTCTCTTCTCCACGCTGCTCGACCGCCTGGGGATCGACCCCGCGGGCGCGAAGGAGCGGCTCGACGACGCGGTGGACTCGCTGGCGAAGGTGTCCGGCGGGGCCGAGCCCCGGGTGGGGCGCGAGCTCAACCGGCTCTTCGACCGCGCCGAGAGCGCCCGCGACGACCTGCAGGACGAGTACACCTCGATCGAGCACGTCCTGCTCGGCTGGGTCGACACCGGGGTCGGGGAGATGGGCCGCATCCTCGAGGCCGCCGGGGTGGCCCGCGACGACGTGCTGGGGGTCTTGCGGGAGATCCGCGGCTCGCAGCGGGTCACCGATCCCGACCCCGAGGAGAAGTACCAGGCCCTGGAGCGCTTCGGCCGCGACCTGGTCGATCTGGCGAAGCGGGGCAAGCTCGACCCGGTGATCGGGCGCGACCAGGAGATCCGGCGGGTGATGCAGGTCCTGTCCCGCCGCACCAAGAACAACCCGGTCCTGATCGGGGAGCCGGGGGTGGGGAAGACCGCGATCGTGGAGGGGCTCGCCCAGCGGATCGTCGACGGCGACGTCCCCGAGAGCCTGATGGAGAAGAAGCTGATCCAGCTCGACGTGGCGGCCATGGTGGCCGGGGCGAAGTTCCGCGGCGAGTTCGAGGAGCGCTTCAAGGCGGTGCTCCGCGAGATCACCGAGAGCGAGGGGGAGATCGTCACCTTCATCGACGAGCTCCACACCATCGTGGGCGCCGGCGCCGCCGAGGGGGCGGTGGACGCCTCGAACATGATCAAGCCGCCGCTGGCGCGCGGCGAGCTCCGGATGATCGGGGCCACGACCCTGGCGGAGTACAAGGAGAACGTGGAGAGGGACGCCGCCCTGGAGCGCCGTTTCCAGCCCGTCTTCGTGGCCGAGCCCTCGATCGAGGACACCATCGCGATCCTGCGCGGGCTGAAGGAGCGGTACGAGGTCCACCACGGCGTGCGGATCACCGACGGCGCGATCGTGGCCGCCGCCCGCCTCTCGGACCGCTACATCGCCGAGCGGTTCCTCCCCGACAAGGCGATCGACCTGATCGACGAGGCGGCCAGCCGGATGCGGATGGAGATCGACTCCGTGCCGATCGAGATCGACGTGATCGAGCGGCGGATGACCCAGCTGCGGATCGAGAAGCGGGCGCTCTCGAAGGAGGAGGACGAGGCGAGCCGCGAGCGGCTCCAGCGGATCGAGTCGGAGCTCGCCGAGCTCCGCGAGGAGGCCGACGAGCTGCGCGCCCACTGGCAGCGGGAGCGGGACGCGATCCAGTCGATCCGCGAGCTGAAGGAGCGGATCGAGAACACCCGCACCGCCACCGAGCAGGCCCAGCGGGTCGGCGACCTGGAGAAGGCGGCCGAGCTGCAGTACGGCGAGCTGGCCGAGCTGCGGGAGGAGCTCCAGCGGCGCGAGGCCGATCTCGCGGAGCTCCAGCGCGACCGGCGGATCCTGAAGGAGGAGGTCGACGAGGAGGACGTCGCCGAAGTGGTGAGCAACTGGACCGGCATCCCGGTATCGAAGCTGGTGGAGGGCGAGCGCGAGAAGCTGGTGCGGATGGAGGATCGGCTCCACCGCCGGGTGGTGAGCCAGGACGAGGCGATCCGCGCGGTCTCCGACGCGGTGCGGCGCGCCCGCGCCGGGCTCCAGGAGGCGGACCGCCCGATCGGCACCTTCATCTTCCTGGGGCCCACCGGCGTGGGGAAGACCGAGCTCGCCCGCGCCCTCGCCGAGTTCCTCTTCGACGACGAGGACGCGATGGTGCGGATCGACATGTCGGAGTACATGGAGCGCCACGCCGTCGCCCGGTTGATCGGAGCCCCGCCGGGCTACGTCGGCTACGAGGAGGGGGGGCAGCTCACCGAGCGGGTCCGGCGCCGCCCCTACTCGGTGATCCTCCTCGACGAGATCGAGAAGGCGCACCCCGAGGTGTTCAACATCCTCCTCCAGGTGCTCGACGACGGCCGGCTCACCGACGGCCAGGGCCGTACCGTCGACTTCACCAACAGCGTGATCATCATGACCTCGAACGTCGGCAGCCAGTTCATCGCCGAGGAGGTCGACGAGGAGACGATCGAGACGAAGGTGATGGGGGCGCTGCGGAGCCAGTTCCGGCCCGAGTTCCTCAACCGGGTCGACGAGACCGTGATCTTCCACCGGCTCTCCGAGGAGGACCTGCGCGAGATCGTCGACATCCAGCTGGCCCGCCTCGAGCCGCTGCTGGCGAGGCAGGGCCTCACCATCGAGCTCACCGACGCGGCGAAGGAGTTCCTGGCGGCCCGCGGCTTCGACCCCGCCTACGGGGCGCGGCCCCTCAAGCGGGTGATCCAGAGCGACCTGCAGAACCCGCTGGCGATGGAACTGCTCGAGGGAACGCTCTCGGAGGGCGACCACGTCGTGGTCGACGTGGAGGAGGGGGGCGGCGCGCTGGCGTTCGAGCCGGTCCAAGTGGCCGAGGCCGAGCCGGCCGGCCCGGCCGAGGCGACGATCCCCGAGTAGCCCCCCGCGCGGAACGCCGCGCTATTCCGAGGGTTTCTGCTCCGAGGGTTTCTCCTCCGCTTGCGCCGCTCCGAGCCGGTCGGCCAGCGATCCCAGCTCGGCGCCGAGCCGCCGCAGGGAATCGGCCAGACCGCTGCGGGCCTTCCGGCCGGCTTCGCGGGCCCCCTCGCGGGCGCGCTCGGCGGCCTCGCTGTCGCGCGCCTTGCGAAGCCCCTCGTCGACCTCCTCGACGAGCGATCGGAGGCGGCGTCCCAGATCCCTCAGCTCCCGCCCCGGATCGGGCTTCCCGGCTCCGGGTCCCGGCTCGCACACCTCGATCAACACGCCGTGGGTGAAGAGCGGATGGAAGAAGGCGATCTCGCGGCCGCCGGCGCCGGTTCTCGGCGCCTCCCCCACGGTCTCCACCCCGTGCTCGACGCCCGCCATGATCGTCTCGTGGATGTCCGGAACGTCGAAGGAGAGGTGGTGGAGGCCCTCCCCGTGCTTCTCGAGGAAGCGCCCCACCGGCGTGTCGGCCTCTAGCGGCTCCAGGAGCTCGACCATCCCCCCGGGGAACGGGAGCATCGCGGCCTTCACCCCCTCGGAGGGGATCTCCTCGATCTCCTCGACCTCGAGCCCGAGCACCTCCTCGTAGAAGTTGCGGGCGTCGGGGATCGAGTGAACGGCGATGCCGACGTGGGCGAGACGGACCGTCATGGGGCGGGCTCCCTCCGAGGGAATGGGTGGGCGCGAAACGCCGTATCGTTGGTTGACACCGAAAAAAACCGGCTGGTATTATACCCGTCCATTTGTGCCGGCGTCGAGGCGCCGGCGGGCTCTTCCCAGGAAGGATACCATGGCATCGAACTCCATCCATACCGTCACCGACCAGAGCTTCGACGAGGACGTCCGGCAGGCCGACACCCTGACCCTGGTCGACTTCTGGGCCGACTGGTGCGGGCCGTGCAAGATGATCGCGCCGACGATCGAGGAGCTGGCCGACGAGTACGAGGGACGGCTCAAGGTGTGCAAGCTCGACGTCGACGAGAACCAGCGCACCGCCCAGGAGTACGCGGTCCGCTCGATCCCCAGCTTGCTGTTCTTCAAGGACGGTGAGGTCGTCGAGACCGTGGTCGGAGCCGTCCGAAAGCAGCGCCTCGAAGAGGTCATCGAAGCGAACCTGTAGGAGCGGCGGCCTCCCCCGCCGCATTCTCCCGTCACGAGGCCCCGGGTGCCAGACTGGCTGAAGAACGGCTTTCTCCGGCTGCTGGATCCGGTGGTGGGGACGCTCGTCCGGCGGCGGGTCCACCCCAACCTGATCAGCACCGTCGGCTTCCTCGTCTCGCTGGGGGCGGCGGCGATCATCTTCGGCCGGTTCCTGGTGACCGGCTTCTTCGTCTTCCTCGTCGGCGGGATGATGGACATCCTCGACGGCCGGGTCGCACGCGAGACCGGCCTGGCGTCGAAATTCGGCTCCTTCTACGACTCCACCCTCGACCGGGTGAGCGAGATCGTGGTCTACTTCTCGATCTACGCCTACTTCCGGCCGCTGGAGAGCTTCTGGTACGTCGGCTACATCGTGATCACCGCCATGGTGGGCTCGCTGATGGTTTCGTACACTCGGGCACGGGCCGAGGCGCTCGGGGTGGAGTGCAAGGTGGGCATGATGCAGCGACCCGAGCGGGTCGTGACGCTCGGCCTCGGAGGGCTGCTGGTGGGGATCTTCCGCCTGGCCGCCCCGGGCTGGGAGTACGCCCCGCTGCTGGTCGCGCTCGGCGCGATCGCGGTGCTGGCGAACTACACCGCCCTCGAGCGGATCTACGAGGTATACCGGGTGGCCAGCGGGGTCCCGCTCGACGAGCCCGTCCCCCCGCCCGATCGATACTCGGAGGAGGAGGATTGAGCATGCCGCAGAAGAGAAGGCCGGGGCCGGAGCCACTGGAGCAGCATCCGCCCGAGCCCGTCGACATCGCCTCGCCCGAAGGGACCCTCGGGGTGCTGCTGCCCGGGCTGGGAGCGGTCTCCACCACGTTCATCGCCGGGGTGGAGGCGGTCCGCCGCAGAGCGGGCCAGCCCTTCGGCTCGCTCACCCAGATGGGGACGATCCGGCTCGGGGGGCGTCCCGAGAAGCGGGTGCCGGCGATCAAGGACTTCGTTCCCCTGGCCGACCTCGACCAGCTCGTCTTCGGCGCCTGGGACGTCTTTCCCGACGACGCCTACGAGTCGGCGCTCAACTGCGGAGTTCTGAAGCCGCAGGACGTCGAGGAGCTGAAGGACTTCCTCTCCACGGTCGAGCCGATGAGGGGGGCCTTCGACTCCCGCTACGTGAAGAAGCTCGACGGGACCCACGTCATGGAGACCCGCTCCAAGCGGGAGTGGGCCGACCGGTTGATCGACGACATCGAGCGCTTCCGCGACGAGAAGGGGTGCGACCGGCTGGTGATGATCTGGTGCGGCTCCACCGAGGTGTTCATGGAGCGCGCCCCCGTCCACGAGTCGCTCGAGGCGTTCGAGCAGGGCCTCGACGAGGACGACGACGCGATCCCTCCTTCGATGGTTTACGCCTACGCGGCGCTCGAGTGCGGGGTCCCGTACGCCAACGGCGCACCGAACCTCTCGGCCGACGTCCCCGCCCTCCTCGAGCTGGCGGAGGAGAACGAGGTCCCGATCGCCGGCAAGGACTTCAAGACCGGCCAGACCCTGATGAAGACGATCCTGGCGCCCGGGTTCAAGGCGCGCATGCTGGGGGTGCGGGGGTGGTACTCCACCAACATCCTCGGCAACCGCGACGGCGAGGTGCTCGACGACCCGGAGAGCTTCAAGACGAAGGAGGAGTCGAAGCTGGGCGTGCTCGACTACATCCTCCAGCCCGACCTGTATCCCGGCCTCTACGGCGACATCTCCCACGTGGTCCGGATCAACTACTATCCGCCCCGGGGCGACAACAAGGAGGGGTGGGACAACATCGACATCTTCGGGTGGCTGGGGTACCCGATGCAGATCAAGATCGACTTCCTGT
>JAWVZN010000036.1:0-23554 GCA_033722155.1 Gemmatimonadota bacterium | reverse complement strand
TCCTGCCGGGCGGAGCGACGGCGCGGCCCGGGACGGGCGCGAGCGCGGAGCGGCAACTCGCCGTCCGGGTCCGGAACGGCCACCCGCTCGGCGACCGCGCCCTCGTCGCCTCCGTCGCCGACCCCCGCTTCGCCACCGGCGTGGGACTCGTGGTCCACGGCCGAGACCGCGGCCGGGAGGTGAACCCGTTCGTCGATCTCGACGACGAGGGTGTGTGGAACCGGGTGCTCGAGAGGATGCGGGAATGGCTCAAGGACTTCTTCTGACGGCGCGTCCCCCGTGACGGGCCGGGGGGCTTGTGCGAGCGCGCTTCATGCCCAATGATTCGATGCGACCGGGACGCAAACGAATAACAGCCAGGAGGAAACGAGCGATGAGGTTCGAAATCGCGGACGACCGGGATCAGTTCGCAAGGATGAAGGTGGTGGGGGTCGGGGGAGCCGGCGGCAATGCCGTGAACCGGATGATCGAGGAGCGGCTCGCCGGGGTGGAGTTCGTCTCCATCAACACCGACAGCCAGGCGCTCGCGGCCAGCGAGGCCCACCGCAAGATCCAGATCGGCAAGACCCTCACCCGCGGGCTCGGTGCCGGATCGCGCCCGGACGTGGGGCGGGAGGCGATCCTCGAGAACCAGGAGGAAGTCGTCGAAGCCCTGAAGGGCGCCGACATGGTGTTCGTCACCGCGGGGATGGGCGGGGGGACCGGGACCGGGGCCGCGCCGGTGGTGGCCGAGCTCGCCCGCGAGGTGGATGCCCTCACGGTGGGGATCGTCTCGAAGCCGTTCGACTTCGAGGGGCGTCGGCGGATGACGGTGGCCGAGCAGGGAATCGACGAGATCGAGCGCGTCGTCGACACGCTGATCGTGGTACCCAACGAGCGGCTGCGCGCGGTGGTCGAAAAGGGCACGACGATCCAGGAAGCCTTCCGCGTCGCCGACAGCGTCCTGCTGAACGCCACCCGCGGGATCAGCGACCTGATCACCGTGACCGGGCTGGTGAACGTCGATTTCGCGGACGTGCGGACGATCATGTCCGAGCAGGGGCAGGCGTTGATGGGCACGGGGTTCGGCACCGGGGAGCAGCGGGCGTCGGAGAGCGCCGAGGAGGCGATCTCGAGCCCGCTCCTGGACGACATGTCGATCGCGGGGGCGAACGGGGTGCTGCTCAACATCACCGGGGGGCCGGACCTCTCGCTGCACGAGGTGAGCGAGGTGTCCTCGGTGATCCACGACGCCGCCGGCGAGGACGCCCACATCATCTTCGGCGCGGTGGTCGATCCCAACCTGAAGGGGGAGATCCGGGTCACCGTGATCGCCACCGGGATCGGATCCGCCGGGAGCCGGAGCGCGCCGTACGAGCCCGAGCGCGTGCGGAGCCGGGTCGGGGCCGAATCCTCCCCGACCGACGCTGCCGGGGAGATCGGAGAAGTGGATCCCGGGGAGGAGCGCGTGGTCGCGCTGGAGGATTCGCCCGCCTCGACGGCGGAGGAAGAGGAGGAGTCCGGGAGACGGCTCGACGATCTGCTCTCCGTGTTCGATCTTGACAGTGGCGGGCAGGACGAGGATCTCGAGATTCCGGCGTTCATCCGCCGGCAGATGAACTGAGCGGAAGGATCACGATGAGACAAAACGACGCTTCCGAACCCGCGTTCCGCCCGCCCCGGCCCGCCTTCCTGCTGGCGCTGGCCGGGGCGCTCCTCGCGTGGTGGGTGGTGGACGACCCGGAACCGCCGGCGCCACGCTCCGTGGCGGCCGCGCCCGCACCCACCCCCGCGGTGGTCGACACCCTGAAGCCGGCGGGGACGCTGAGCCAGCTGTGGGCCGAGCACGGGCTTCCTTCCACCGAGCTTCCCGCCTTCGCGGAGGCCGGCCGCGAGGTCCATCCGTGGCGGACCCTGCGGCCGGGCAGCGTGTACCAGTTCTGGCTCGACCGCGACGGGGGGGTACGCTCCTTCGAGGTGGCCGTCGACCGCGACCGGAGGATGGTGATCCGGCGCGCCGCCGACGGCTACGTGGCCCGGCTGGTGGAGACCCCGTTCGTCCGCAAGACGCGGCGGATCTCCGCCTGCATCGAGGGCTCCCCCTGGCAGGCCCTCGCCGAGGCGGGGGAGGACCCCGCGCTCACCGTCCGGATGGCCGAGGTGCTGGCGGCGCAGGTCGACTTCTACGCGGACCTGCGCTCCGGAGACTGCTTCGAGGCGCTGGTGAGCGTCGACGAGCGGCCGGACGGCAGCTATCGGATCGCCACGTTCGACGCGATCCGGTTCGATCTGCGGAAGCGCGAGATCGAGGCGTACCGCTTCTCGCCCGACGGCGAGCAAGTCGACTGGTACGACGCCGAGGGGAGATCGTTGAAGCGCCGCTTCCTGCGCTCCCCGCTCAAGTACACCCGGATCACGAGCGGATTCGGGAGCCGTCGCCATCCGATCCTGCGGCGGGTGCGGCCCCACTGGGGGGTGGACTACGCGGCGCCCGTGGGGACGCCGGTCCAGGCCGCCGGTGACGGAACCGTGGTCGCGGCCGGGCGAAACGGGGGGTACGGCCTGTACGTGAAGCTGCGTCACGGCAAGCGCTACGCCACCTCGTACGCCCACCTCTCCCGGATCGCGGGGAATGTGAGGCGCGGCGCTCGCGTCAGACAGGGGGAGGTGATAGGCTACGTCGGGTCCACCGGCCTGTCGACGGGCCCCCATCTTGATTATCGATTCATCGAGGACGGCAGCTATGTGGATCCCCTCTCCATCGACCTGCCGACGGCGCTCCCGCTCGAGGGGGAGCGGCTCGAGGCGTTCCGAGTCCACCGCGACAGGCTCCGGCACACGCTCACGGGCCCTCCGCTGCGGCTCGCCTCCCCGGCGGACGATTCCCCGCACGAGGGGTAGACGCCCCCTCGCCGCCGCTCTCCTCCTCGCCCTGGCGGTGGCCTGCGGGGGTGGTGGTGGCGGCGGGACGGCTCCCGACGACACGACCCCCCCGCCCGCGCCGAACGCCGCCCGGATCGAGGCCACTCCCCCGACGAACGGCATCTCCTCGGTGACCGGCTCGGCCGGCGCGGTGGAGGGGAGCGCCCGCGTGCGGATCACCAACGTCGACGCCTCCGACCGGGGCGGCGCCACGGTGCGCACCACGACCACGGCGAGCGCCGACGGCAGCTTTCAGACCACGATCCCCGCCCAGCTCGGCGACGAGCTGCGGCTCGTGGCGATCGACGCCGCCGGCAACGAGAGCGCGCCCACCACCATCACCGCCGGACCCTCCGTCGCCAGCCTCCAGATCAACGTCGTCGGGGAGAACGGACAGGTGGGCGTCGCCGGCAACGAACTTCCCGACCCGGTCACCGTCAAGGTCCGGGGCGCGGTGTCGGGCACCGAGGTGCCGGGGGTCACGGTCCGCTTCGAGGCCGTCGAAGGGGGAGGCACCCTGTCCGACGCCGAGGCGGTGACCGACGAGAAGGGGAACGCGTCGACCACCTACACCCTGGGTCCCGGGGAGGGCGAGAACCGGATCGTCGCCCGGATCGTGGGCGCCGAGGAGAAGGAGACCACGATCCGGGCCACGGCCGTGGGCCCTCCGCGGATCGACGCGGTCGAGCCCGGGGAGGCGCGTCCGGGCGAGATCGTGACGGTCGAGGGGGAGAACTTCAGCCCGATCGCCCGCCACAACGTGGTGCGCTTCGGCGAGGAGGCCGGGACCGTGGTCGAGGCGACCGGCACCTCGCTGGAGGTGGAGGTGCCGCCGTTCGCCACGATGGGCCCGTTGACGGTGGAGCTCACCGACGTCGTCTCCAACGAGGTCCCCTACGACGTCCTGCCGGCGCAGGTGGAGGAGCGGGCCCCCGGCGAGGTCGACCTGGTGACGATCGCGGACGGGGAGGGGAGGATCGAGCTGCCGTTCGGCGGCGCCGACCAGGAGTTCACCCTCGTCGTCCAGTCGCTGTCGGCCACCGACCGCACCTTCACGACCAGCCTCCGGGGCGCGGCCGCGCGGTTCTCCCGGATGCGCGTGCTGGCCGGCGCCGCGAAGCCGGCGAGGGAGCTTCTCGAGGCGAGGATCCGCGAGTTCGAGCGGCGGGTCGTCCCCGGGCTTCCCCGCCGGGCTCCGGCTCGCGTGCTGGCGCCGGCTCAGGAGGTCGGTTCGCAGCGCACCTTCCAGGTGATCAACACGCTCCCACCGGAGCTGAGCCTCACCAACGAGGACCACTTCACCGAGGTGACCGCCACGCTCCGGTTCGCCGGCGAGAACACGCTCCTGTACGTCGACGACAGGACGCCGGACGCGGATCTCCCCCAGACGACGATCGACGCGATCGGAGGCCGTTTCGACGACGGCATCCACCCGACCAACGTCGACGCGTTCGGCCGGGAGAGCGACATCGACGACAACGGCAAGGTGATCATCCTGATGACCCCGGCCGTGAACGCCCTCACGAGCCGGGAGGACTTCACGCTCCGGGGCCAGTTCATCGCCGGGTTCTTCTTCGCGATCGACCTGTTCCCGGACCCGGTCCAGAACCCCTTCGCGAACGGGGGGGAGCTCTTCTACTCGGTGATCCCCGACCCCGACGCGGAGTTCGGTCCGGCGCGGATCTCGGCGGTGGGGATCCAGAGCTTCCTGAGCTCGATCTTCGCCCACGAGCACCAGCACATGATCTCGGCCAACTTCCACCTGCGGCCGGAAAATCCGTCGCCGGACCTGCAACAGGAGGAGCTGTGGCTGGCCGAGGGGCTCTCCCACGTCGCCGAGGCGATCAACGGGTTCCTCGACGGCAACCACCTGAACGCCTCGCTCTTCCTCGAAGCGCCCGGCGAGGTCACGCTTCTGGGCGGCGGCAACCTGGTCTCCGAGCGGGGCGCGGTGTGGCTCTTCGTGGAGCATCTCGCCGACCGGTTCGGGGAAGGGGTCCTGGCGCAGCTCGTCCAGACGACGATGACGGGGATCGACAACGTGGAGAGCGCCACCGGGGAGCAGCTGGAGACGCTCTTCCACGCGTGGGCGACCGCGCTGCTGCTCGACGGCACCGGCCTGGCGATGGATCCCCGCTTCACCTTCCCCTCGCTCGATCTCCGCGGGTTCTTCGAGCGGGTGAAGGCGGAGCGGGACGACATCACCGGAGACTACCTGAACGTGCGGGACGGGGGCGAGCTCACGGAGACCTCCATCACGGTGACCCAGAAGGGGACGAGCCCGGTGTACATCCGCTTCACCGCCCGCGGCCGGGCCACCGTCCCGGTGCGGATCGAGGGGGACCCCGAGGCCGACCTGCAGATCGGGATCGTACGGACCGAGTGAGCGTCGCGAGACCCTCGTGCCGCGGAGCGACCGGCGTCCTCGCCGGCGCGGCCGTCGGTCTTCTGCTGCTCGCCGCGTGCCGCGGAGGATCGCCCGCCGAGCCGCGCGACACCACCCCTCCGCCACCGCCCCGGGCCGACCGGATCGAGGTGGGCGTCCCGACCGGCGGGCAGGCGGTGGTTCGCGGGGAGGCGGGCGCGGTGGAGGGGAATGCCGTCGTGCGGCTCTCCAACCTGGACGCGATCGAGCGAACCGGCACCCCGGTTCGCGTCTCGGCGTCCGCGGACGCGGACGGGAGCTTCCGGACGTCGCTTCTCGCCCGGGTGGGCGATCGCCTCGAGATCGTGGCGGTGGACGCCGCCGGCAACGAGAGCGATCCGACCGTCGTCACCGCCGGTCCCGACGTCGAGAGCCTCCGTCTCGCTGCGACCGGAGGCACCGGCCAGACGGGGGTGGCGGGCCGGCGGCTGGTCGATCTCGTGACGCTGCAGGTCAGCGGCGGGATCGAGGCCGAGGGGATTGCCGGGGTGCAGGTGCTTTTCGAGGTCGTGGCGGGAGGGGGCTCCCTCTCGCGCGAGCAGGGACTCACCGACGGGGACGGGAACGTCTCGGTGGCCTGGACCCTCGGCCCCGACGAGGGGCCGAACGAGTTCGTGGCCCGGTTGGAGATCGCCCCGGACGAGGAGACCGTCGTCGCCGCGACGGCAGTGGGGGCTCCGCGGATCGACTCGACCGAGCCCGAGGCGGCCCCGCCCGGCGGGGAGGTCACCATCCGGGGATCGAACTTCAGCCCCGTCGCGCGGCACAACGTGGTGCGGTTCGGCGACGAGATCGGGACGGTCACCCGGGCCACGCGGACGGAGCTCGCGGTGGAGGTCCCCGCCTTCGCGTTCGAGGGGCCCGTCGTCGTCGCCCTCACGGGCGTGAGCTCGAACCCGGCCCCGTTCCGGGTCCTGGAGGCTCCCGTGGAGGCGCCTCCCCTCGGCGACGTGGATCTCGTCCACCTCCGGCTGGGCGACGGGGAGATCCTCCTCCCCTTCGAGGACGCCTCCCAGGAGTACACCCTGATCTTCGAGGCGCTGGACACCTCCACGCGTACCTTCACCACCCGGCTTCAGGCGGACGGGGCGACGCTGGCCGAAAGCCGGGAGCTGGTCGGGGCCGACCGCTCCAGGGTCGAGGGGGAGACGCTCATCCGGGAGGCCGAGCGGGAGCTGCTGCTGCGGCTGCCGCCGGGGCCGCCGACCGGCCGGCGGCTCGCCCTCGCCCAGGAGCTCGGGTCGACGCGGGAGTTCTTCGTCGTCAACGTGGCGGGTGTCGTTCCCCGCTGCCCCGAGGACTTCGACCGGGTCACGGCAACCCTCCGGTTCGTCGACGACAACACCCTCATCTACGTCGACGACCGGACCCCCCGGGAAAGCGTCGACGACGAGCTGCTCCGGGACATCGGAATCGACTTCGACGACCGGATCTACCCCACCGACATCGAGGCGTTCGGGGACGTGAGCGACGTGGACGGGAACGGGAAGGTGGTGATCCTCCTCACCCCCACGGTGAACTCGCTGACCACCGAGACCGGGGGCGGCTTCATCACCGGGTTCTTCTTCGGCGCCGATCTCGCGAACTTCCTGTGCGGCAACGCCTCGGAGATGTTCTACGCCGCCGTGCCGGATGCCTCCGCGACGTTCGGTGCGGTGGCGGTCCCCGAGGAGGGGTACGATCCGCTGATGCGGGCCACCTTCGCCCACGAGATGGAGCACATGATCAGCTACAACCAGCACCGGCTGATCCGGGACGGACGGTTGGAGGCGCTGTGGCTCGACGAGGGGCTCGCCCACATGGCGGAGAGCCTCAACGGGTTCGAGCGGCAGAACGAGCTGCGCTCGGCGTTCTTCCTGCACGATCCGTCGGGCACCTCGCTGATCGCCGGCGACGCCACCCTCGCGCTGCGGGGGGCCGCCTGGCTGTTCGTGCGGTACATGGTGGATCGGTTCGGGGAGGAGATCCTCGCCCGGCTGGTCCAGACCTCGCTGACCAGCACCACGAACGTCTCCTTCGCCACCGAGGTGGCGTTCGGCTTCCTGTTCCACCAGTGGGCGAGCGCGCTCCTGCTGGACGGTATCGAGATCGGCGCCGATCCCCTCTTCGAGTTCCCGTCGCTGGATCTGCGATCCATGTTCGATCGGGCCAAGGAGGACCTGAACGACGATCCGGATCGGCCGCCGCGGATCACCGGCTCGTATCTCGACGTGCGGTCGGTCGGCCTCCCCTTCGACCCCTCCGGCCCGGCCCTGTCGGTGAGCCAGAGCGGGACCAGCCCGAGCTACGTGCGGGTCACCGCCGCGCGCCGGGCCAACGCGCGGGTCCGGGTGGACGGGGAGGCCGGGTCCGAGCTCCAGATCACGGTCGTCCGCACGAAGTGAGCCCGCTCGCACCCCGGGGGGGAGAGCTCCGCGAGGCGGCGCGGACGTGGCTCGAGGTGCACGGCGCCGGCCCGCCGGAGGCGCTCGCCCGCGAGGTCTTCGGCATGGAGCGGCTCGAGCGGGTTCTCGCCCAGCGGCTCCTCGGCACCCTGCTGGGCGGAGACCCCGCCTTCGAGCTCGTGGACGGACGTTGGCGGCTCGCTCCGGCGAAGCGGACGGCCGCCCCCCGGCCGCTGAGATCGCTCCCGTTCACCGTCGTCGACGTCGAGACCACCGGGGGCTCGCCCCCCGCCGACCGGGTGATCGAAGTCGCCGCGGTGCGGACCCGCGGCGGCCGGGTCGAGGAGGAGTGGTCGAGCCTGGTGGACCCGGACCGGCCCGTGCCCGCGTTCGTGGCCCGGCTCACCGGGATCGACGAAGCGCGGCTGACCGGCGCTCCCCGGTTCGCGGAGATCGCCGACGCCTTCCTGGAGATCCTGGGGGGTACCCCCTTCGTCGCCCACAACGCCCCCTTCGACTGGCGGTTCCTCAACGCCGAGCTGCTCCGCGCTCGGGGGGGGTGCCTCACCAACGCCCGGGTGTGCACCCTGCGGTTGGCCCGGCGGCTGATGCCGGAGTACCGCCGGCGGAACCTGGACGCGCTCGCCCACGCCTTCGGAATCCCGATCGAGGGGCGCCATCGCGCTCTCGGCGACGCGCGCGCGACGGCGAGGATCCTCGCCCGGCTGCTGGACCTCGCGGCCGAGCGGGGCGTGGAGGACGAGCGGGGGCTCGCCAAGCTGTGCGGGATCGGCGGAACCCTCTATCCCGACCCTGCGGTATAAGGCCCGATGCGCCTCACGCGGAAGGTCCTCCTCTCGTGCTCGCTCGGACTGGGACTCGCGGGAGCCGCCGCGGCCGATCCCGCCGGCGATCGCTCCAGGGTCGGAGCCGCCGGGGTGCACGCCCCGGATCCGGCCGACGAGAGGGCGGTGGAGATCGCGCTGCGGGCTCTCGACGCGATCGAGCGCGGGTGGGCGATCGGCGCCTACGGTGATCGCGCCCGCGTCTCCGTGAACGCCCGAGGAGCGTCGGGGTTCGGGGCGACCATGAACGTCGTGATCGATCCGCCCGGGCGACGGTGGCGCCTCGACGCGGGCGGCGACGTGGGACCCCTGGCGCTGGCGGTCCGCGGGGACGCGGCCACCCTCCACGTCCCCGGGCTCGCCCAATGGGCCCGTCGGAGGGCGGGCGCCCTGGCTCGAGTGGCCCGGCCCGCGGCCTCGATCGCGGCGGAGATCGCGGCGATGCGGGCCCGGCTGCGAGCGGGGTATCCAGGCCTCGTGTATCGGGGAGAGGAGGCGGTGCACGGCGTCTCCGCACACCGCATCGACGACACCGCCGCTCCCGGAACCACGGTCTCTTTCTGGATCGACGCAGGAAGCGATCTGCCGCGGCGGATCGCGGTCGACCGGCACGGCGGCGGCGACGTCCGGATCGACCTGCGGTACGGGGAGGGCCCCGTGCCGATCCGGATCGAGGCGACGATCTCGAAATCGCCTCCGATCCGCGTCGTGGCGACCCTCCACTACGACGGAGCAGGGCGGGTACGCCGCATAGACGGCCTCCTCCGATCCGGAGGGAGCGAGCTCGAGGCGGACGTCACCGTACGGTGGTCCACCGGCGCGGATCCGGGGTTCTTCGACCTCGAGATCCCCGCGCCCGCCCGGCGGGTGGCATTCGCCCAGCTCGCGCGCGGGATCGCCCTGCAGGCGGCCGGCTCGCTGGGCCCGATCGTCCGCGGATTGCTCGGCCGATGAGGCGCTCCCTCGCTCGCGCGGTCCGGCTGGCGCTCCTGATGTCGGCAGCGGTGGCGACGCCGGTGGTGGGGCAGGAGGGCGGCTCGGGAGAGCCGCGACCGGCCCGGACCATCCGCGCCGTCGACGACTCGCTCGCCACCCTGATCGAAGCCGCCGACGAGCGGCTCGCCCGGGGCCAGGTCGCCCGGGCGGTCGAAGAGTACCGGCGCGCCCAGCAGATGCTGGGACTCCACCTGCTGTACGGGGAGGCCGACCGGTTCTACTACGAGGAGAGCGCCCGCATCCACGCCGGGCTGGCGCGCGCCTATCTGGAAACGGGAGACCCCTTTGCCGCGAGGATCGAGGCCTCCCGCGGGCTCAACCTGACCGAGGACGACGCCGGATTGTGGACCCTCCTGGGGTCCGCCCGATACCGGCTGACGGAGACGGAGGACGCCGAGTGGGCGTTCCGCCGGGCGCTGGAGCTCGACCCGGATCGAGCCGAGGCCCACTGGGGGCTCGCCCTGGTGGCGGTGGCCTCCAACCGGATCGACCTGGCGCGCAGGCACGGTGGCGAAGCCGTGCAGCTCGACCCCCGCGCCCGCTACGCGCTCGGGCTGGCCCGGTGGGCGGCGATCGTGAACGACCATCCGGCCGCGACGGAGGCCCTCGACGACTACCTCCGGTGGATCGACGGGGGGTCGGCGCCGGGGTACCGCAACCTGCGGCGCTTCTACGCGTGGGTGGCGGAAGCGCCCGCGAACCGGGTGGATCCCAGGGTGAGGCGCGCCCAGATCAACTTCGATCTCAAGCGGGGCGACGAGATCCCCTACGTCCCGGTGCGATTCAACGGGGGCGAGGTGGCGTACGTCCTGTTCGACACGGGGGCCGAGTTCAACGTCGTCGACCGCCGCTTCGCGCGCTCGATCGGGGTGGACACGATCGTGCCCGGCGGAGGCCTTCGAGGCGCCTATCGCCGCTCTCCGGGAGGCTACACGCTCGTGGACAGCCTCGAGATCGGATCCTTCCGGATTCAGCGGG
Source organism: Gemmatimonadota bacterium (assembly GCA_033722155.1). Lineage (GTDB taxonomy): Bacteria > Gemmatimonadota > Gemmatimonadetes > JACCXV01 > JAHWKZ01 > JAWVZN01. The sequence goes on along the minus strand of JAWVZN010000036.1, from coordinate 13,025 downwards.
TCCCGTTCTCGGTGGCCGATTTCGAGGCCCTCAATTTGCGAGGGCAGGGGAGCTACTACATCGCCGCGGTGATCAACCCGGCGCTCCTCTTCCGGGACTTCCGGGTCGTCATCGACTTCCGCCACCGGAGGATCGAGCTGGAGCGGTACGGCGCCGGGGGAAGGGGTCGACGGCTCGCGGGCCGCTCCACCACCCGCCCCTTCCGCTTCGACGCCAACGGGGTGTGGCCGGTGATCCCGGTCCGGCTGGACGGCTCGAGCCCGCTTCCCTTCCTGCTCGACACCGGTTCGAGCGACGTGGTGGTGGAGCGCGAGACGGCGAACGTCCTCCGCCTCGACCCGAGACGGCTCCACGCCCGGACCGACGGTTTCGCCGCCCCGAACCTCCGCGCCGTCCTCCACGACGGCTCCCTCGGTGAGCCGTGGGGGGTGCGGCTCCACGGAATCCTCGGCTTCCCCTTCTTCCGGAACATGCGGGTGGCGTTCGACTATCGGACGATGACGCTCGAGCTCTCGGAGTGAAGTCGGCTTGCCGGTTGAGTGGAGGAGGACCCGCGACTATATTTCGAATGTTCCGGACCTGTTTCGATTCGGTCCGGAGAGAAGAGGCTTCGCGGCGTTCCGGGGCTCGAGGAAGGAACGCTGCACGGATGGTATTCGATTGGTGGCGACCGATCGCTCGCGTGGGCTGCGGGCCCGACACGACGGGAGTGACGCGTCGCAGAAGGATGATCAACGGTGAGCTTTCTTGGCCCAACCGCTCTCTCGTCTTCGATCGCGTTCCACTTCCACGCCCCCGTACCCGCGGATCGAGCGGATCCGTAGCGGCCCCGCGCACCCGTGAACCACTCGCGGGACCCGCGACGAGGGGTGTCGAACCCCGCCCCAGCGATCGGACGCGTCGAGCGGTGAGCGCCTGAAGGCTCGCGTCCGGGAGGAAACATCTCCCGGACGACGCCCCGAAGGACGGCGCAATGCCCCACAACGCGAACGGAGGATCTCCGTGAAGCGCGAGATCCTCGTCAACGTCACCCCGAAAGAGACCCGAATCGCGATCAACGAGGACGACCAGCTCGTCGAGCTGCTCGTGGACCGCGAGGAGGAGGAGCGCATCGTCGGCGACATCTACAAGGGCCGCGTCACCGCGGTCCTTCCCGGGATGCAGTCGGCATTCGTCGACATCGGGATGGAGAAGAGCGGCTTCCTCCACGTCTCCGATCTCGCCACCAGCCGGTTCAAGGACGACGAGAACGGTGGAGGACGGGGGGGAGGCCGGCGCTCCAACGGCCCCCCGATCCAGAAGGTCCTGAAGCGCGGCCAGGAGATCCTCGTACAGGTCACCAAGGAGGCGATCTCCACCAAGGGTCCCCGGCTCACCGGCCAGGTGTCGCTGCCCGGCCGATTCCTCGTCTTCATGCCCGGCGTCGACCACATCGGGGTGAGCCGGAAGATCGACGACCGCTCCGAGCGATCGCGGCTGAAGAAGATCCTCGGCGACATCAAGCCCGACAAAGGGGGCGTGATCGTCCGGACCGCCGGCGAGGACACCAGCCGGGAGGAGTTCCAGCGCGAAGTTCAGCGCCTCGCGGACACGTGGCAGAAGATCAAGAGCAAGGCTGGACGCTCGAAGGCCCCGGCCCTGCTCCACCGGGAGGCCGAGCTCACCAGCGGGCTGATCCGGGACATCTTCAGCGAAAAGGTCGATCGCCTGCTGATCGACGATCGCGAGCTGTGCGACCAGATTCGCAAGTATCTGAAGAAGGTCTCCCCCGACTTGCTCGGTCGGGTCGAGCTGTACAAGGAGCGGATCCCGCTGTTCGACGCGATGGGGATCGAGCCCCAGATCGAGGTCGCGATGCAGCGGCAGGTGCGGCTGGCGTCGGGAGGCTCGATCGTGATCGAGCCCACCGAGGCCCTCACCTCGATCGACGTCAACACCGGCCGCTACACCGGAAAGAAGGATCCCGAGGCCACCATCCTGCGGACCAACCTGGAGGCCGCGCGCGAGGTCGCCCGGCAGCTCCGGTTGCGCGACGTCGGCGGCATCATCGTCATCGACTTCATCGACATGGAGGTGCAGGCGAACCGGAAGAAGGTGCTCCACGAGCTCAAGTCGTGGCTCGGGCGCGACCGGGCGAAGACGAAGGCGTTCGAGGTGAGCGAGCTCGGATTGATCGAAATGACCCGCCAGCGCCGGCGCCCCAGCCTGTATCAGACCGCCACCGAGCGGTGCGAGCAGTGCGAGGGGACCGGGAGGGTGCTCACCTTCCCGGTGATCGCACGCAAGATCGAGCGCCAGCTCCGGCGGATCGGGCTGGACGGCAAGGAGCAGGAGGTGCAGGTGCGGGCCCACCCCGCTGTGGCCCTGTACCTCGTCGAGGACGAGCGGGAGACCTTCGAGCGCCTCGAGAAGAACTTCGACATCGAGGTCCAGGTGCGCGACGACCCCCTGCTCCGGCGCGACGAGTTCAAGCTCTTCTCGATGCCGTCGCAGCGGGCGCTGCAGCTGGACCTGGCGGGGTGAGGCGACGGCCTTCCCCCCGCACCCGTCCCTTGACGGGAAGGGAGAGCCGGACCGGTCGAACGGGGAAGAATGTGGGGGACGAACAGCGCCGCGCAACGCTTTGTAGGAAAGGGCGTTGCACGGCGGGGAGCCGGGTCGTCGGAGCGGGCTCCGCCGGTTGACAGCCGGCGCGCGGAGCCGGTACTTTCTGGGCGTCCTTCGATCGCATTCCTTGCTTGCCGGCGCGCGGAACGCGCGCCTTTCTGTCGTCAGGACCGATACCCCATGCGTGCCATCATCGAGACGGGCGGCAAGCAGTTCACTGTCGCCCAGGAAGAGACGATTCGCGTCCCCTCCCTGGACGGGGAGCCGGGGGACGAGGTGACCTTCGAGCGCGTCCTGTACGCGAGCGACGACGGCGACGTCCGCGTCGGCTCGCCGACCGTGGACGGGGCGACCGTGACCGCGGAGATCGTGAAGCACGGACGCGGCGAGAAGATCACCGTGTTCAAGCGGAAGCGCCGGAAGCGCTATCGCAGGAAGCAGGGCCACCGCCAGAACTTCACCGAGCTGCGGATCACGGACGTGGAGCTGGGGGAGAAGCCGGCTTCGAGGAAGGAGCCGGAGGCCCCCGAGACGGAGGTCGAGGCGGCCGCCGCGGAGGAGACGACCGGGTTCGTCTGCGATCTGTGTGGAAACGAATACGACACCGAGCGCGGCCTGAAGGTCCACAAGACCCGGTCGCACAAGGACGAGAAGGAGAAGGAGTAGACCGATGGCTCACAAGAAGGGAATGGGCTCGACCCGCAACGGGCGGGATTCGCCGGGCCAGAGGCTGGGAGTGAAGAAGTTCGGTGGCGAGCGCGTCACCGCCGGCAACATCCTCGTGCGCCAGCGCGGGACCAAGTTCCACCCCGGCATCAACGTCGGCCGGGGGAAGGACGACACCCTTTACGCGCTGTCCGACGGGGTGGTGCGGTTCGACCGTCGCGGCCGGAGCCGCAAGATGGTCTCCGTCCTCGCCGAGGACTGAGTGCCCGCCGACAAGGTCAAGATCACGGTGGTGGGCGCCGGCCACGTCGGGGCCACCACCGGCCAGCGCATCGCCGAGTCAGGGATCGCCAACGAGGTGGTCCTGATCGACATCGTCGAGGGGATGCCCAGGGGCAAAGCCCTCGACCTGTGGGAGGCCGCCCCCGTGGTCGGATACGACACCCGGCTGACGGGGGGCACCGACTACGGGCTCGCCGACGGATCCGACCTCGTGGTCGTCACCGCCGGGCTGCCGCGCAAGCCCGGGATGAGCCGCGACGACCTGCTCAAGAAAAACGCCGACATCGTCTCCGGGGTCGCCGGGGAGATCCGGGAGCGGTGCCCCGACGCCATCGTGATCGTGGTGTCCAATCCGCTCGACGTGATGAGCTGGGTCGCGCTGAAGACCACGGACTTCGACCGCAGTCGCGTGATCGGCATGGCCGGCGTGCTCGACACCGCGCGGTTCCGCTCGTTCATCGCGCTCGAGCTCGACGTCTCGGTCCGGGACGTGAGCGCGTTCGTGCTCGGAGGTCACGGCGACTCGATGGTCCCCCTGCCCCGCTACTCCACGGTCGCGGGAATCCCGCTGCCCCACCTGCTGTCCGAGGAGCGGATCGACGCCCTGGTGGAGCGCACCCGCAAGGGCGGCGGCGAGATCGTCGAGCTGCTCTCCGACGGAAGCGCCTACTACGCCCCCTCGGCGGCGGTGGCCGAGATGGCGGAGTCGATCCTGCGCGACCGCAACCGGATCCTCCCCTGCGCCGCCTGGCTGCAGGGGGAGTACGGCCTCTCGGACGTCTACGTGGGCGTTCCGGTGAAGCTGGGAGCGGGCGGGATCAAGGAGATCGTGGAGATCGAGCTGACCGGCGAGGAGAAGAAGGCGCTTCACGCCAGCGCCGCGCACGTCAAGGAGACGATGAGCAAGCTGAACCTGTAGGGCCCGCTCGGGGCGGGCCGGGGAAGAGGGCCGCGTGAGCGCCACGACCGACTCCCATCCGGCGACAGGGCGGATCGACCGGCGCACCTTCTGGCTGCGACGAATCCACTCGCTCACCGGGATCGTGCCGCTCGGCCTCTACGTCGTCTTCCACGTGTGGGTCAACTCCTTCGCCGCCAGCGGCCCCGAGGCGTACAACGCCATAGCGGAGTTCCTCGAGAGCCTCCCCTACCTCCTGGCGATCGAGATCCCCTTCATCTGGGCGCCGATCCTGTACCACGGCTTCTACGGCATCTACCTCCACGCGGCGGGTCGGGAGAACCCGTTCCAGTACTCCTACCCGAACAACGCGATGTACTCGCTGCAGCGGTGGAGCGGCATCGTGACGCTGGTGTTCATCGGGTGGCACTTCTGGCAGACGCGGCTCGCCAACTATCTCTTCGGCACCCCGATCGACTTCCAGATGATGGCCGACATCTTCGCCCAGCCGGAGTGGGTCGTTTTCTACGTGATCGGCCTCACCGCCGTGGCCTTTCATCTCGGCAACGGGCTGCGGACCTTCCTGCTCACCTGGGGCATCGTGGTGGGCGATCGCGCCCGCACGATGGCGGCGAGGGTCGCCGCGGTCGTGGGAGGAGTGTTCCTGATCGTCTCGCTCGCCGCGATCTGGGCCTTCCTGCGATAGGGGTGGACGGATGAGCGGCAACGGGACGCCACGGTTCATCGTCGTCGGCGGCGGGCTCGCCGGTCTGATGACGACGATCCGGATCGCCGAGCGGGGCCATCCGGTGGACCTGTTCAGCCTGGTGCGGGTCTCCCGCTCCCACTCGGTGTGCGCCCAGGGAGGCATCAACGGCGCGGTGAACACCAAGGGGGAGGGGGACAGCCCCTGGGTCCACCTCGACGACACCGTCTACGGGGGCGACTTCCTGGCGAACCAGCCGCCCGTCAAGGAGATGTGCGAAGCGGCCCCGGACATCATCTACCTGTACGACCGGATGGGGGTGATGTTCAACCGGACCGAGGAGGGCCTTCTCGACTTCCGCCGCTTCGGCGGGACCAAGGTCCACCGGACCGCCTACGCGGGCGCGACCACCGGTCAGCAGCTCATGTACGCGCTCGACCAGCAGGTGCGCCGCTACGAGGACGAGGGGCTGGTCACCAAGTACGAGGGGTGGGAGTTCCTGCGCGCGGTGCGCGACGAGAACGGGGTGGCCCGCGGGGTGGTGGCGATGGACCTCGCCTCGCTGGAGATCGAGCCGTTCCGCGCCGACGCGGTGATGGTCGCCACCGGCGGGCCCGGGATGATCTTCGGCAGGAGCACCAACTCGATCATCAACACCGGGGCCGCCAACTCGAACCTGTACCAGCAGGGCGCCCGCTACGCGAACGGGGAGATGGTCCAGATCCACCCCACCGCCATCCCCGGCCGCGACAAGCGGCGGCTCATCTCCGAGAGCGTGCGGGGCGAGGGGGGACGGGTGTGGGTGACGCGGAACGGCGAGAAGTGGCACTTCCTCGAGGAGTGGTATCCGGCCTACGGCAACCTGGTCCCGCGCGACATCGCCGCCCAGGCGATCTACAAGGTGGTGTACGACATGGACCTCGGGGTGGACGGCGAGGAGGCGGTCTTCCTCGACGTCACCCACAAGGACCCCGGGGAGCTCGACCGGAAGCTCGGCGGGGTGCTCGAGATCTACGAGAAGTTCATGGGGGAGGACCCCCGCGAGGTGCCGATGAAGGTGTTCCCGGCCGTCCACTACTCGATGGGGGGCATGTGGGTCGACTACAACCTGATGACCTCCATCCCCGGTGTCTTCAGCGGGGGGGAGGCGAGCTACGAGTACCACGGCGCCAACCGGCTGGGGGCCAACGCCCTCGTCTCCTGCACCTTCGACGGCATGAAGGGCGGCCCGAAGATGATCGGGTACGCCGAGGGGCTCGACTCCCTGGCGGAGGAGGCGCCGGCCTCGATCTTCGAGGGCGCCGTCGCCGATCAGGAGGAGACCCTCGACGACGTGCTCGGGCTCACGAGCGGGACCGAGAACCCCTATCGCATGCACGAGGAGCTCGGCGACTGGATGACCCGGTACTGCACCGTGATCCGGAAGCCGGAGAAGCTCGAGGCGACCGAGGAGAAGATCGTGGAGCTGATGGACCGGTGGGGCCGGGTCCGCCTGCCGGACTCGGGATCCTGGGTCAACCATCCGGTGGTGTTCACCCGGCAGCTCCGCGACATGCTCGAGCTGGCCCGGGTGATGGTGCGCGGCGCCATCGAGCGCGAGGAGAGCCGGGGCGTCCACCTCCGGCCGGACTTCCCGGATCGGGACGACGAGAAGTGGCTCAAGACCACGATCGCCGAGTGGACGCCCGACGGCCCGAGGCTCTCGTACGAGCCCGTCGACGTCTCCCTGATCCCTCCGAGACCGCGCCAGTACGCGAAGGAGACGGAGTAGGGAGCCCATGAGCGAGACCGCCACCGCCCGAAAGCTCGACGAGCGAGTCGAGACGGGGAGCTCGACCTCGAAGATGGACTTCGAGATCCCCGAGCCGGGAACCCGCGCGCGGGAGGCCGAGGGGAATATCCGACTCCGGGTCCGGCGCCAGGACGGTCCCGAACGGCCCTCCTACTGGGAGGCGTTCGAGATCCCCCGCTATCCGAACATGAACGTCGTCGAGTGCCTCATGGAGATCCGGAAGAACCCGGTCGACGCCGAGGGGCGCGAGACCACCCCGGTGGCGTGGATGGGGTCGTGTCTCGAGGAGGTGTGCGGGATCTGCACCATGCTCGTCAACGGCACCGTGCGGCAGTCGTGCTCGGCGCTGGTCGACGACTTCGAGGAGCCGATCACGCTGGAGCCGATGCAGAAGTTCCCGGTCCAGCGCGACCTGGTGGTGAACCGCGAGCGGCTCTTCGACGACTACAGGCGGGTCGAGGCGTGGGTGCCGATCGACGGCACCTACCCGGTCGGGCCCGGCCCCCGGATGGACGAGCGGGTGCGCAAGGAAGGGTACTGGCTCTCGCGCTGCATCTCGTGCGGCTGCTGCGTGGACGCCTGCCCACAGGTGAACCCCGAAAGCGATCGCGAGACCTTCGTCGGCGCCGCCCCGATCAGCTGGGCCCGGCTGATGAACATGCACCCCACCGGCGAGTCCCTCTCCGACGAGCGGTACGCCGCGCTGATGGGCCCCGGCGGCATCTCCGACTGCGCCAAGTCGATGAACTGCGTGGAGGTGTGCCCCAAGGAGATCCCGCTCATGGAGTCGATCGCCGCGATGAACCGCCAGATCACCCGGCACCTGCTCGTGGACTGGCTGAAGGACTGAAGCTCGCGACGTCGCCGGGGCAGCGTCCCCGGATCCCTACCACCCGATCCCGTAGTCGTCGCCGTAGTCGCTGGCGGCCCCCCACATCGTGCCGTGCTCGCGGTCGAACCAGATCGCGGTCATCGGCCCCGACGTGCGCTCCCGGAAGGAGAGGTCGTACCCCATCTCCTCGAGCTCGTCGCGCACCCACGGGGGTGTTGCCGCGTTCAGCACCAGCCGGCCGGGCCGCTTCTCGTGGTCCCCGAAGGAGTCGTGGAGCTGGTAGGTGTGGAAGTTGGCGGCCTCGGCGGCCTCCTGGACGTCCATGCCGAACTCCACGATGTCGAGGAAGAACTGGAGCGAGTTCTGGTCCTGGGTGTCACCGCCCTGGATGGAGAAGGAGAGGAAGGGCTCGCCCTCCTTCAGCGCGATGCTCGGGGTGAGGGTGGCCCGGGGGCGCTTGCCCGGCTCGACCACGTTGTAGGGGTTCTCGGCGGGGTCGAGCACGAAGCTCTGCATCCGCTGGCTCAGTCCCACCCCGGTCTCGCCGGCGACGAACGCCGGGACCCATCCGCCGCTAGGGGTCACCGACACGATCCATCCGTCCGCGTCGGCGGCCTGGATGGAGGTGGTGCCCCCCTCGTCCTCCTCGCCGCCCTCGCGCTCGGGCGGCCACGCCTCCAAGTACTCCGTGAACGGGTTCTCGCCGGGCTGGAAGCGGTAGGGGTCGCCGGGCTTCGTGTCCGGGTCGTTCCGGTCGGGGTCGATGAGCGCCGCCCGCTCGGCGGCGTACTCCTTCGACAGCAGTCCCCGAATCGGCTCCTCCGGCGGGAAATACGGATCACCGTAGTAGAAGTCGCGGTCGGCGAAGGCGAGCTGCATCGCCTGGGTCACGGTGTGGACGTAGCGGGCGCTGTTGTACCCCATCGCTGCCAGGTCGAAGTTCTCGAGGATGTTCAGCATCTGGAGCAGGACCGGGCCCTGGACCCAGGTGGTGAGCTTGTATACGTCGATCCCCTTGTAGTTCGTGACGACCGGCTCCTCGACGTACACCTCCCATTCGTCGAGATCCTCCATCGTGAAGAGTCCGTCCGCCTCCCGGACCGCCCGCACGATCTCCTCGGCGACGTCGCCCCGGTAGAAGCGGTCGTAGGCGGCGTAGATCGCCTCCTTCCGGCTCGCCCCTTCGGCCATCGCCCGCTCCTCGGCCTCCACCAGCTTCTCCAGGGTCCGCTTCAGATCGGGCTGGCGGAAGATCTCGCCCGGGTACGGTGCCTCGCGCTCCTCGCCGAGGTGGGGGAGAAAGAGATCCCGGGAGTGCTCCCACTCCTTGATCCGATCCTTCGAGCCCTCGATCCTCTCGGCGGTCGACTCCTCCATCGGGTACCCTTCGGCCATCTCGATCGCCGGCGCGAGCACCTCGGCCAGGCTCGCGGTGCCGAACTCCGCCAGCATCGTCATCAGCCCGCCGGGCGTGCCGGGCGTGACCGCCGCCAGCGGACCCCAGGCGGGCGGGTACTCGAGGCCCTTCTCCCGGAAGAACTCCGCGGTGGCGCCGGTGGGTGCGACCCCGAGCGCGTTGATCCCGTGCACCTCGCCGGTGTTCGGATCGTAGATCAGCGCCTGGGTCTCCCCGCCCCAGCCGAGCACGTCCCACATCGTCGCGGTGGCGGCCAGCATGGCGCAGGCGGCGTCGACCGCGTTGCCGCCGGCCCGGAAGAGCCTCGCGCCCGCCTCGGCGGCGAGCGGCTTGCCGGTGATCGCCACCCAGTGCTCGGCGTGGAGGACGGGACGGTTGGGCCTCCCCTGGCCGTCGGCGGAGGCCGGGACCGACAGGGCGAGGGCGATCGTCAGAAGAAAGGCGGAAGCGCGGGGCATGGGCTACTCCTCTCGGGGCGGAACGAAGACGGCGATCTCGTCGAGCGGCTTGCGTTCGATGTCGGGCACCTCCACCCCCTCGGCGGGGTGACCCACGACGAGCAGCAGGAAGGGGCGCTCGTTGTCGGGGCGGTCGAGGATCTCGTTCAAAAAGCCCATCGGGCTCGGCGTGTGGGTGAGCGCGACGAGCCCGGCCCGGTGGACCGCGGCGATCAGCAGGCCGGTCGCGAGCCCCACCGACTCGGTGGCGTAGTAGTGGGGGATCCGCTCGCCCTTCTCGTCGAGGCCGTACTTCTGGACGAACACGGCGACCAGCCAGGGGGCGGTCTCGAGGAACGGCTTTCTCCAGTCGGTCCCCAGCGGGCGCAGCGCCTCCAGCCACTGCTCGGGGGCGCGGCTCTCGTAGAACTCCCGCTCCTCGTCCTCGGCGGCTCCGCGGATCATCCGCTTGACGGACGGGTCGGAGACCGGTACGAAGGTCCATGGCTGGATGTTCGCCCCGCTCGGGGCCGATCCCGCGGTGCGGAGGAGCTCCTCGACCACCTCGCGGGAGACGGGGCGGTCGTCGAAGTCGCGGACGGTCCGGCGGGAAGCCATCGCCTCTCGGAACTCGCGCGCGCGACGGAGGATCTCCTCGTCGGAGGGTGTTTCCGTCTCGAGCGGCACGAAGCGGGCTTCGTCGGCCAAGGGCGCTCCCGGGCGGGGGGACGAAACTGGGCGACGGGCGGATGTTAGGCGTTGCGCGACGGAACGCCAGCGCGCTTTCGTCGTACTATAGAGGAATCCGATCCCGGTCGTCTCCGTGTCGCTCTCCGGCCCCTGGCCGGAGGCCGTCCGATATCGTACGGTGCTCGGAGACGAAATGGCGAACAATGCGAATCGATCGAAGGCTTCGATACAGGAGGATCCCATGCTGATCAACGAAGATCCCACATACGAGGAGAGGACCGGGCTGGTCGTCGAGACGATGTCCCGGCTGGCGCGGGTGTGCATCATGGCTTCGCGGGCGTACCGCGTGGCGGCGGAGCACGCCGAGGACGAGGACGTGGCGGAGGCGCTGAGCGTCCTCGCCGAGGACCGCGCGATGATGGCCGACGAGCTGCGCTCCGGCTGGCAGGGCTTCGCCGCCGACGCGTCGACCGACATGGTGGAGGTTCAGGAGACGGTCGAGCCGATCGAGAAGGCACTCGACGACGGGGGCACCGGCTCGCTCCTGATGGCGTGCGAGGAGGCCGAGACCGCGATCGCCGACGCCTACCACCGCGCGCTGGAGCAGGAGGGCCTGCCACCCGACGCCCGGGAGCGGCTGGAGCAGCACCTGGAGATCCTGGAGGAAGGCCGCGAGGAGCTCATCGAGCTCTCCCACGCCCGCGTCGGCTGACGCGCGCCCGGGCATAGGTCTGGCGCGTCGATCGAGGGGTTCCGGGCCCCCTTTCCGGGCCCGCGGGACCGGTGTCCCGGTGGTCTTGTGAATTTTTTCACGTATATTGCGCCAGGATGCTGAGCGAGTACGTGCCGATCCTCTTCCTGCTGGCGCTCGGCGTGCTCGTTGCCGCCGTCATGATCGGGGCGAGCTACCTGCTGGGCCCCAGGGTGTCGAGGAGCACGCTCCACGACTCGGTCTACGAGTCGGGGCTCGTCCCCACCGGCAGCGCCCGCCAGCGCTTCGACGTGAAGTTCTACCTGGTGGCGATGCTCTTCATCCTGTTCGACGTGGAGATCGTCTTCATCTTTCCCTGGGCGGTCCTGTTCGAGTCGCTCGGGGGGACCGGAATGCTGGTGATGTTCGAGTTCCTGCTCGTGCTGGTGATCGGCTTCGCCTACGTGTGGAAGAAGGGGGCGCTGGAATGGGACTGAGCGACGAAGCCCGGACCGTGGAGGCGGAGGACACCGTAGACGCCCGCGTCGAGCCGCCCAGGAGCGTCTTCTCGACCCGTCTCGAGAAGATGGTGAACTGGGCCCGATCAGGCTCGCTGTGGCCGCTCCCGTTCGGGACCGCCTGCTGCGCGATCGAGTTCATGTCGACCGTCTCCTCCCACTACGACCTGGCCCGCTTCGGGGCCGAGGTGGTCCGCTTCAGCCCCCGGCAGAGCGACCTGATGATCGTGGCTGGAACCGTGGTGGACAAGCAGGGGCCGATCCTCAAGCTCATCTACGAGCAGATGTGCGAGCCGAAGTGGGTGATCTCGATGGGGGTGTGCGCCTCCTCGGGCGGCTTCTACCGCGCCTACCACGTCATGCAGGGGATCGACGAGGTGATCCCGGTCGACGTCTACACTCCCGGCTGCCCCCCCACCCCGGAGGGGCTCATCTACGCCGTCATGAAGATCCAGGAGATGATCGAGCGCGGCGAGCCCTCCCGGTATCAGAAGATCGAGGCCGAGAAGCGCGAGGCCGAGGCGCCCCGCCGCCAGATCGTCGAGGTGTGAGGGCGTGGCCGGGTTCGTGGCCGACAATCTGAGGGAGCGCTTCGGGGACGCGATCCAGAAGGTCCTCGACGAGCACGGGGATCTCACCGTGTGGGTGGAGCGCGACAGCGTCCACGAGCTGCTCGAGCACTGCAAGGGCGACGAGGAGCTCTCCTTCGAGTTCTGCATGGACGTCACCGCGGTCGACTACCTCGATCTCGGTGGCGAGCCGCGCTTCGCCGTCGTCTACCATCTCTACTCCCTCTCCACCGGCAAGCGACTCCGGGTCAAGACGGGGGTGCCCGAGGACGAACCCGTCGTCGACACCGCCACCGACGTGTGGAAGTCGACCGACTGGTTCGAGCGCGAGGTGTACGACATGTTCGGGATCCGCTTCGAGGGCCACCCGAACATGAAGCGGATCCTGTGCCACCACGAGTTCCAGGGCCACGCACTGCGGAAGGACTACCCCGCGGACCTGCGGTGGAAGAACGCGGTGCCGGACGACCTCGTGGACGAGATCTCCGCCGAGGAGATGGAGCGGATCCGCGGCCGGGTGCAACGTCGCCTGAGCGACTGAGGAGCGAGCGATGGTCTTCAAGGACGCCTCGATCGAGACGAAGGAGCTGCCGCGGACGACCCCGGTCCCGGAGCAGCACGGCCGCCCCCACCCCACCGGCACCCGGATGGACGAGATCCCCGTGCCGGAGGAGCCGAAGCCCTTCCTCGGCACGAGCCCCCGCCAGCGGGCCGCGACCCGGGAGGGGGTCACCTTCGAGCGGGTGCCCCGCGAGCGGATCGAGGACCTCGAGGAGGATCCCCTCGCCGAGGACCTGATGGTGATCAACATCGGGCCCTCCCACCCCGCGATGCACGGCACCTTCCGGATCAAGTGCTGGCTCGACGGGGAGACGATCGTCAAGGCGATCCCCGAGATCGGCTACCTCCACCGCTGCTTC
>JAWVZN010000035.1:0-24008 GCA_033722155.1 Gemmatimonadota bacterium | reverse complement strand
TCCTCCACGACATCGAAGGATACACGCACGTGGAGATCGGGGAGGCGCTCGGCGTCGCCCCCGGCACATCGAGAAGCCAGCTGTTCAAGGCCCGGGCGAAGCTCCGGGAGTGGTTCGCTCCCCGAAACGCTCGCCGGGCCACCGACCGGAGGAGATCATGCCCCACCTGAGCCCCGAGACCCTCGCCCGTCTCGTCGACGAGTCGGGCACCGAGACCGAGCGCGAACACCTCGATGCGTGCTCGGAGTGCGCCGCCGAGCTGGAGGCGCTTCGCCGCCAGACCTCGATTTTGGGCTCGCTCCCGCCTCCGCCCGTGCCGAACGCGCTGAGGGCGCGCGTGGAAGTGGCGGCCCGGCCGGCCGTCCGGCGCGAGCGATTCGCGCGCCGGGGCCTCGGGGCGGCTGCCGCGATCGCGATCTTCGCCGCCGGCGCCCTCGTCGGGGCCGGGCTCGACGACCCCGAGGCCTCCCCGCCGACGGCCTCGGCCGTGGATCGCCGCGCCGCCGACCCGGCCCTCGAGCTCGAGCGGGCCGAGGAGCGGTATCTCCGGGCCCTCGCCCGCTGGTCCACCGAGGGCGAGAACCCGCGCGATCCGATCTCCCGCCTCGCCGCGATCGAGAGCGTGCTGGAGACCGCACGTGCGGCGCGCGCCCGGGCCCCCGGGGATCCCCTGTTCGATGGTGTGTACCGCGCCGCTCACGTCCAGCGAAACGCGATTCTGTCCCGCGTCGATCTCGCACAGGAGGAAGGATGGTTCTGACGAGACCCCGAACGGTGCTCCTCGCCGCGGTCCTCGCGGTCGCGGCGACGACCGGCCTGTCGATCGCTCCCTCGCCGCTCGCCGCCCAGGAGCCCGTCCGGCTCCCGACCGGGCCCCGGTTCGGCGTCCTCGTCACCCCCGGGCCACCCCCGGTGGTGCGGCGGATCCTGCCGGAAAGCCCGGCGGAGCGAGCCGGGATCCGCGCGGGCGACGAGCTCGTCCGCATCGACGGGAGGAGGGCGACCTTCGACCGCATCGCGGAGGCATCGCGGAGCGCGACGCCGGGTGACACCCTCCGGGTCCTCCTCCACCGCGACGGCGAGGAGCGGGAGGTCCTGCTGGTTCCCGACGAGAGCCTCCCGGACCACCTCGTCGTCATCCGGCCGGACTCCATACACGCTCTCGCCGCCAGGGTCCTGGACGAGGCCCGCGAGGGGCTGCACCGGCTCCGCCTGCTCGAGGCCGACACGCTGAAGGGGTGGATCGACCCGGGGACGCTCCCGAGGATCCGCGACGCGTTCGGCGCGGCGATGCGGCAGATCGACTCTCTCCGGATGCCGGATCTCGAAGTGGGGTTCCTCGGCGTCGGCCCGCTCCCCGGGGCGAAGACCGCGACCCTGAACGCCGGGCTCGCCCGCTACTTCGAGGGAGCCTCGCGGGGCGTGCTCGTGACGGAGGTGAATCCGGAGAGCCCGGCCGCGAGGGCGGGGCTCGAAGCCGGAGACGTGGTGGTCTCCGCCAACGGTCACGCGGTGTGGAACCCGGGCTCGCTGCGAGCGGCGCTCGAAGGCGGATCGAACGCGCTCACCGTCGTCCGGCGGGGACGCAGGATCGAGCTCGAGATCGAGCGCGGAACCTCGGTCTTCGGAGTGTGGGAGGAGTAGCCGATCCGGTGGTGGTCCGGGCCGGGGCTAGATCGCGTCGACCCGCTCGATGCCCGGCACCATCTCGCGGAGGCGCTGCTCGATGCCCCGCTTCAGCGTCATCGTGCTCATCGGGCACCCTCCGCAGGCCCCCATCATCCGGAGCGTCACCACGCCGTCCTCGATGTCGAGGAGCTCGACGTTCCCGCCGTCCATCGCGATCGCCGGTCGGATGGTGTCGAGCGCCTCCTCGACCCGGTCGTAGACGGCCTTCTCGTCCATCGATCCGGCGACCTCGGCCTCGGTGGCGCCCCCCTCGGCGGGAGGGGCGTCCGTCGTCGCTCTCGCGGCGTTTCTCTCGTCGTCGGGCATGCGCATGTCCCCCTCGTGATCGGCGTCCATTCGGGATTCGATTCTACCGGCTGATACCCCGATGGGGCAAACCGGGGTCCGCCACGGGTCGAGGATCCGCTTCACCATCGCGCCACACGCCCCCCCGGGGTTCGGGGACCGCGATCCGGATCGACTCCCCCGGCCCGGGGTAGCTACATTGCGGACGATGGCGGAAGAGAAGCGCATCCTGTGGGTCGACGACGAGATCGCGGGCCTGGAGTCCCACATCCTGTTCCTCGAGAGTCGGGGCTTCGACGTCGAGACCGCCCGAACGGCGAGGACGCCCTCTCGCTGCTCTCCGCGAACGGCTTCGATTGCGTCCTGCTCGACGAGCAGATGCCCGGGATGCGAGGGATGAACGTCTTCGAGAGGATCCGGGAGCGCCATCCCCGGCTCCCGGTGGTGATGGTGACGAAGAGCGAGGAGGAGCGGCTGATGGACCAGGCGATCGGCCGCCGGGTCGACGACTACCTGGTGAAGCCGATCAACCCCAACCAGGTGCTCTCGGTGCTGAAGCGGCTGCTGGAGGGGAGCCGGATCCGCCATCAGACGATCGCCCAGGAGTTCAGCTCCCGCTACCTCGAGCTCGAGGAGCGCCGCAAGAGCGTGGTCTCCTGGGCGGGGTGGGTCGAGTTGTACCGCGACCTCCTCTCCTGGGAGAGGCGGTTGATCGAGGCCGGGGAGCGAAGTCTGCTGGAGAGCCGGCGCGAGCTCCACGGCGCCACCAACGCGGACTTCTCCGCCTGGATCCGGGAGCGCTACCCGGAGTGGGTCGCCGCCCGGACCGGGGAGCGCCCGACCCTCTCGCCCGATCTCGTCGGAACCCACGTCGTACCGCTCCTGGAGGCGGAGGAGGGCCCCGTCTTCCTGGTGGTGATCGACTGCCTCCGGCTGGACCAGTGGTACGCGATCCGCGGGGCCCTCGAGCCCGTCTTCGAGATCGAGGAGTCCTTCGCCGGATCCATCCTGCCGTCGGCGACCCCCTACTCCCGGAACGCGATCTTCAGTGGCTGGTTCCCCCGCACGATCGCCGAGAGGCGCCCCGATCTATGGATCGGGGACAGCGACGTCGAGGGGTCGATGAACCCCTACGAGGCGGAGCTCCTCGAGCTGCAGCTGAAGCGTAAGGGGCTGGACTCCGCGTGCCCGGTCCCGTACCGGAAGGTGCTCACCACCGACGATCGGCGGAGCGTGCTGAAGGCGCTGCCCCGGAGCCTCCAGCGCCCCCTGTCGGCCTTCGTCTTCAGCTTCGTCGACGTGCTGACCCACGGCCGCTCGGAGAGCGAGATCCTCCTCGAGATCGCGCCGGATCCCGAGGCGTTCCGCTCGCTCACCCGCTCCTGGTTCCTCCACTCGACGGTCCTCGAGCTGCTGCGGAAGGCGGCCGAGCACGGGGTGCGCGTGGTGCTGACCACCGACCACGGATCCGTCCACTGCCTCCGCCCGGCTACCGTGTTCGCCCGGATGGACGCCACCCAGAACCTCCGCTACAAGTTCGGCAACAACCTTCGGGCCGAGGATCCGGAGACGGCCTTCCGGGTGGTGGATCAACGAAAGATCGGCCTGCCCCACAAGGGGACCAACGTGGCCGCGCTCATCGCGGTGGAGGATTACTACTTCGTGTACCCGACCAAGCTCCGCGAGTACCAGAGCCGCTACTACGGAGCCTTCCTCCACGGGGGCATCTCGCTGGAGGAGCTGATCCTGCCCGTGGTCACGCTGACGCCCCGATGAGCGAAGGCCCCGCCTCGCTGCCCTGGATCCAGCTCGCGCTGGCGGATCAGGAGAGCATCTCCCTTCGCTCCCAGGTCAACGTCGCCGCCCGGCGGGTGGACGTGCTGGTCGGCGGCGGCCTCCGCGCGGCGGTACAGCCGGAGGAGAAGCGGGACGAGATCGCCTTCCACGCCGCGCTGCGGTTCGACGAGGACGCGAGCGAGGAGCAGCGGAGGGCCCTGCTGGAGCGCCTCGCCGACGGGCACGGGATCGACTACGCGATCGTCAACCGGGACTGGCTGGCCGCCCGGCGGCGGCTTCCCTTCGGGGCGGTCGGGACGGCCGAGGAGCTGGTAGAGCGGTTCCAACAGTTCCTGAACGACGCCCTCGGCCGCCTCGAGGAGGCCGACGAGGAGGACCTTCTGTAGGTCCGCGCCCGGTCGGGCTCACCGCTCGACGAACTCCCGCAGCCGCTCCTTCCCCCGATCGAGGATCGGGTCCCCGTGGGCCATCAGCAGGTGACGGAACTCCCGCTCCAGGAGCCGTCCCAGCGACCGCTTCAACCCCTCCTTGACCGCGTCCGGGTCCTCTCCCAGGTAGTCGTCCGGCACGAAGGCGAGCTCCCCGCCGTACAGGATCACCGCGTCGCCGAGCAGGAGGACGCCGCCCTCCTTGCGCACCAGCCAGGCGGTCTCCTCCTCGCACAGGACGCCGAGCTCCAGGGCGACCGCGTCGCCCGGCAGCTCCTGGCCGAACTCCACCGGCTCCACCTCCTCGCCCCCCTCGAACTCGTGGAGGCCGGCGTGGTGGCACCACACCGTGGTGCCGAACCGCTCGCGAAAGCGTCCCGAGTGGCGGTAGTGGTGGCGGTTCGTCAGCAGGGCGTGGGTCGGAGCCAGATCGCCCTCGAACCACTCGAGCCCCTCCTCGGGCACGCGGGGATCGACCAGCAGGCGCTCCCCCTCGTGGACGATCAGACAGGAGTGGACCGGCTGGCCGATTCGCTCGTGATGGGACGTCCAGTGGTGGACGCCCGACAGGATCTCCTCCATGCATGCCTCCCGGCTGGGGTCTCCGCTGAGCCTCCAATCGCTTAGTTTATACGATTCATGCGCACCTATCTTCGCCTGCTGCGATACCTGAAGCCCTACCCCGGCCTGCTCGCGGCCGCGTTCGCGTGCATGGTCGCCTTCGCGATCGTGGACGGGTTCTCGATCGTGCTGCTGATCCCCTTCCTCCGGGTGCTGTTCCGCGGAGGCGACGTGACCGCGGCGATGCCGCCGACCCCCGACGACCCGATGGGGCGCCTCGAGCACCTGGTGAAGTACGACCTGTTCGCGTGGCTGGCGGATCCCTCGCCTCTGGCCACGCTGACGAACGTGTGCCTGCTGATCGTGGCGGTCTACTTCCTGAAGTCCGTCTTCAACTACTTCCAGCTGTGGCTCCCCGAGATCGTGATCGAGCGGGGGGTCCGGGATCTGCGAAACCGGCTGTTCGCCCACCTGCAGGACCTCTCCTTCCGATGGTACCAGAAGACCCGCGCCGGGCAGCTGCTCTCGATCCTCGCCAACGACACCCAGATGCTCGCCATGGCGATCCGCACCGGGCTGTTCCGGGTGGGTCGCAAGACGCTCGAGGGGCTGGTGACCCTGGTCGTGCTGGTGGCGATCTCGTGGCAGCTCACCCTGATCGCGCTGGCGATCCTCCCGCCGATCATGTGGATCGTGGTGCGGATCGCGAAGAAGCTCCGGCGGGTGAACCGCGAGCGGCTCCACAGCTTCGGGGAGGTGACCAGCGCGCTCGAGGAGAACATCCACGGGATCCGGATCGTCAAGGCGTTCGGCGCCGAGGAGTACGAGCGGAACCGCTTCGCGGCGGACGCGTCGGGCTACTACCGCCAGGTGGTGCGTGCCCAGAAGTACGCGATCATGGGGACCCCCGTGAGCGAGTTCCTCCTCGCGGGCGCGGTGGTGCTGGTGCTCTACCTCGGCGGTCGGATGATCCTGGGGGGCGACGGGCTGGAGCCCGAGCCCTTCATCGTCTTCATCGCCGCCGCGCTGAAGCTCTCGAGCCCCGTCAAGTACCTCTCGAAGCTGAACGAGGACGTCCAGCCCGCCCTGGCCGCGTGCGACCGGATCTTCGGGGTGATCGACACCGAGCCCGAGGTGGTCGAGCCCGAGGACCCGGTGCCCGTGGAGGGGTTCCACGACCGGATCGAGTACGACGGCGTCTCCTTCGCCTACGAGGACCGGGAGGGGCCCGTGATCCGCGACGTCTCCTTCACGGTCGAGCGGGGCGAGGTCGTCGCGCTGGTGGGGCCGTCCGGAGGGGGGAAGTCGACCCTCGTCGACCTGCTGCCACGATTCTACGATCCCCAGCGGGGCCGGATCCTCTTCGACGGCGTGGATCTGCGGGAGGTCGACCTCACCGGCCTGCGCGAGCAGATGGGGATCGTCACCCAGGAGGTGATCCTGTTCCACGACACCGTCGGGGCGAACGTCGCCTACGGCCTCGAGCCCGACCCCGACCGCCTCCGGGAGGCGGCGCGGGTGGCGAACGCGCTGGAGTTCGTGGAGGAGCTCCCGCACGGGTTCGACACCCTGATCGGGGACCGGGGGGTCCGCCTCTCCGGAGGCCAGCGGCAGCGGCTGGCGATCGCCCGGGCGGTGTACAAGAACCCGCCGATCCTGATCTTCGACGAGGCGACCTCGGCGCTGGACGCCGAGAGCGAGAAGCTGGTCCAGCAGGCGATCGCGAGGCTGATGGAGGACCGCACCGCGATCGTCATCGCCCATCGCCTCTCCACCGTCCTCCACGCCGACCGGATCGTCGTGATCGAGGAGGGTCGGGTGATCGAGCAGGGGCGCCACGAGGAGCTGCTCGAGCGGGGCGGCCGCTACAGCCGGCTCTTCGAGCTCCAGTTCGCCGACCTCCCGGCGTGAGTCCCGTGGAGCGGGTGGAATGCCCGATCTGCGAGGCAGACGACGCCGAGCCGTGGGCGGTGGACCACCTGGGGCACCGGATCGTGAGGTGCCGGGGCTGCGGTCTCCGCTACCAGAGCCCGCGGCCCACCGGGCGGGAGGCGCTCGATATCTACGACGCCGAATACTTCGAGAGGGAGCGGCTGGGCGCCTCCCGCCACCGCGCGATCCCCGGAGCGACCTCGCGCCACTACCTGGAGACGATCTTCCGCTACTGCCGCACTCCCCGGCCGGATCTCCTCGACATCGGGACCGGCCTGGGCCAGTTCGCGCGGGTGGCGGCGAAGAGCGCGGCGGTGGCGTCGGTCACCGCGACGGACGTGGTGGACACCCACCGGGAGACGCTGAGGGAGGCGGGGGTGGACCTCCTGGTCGGCGAGCTCGGCGAGCTCGAGCTCGGCCGCTACGACGTCGTCACCGCCCACCACGTGCTCGAGCACGTCGACCGTCCGGGCGCGCTCCTCCGGCGGATCCGCGAGGCGATGCGGAATACGGCGATTTTCCACGTCGTGGTACCGAACGAGGGCGGGGCGATGTCCCGCTGGAAGAGCTTCCTCAGCCGCCACCGCCTGAAGCGCCGGGCGTTCCGGCACCTCGGCGCCCACCACCATCTGTGGTTCTTCGAGCGGGAGACGCTGCGGCGGTTGCTGGAGAAGCACGGCTTCGTCGTCGTCCGGGCCGGTACCACCTCGGCGGCGAAGCGCCGAAGCCCGCCGGAGCGCCTCGCCCACGCCGCCCTCGACGCGGCGCGGTGGAACACCTGGCTCGAGTTCGTGGCGACGAAACGTCGTCAGGAGGAACGATGACCCCGACGGGGAGAAGAGGATGAGCGACACCGAGCGCGCCGGGATCGCGATCCTGCGGATCGGCCTCGGCCTGTTCCTGCTGCTGTGGAGCGTCGACAAGATCGTGGTCCCCGAGGCCACCGCGGGGATCTTCGACCACTTCTACCACCTCTCGATCCCGGTGGGGCTGGCCCCGGCGATCGGGGGGGTGGAGGCGATCCTGTCGCTGGCCATCATCGCGGGGCTCTGGAAGACCGTGACCTACGGCGTGGGGCTCGCCCTCCACGCGATCTCCACGCTCTCGACGATTCCCCGGCTCCTCGACCCCTTCGGCGACAACCACCTGTTCATCGCCGGGATTCCGGTTCTCGCGGCGTTCGTGGCGCTCTTCCTGCTCCGCGAACGCGACACCCTCTGGACGGTGGGGTAGCGGCCTAGCCTGCGCTCGCCTTCATCTCCGCGTTGTCGCAGAGGAACCCGGACTCGGAGTGGGTCCCGTCGCAGAAGGGCTTGGTGCCCGAATCGCCGCAGCGGCACAGCCACGCCTGATCCTCGACCTCGAGCTCGGTGCCGTCGGTGAGGACGATCCGGAAATCCCCCTTCACGTGGTAGGGTCCGTTCTCGCGGGGGGTGATGGTGGTCTCGTCGGCCATCGGTCCGTCCTTTCCGTCGGAGTCGGAGTCGTGGCTCACGCCGGGGCGTCGCGCCCCTCGTGGAGCCCTTGCTCGAGCGATACGGCGACCTCCCCGCCGAACAGGATCGTGAGCGCGGAGAGGTAGAGCCAGATGAGCATCACGAGGATCGAGCCCACGAAGCCGTAGGTCTGGCTGTAGCTTCCGAGGTGGGCGACGTAGAGGCGGAACCCGGTGGTCGCCAGCACCCACAGCCCGGATCCCACCAGGGCGCCGATCGTCACGTACTTCGTGGACATCCCCTGATCCCGATCGGGGAGATAGTAGTACACCAGCCACAGCAGCGCGGTGAGGAAGAGGAACGCCACCGGCCACCGGAGCAGGTTGTAGTACCTCGACAGGCCCAGCCCCTCCACGATCTCCGCCCCCGCCAGGATCGAGGCCGCCCCCGCGGTGAGCAGGAACGAGGCGCACACCAGCAGGACGATCGCCAGCGCCCGCTTCCTCCACCAGCTTCGCCCCTCCTCGATGTCGTACATCGTGTTGAGCCCGTCGGTGAGGGCGGCGAAGATGTTCGATCCCGACCAGAAGGTGAGGATGATCCCCACCGACAGCATGTCGGGACGGCTCTCCCGGGTGATCCGACGGACGAACTGCTCCAGGAACCGGGTCGGCTCGTCCGGGAGCAGCGCCTGGATCCACCCCATGATCCACTCGAAGGCGGGCTCGCCGCCCCAGATCCCGGTGAAGGCGAACAGCCCGAGGAACAGCGGCCAGATCGAGAGGAAGAAGTAGTACGCCACCTTGGCCGACTCGCCGGTCAGGTTGTCGTCCCTCGCTTCCAGCAGGATCTGCCAGACGTGGCCGAGAACGTCCCTCAATCCGATCCCTCCATCTCCAGATCCAACGGATCCTCCAGCTCCCCGGCGATCTCCTCGAACAGGTCGGTCGTCGTCACCAGCCCCACCACCTCCCCCTCCTCCCCGGTCACGAGGGCCAGCTCCTGGTTCTCCTCCTGGAAGCGGTCGATCGCTTCGGCGATCGACGTGGAGGCCTCCAGCGTCATGGGCGGATGGGCCACGTCCGCGAGGGTGATTTCGCCGGAGCGGAGCGCCTCGAGGCGCGCGAACAGCGTGGGCACGTAGACGATGCCCCGGAAATCCTCGAGCGACTCGCCGAGGAGCGGGAAGCGCCCGTGGTGGTGCGTGGCCAGGGTGTCGTAGTTCTCCTCGAACGGACGATCGGCCCGAAGGGCGACGATCTCCTCGCGCGGCACGACGACCTCCCCCACCGGACGCTCGCCGATCTCGAGCGCCGCCACCACCTCCTCCCGCCGATCCCGGCCCACCTTCCCGCGCGCCAGCACCTCGCGGACCTCCTTCTGGAGCTGCCGATAGCTCTCGATCGGCTCCTCTTCTCTCCCCTCCGCCTCCGTCCAGGAGCGACGGATCTCGACCCCGAACCGGCGCAGCGTCCATTTCGCCAGCCCGTCGCCGGCGATGATGACCGGATACATGGCCTTCGTCCACCAGTAGAGCGGCGGGGCGAGGAGACGGGCCACCAGGCGGGGCCGCTCCACCCCCAGGTACGTGGGCGCCTGCTCGCCCCAGATCTTGTGGACGAGGTTGATCGCGACGACGGCCACCACGATCGAGACCACGTGGCGGGTCCCCGTCGAGAGGTCGAGCCCGCCGGCGAGGGGTTCGAGGAGGCGGGTGACGGCCGGCTCGGCGATGACGCCGAGCAGGATGCTGCTTCCGGTGATCCCCAGCTGGCAGCTGGTCAGGTAGATCTCGAGCCGCTCCGTCATCTCCCAGGCGCGCTCGAGCGCCTTCGACCCCTGGAACGCCTCCCGCGGGAACTGCCGCGCGCGGGTGAGGGCGAACTCGGTGGCGACGAAGAAGCCGTTGGCGAGAACCAGGAACGCTCCCGCCACGAGCCGGATCCCGATCTCCCACTCCACGAGCGCCTCCCCTCTCACGGACCGGGGACGATCTCGAAGACGCCCCCCCTGGCGGTCGTGATGTACAGCTCCCCGGCGGCGTCGACGCCGAAGGAGCCGACCCGGCCCCCGTCGGGCTCGAGCCCGGGCCACCGTCGCTCGTCGACCGCCTCCCCGCCGGAGAGGCGGAAGCTCCGCACGAAGCCGCTGCAGAAGTCGGAGTAGAAGTAGGTCCCCCGCAGCGCCGGGATCGCTTCGCCGCGGTACACGAACCCGCCGGTCACCGAGCACCCCTCGCCGTGGTCGTACTCCACGACCGGAAGCGTCAGCCCCGATCGATCGCACCCCTCGTCCGGCTCGAAGCAGTGGGTCGCCTCCATCACGTCCCATCCGTAGTTGAGCCCTCGTCCGGCTCCCGCGACCGCGTTCACCTCCTCGAACTCGTTCTGGCCGACGTCGGCGATGTAGAGATCGCCGCTCGCCCGGTCGAACGCGAAACGCCACGGATTGCGGAGTCCCCACGCCCAGATCTCCCCGCGGGCGCCCGGCTCTTCGACGAGCGGGTTGTCGGCGGGGATCGCGTAGGGGTCGCCGCCGTCGACGTCGAGCCGCAGCAACGCGCCCAGCAGGGTGGAGGTGTCCTGCCCGTTCTCCCTCGGGTCGCCCGCCGAGCCGCCGTCGCCCATCCCCACGTACAGCATCCCGTCGGGGCCGAACAGCGCCAGCCCGCCGTTGTGGTTGGAGAACGGCTGCTCGACCGCCAGGACGGTGCGGACCGGGTCCGGATCGGCCCGGTCGGGGTCGGCCGAGACCCCGTACTCGACGACCCGGGTGTCGCCCGCCCGATCGGTGTAGTTCACGAAGAAGCGCCCGTTGGCGGCGTAGTCGGGGTGGAAGGCGAGCGAGAGGAGGCCCTGCTCGGATCCACCGGAGACGAGGCCGGAGAGATCGAGGAAGGGCGCCTCCAGGATCCGTCCCTCCCGCCGGACCAGGATCCGGCCCGTCTTCTCCACCACGAACAGGCGCGGGTCGTCCGGAGGCGCGGTGACGTACAGCGGGAAGTCGAGCCCCGAGGCGATCCGCTCCAGGCGGACCTCCACGCCGTTCTGTCCGTTGGAGGAGGGAGGGGTCCCGCCCCCGTCCCCACAGCCGGCGAGAAGGGCGGACGCCAGGAGGATCGAGGCGATGCGGGGTGGATGCGTCCGGGCCACGTCCCGTTCATCTTATCGTCGGTGAACCCGCGAAGCATCCTCCCGCTCGTGTTCCTCGTCCTGCTGACGGGGCTCGCGCCCGGTTGCGGGGACGAGGGGGGAGCCGCGCGCGCACCCGCGGGCGCGGCGCCCGAGCCGGACGGTCCGGACGTGGCCGGCGCGGAGACACGGACGGAGGAGGCGCCCGGCCGCGCGGCCGCCCCGTGGCTCTTCGCCTGGTCCGCCGACGTCGACCGGCGCCACGACGATTTCCTCGCGGTTCTCGACGCCGACCCCGCGAGCCCGGAGTACGGGCGGGTCGTGACGACCCTGACGGTCGACCGCCGCGGCACCCTCCCCCACCACACCGAGCACCGGATGCCGGTGAGCCGGATCCTCTTCGCCAACGGCTTCCTCGCCGGGATCACCTTCCGCTTCGACCTCGACGAGCCGCGATCCCCCCGCCTCCTCGGCTCGTTCGGGGCCGCCGCGGGATACACCCATCCCCACAGCTACGAGCGGCTGCCGAACGGGAACGTGCTGGCTACCTTCCAGGGCCGCGGCGAGGCCAACGTCGACCCGGGGGGGCTGGTCGAGATCGCCGACTCCGGCGAGATCGTGCGCTCCGCCAGCGCCGCCGATCCGGCGCGTCCCGACGCCCTGATCCGCCCCTACTCGCTCGCGGTCGTCCCCGCGCTCGACAGGATCGTGGTCTCCAGCTACGACATGGGGGAGGACATGGGCTTCGACGGCGGCCGACGCGGCCGTACCGAGGTGGTCCAGGTGTGGCGCCTATCCGATCTGTCGATCGTGAAGACGATCGACCCGCCCCCGGGCCCGAAGGGGTACGAGGACGAGCAGCCGGGAGAGCCCCGGCTGCTCGCCGACGGGAAGACCGTCCTCGTCTCCACCTTCGCCTGCGGCCTGTACCGGATCGTCGGCCTCGCCGGGGAGGAGCCCACCGCCGAGCACGTCCACTCCTTCGACGGCGGCGGGTGCGCGGTGCCCGTGGTCCACGGCCGGTGGTGGGTCCAATCCGTCCCGACCGCCCACGCGATCGTCGCCCTCGACGTCTCCGACCCCGCCGATCCGCGGGAGGCCTCCCGGCTCACGCTGGGCTCCCGCAACTTCCCCCACTGGCTCGCCCTCGATCCGGGCGGGAACCGGATCGTGATCGCCGATCGAGGCGACGGGGAGCGGCGCCTGTTCATCGCCACGATCGACCCGGAGAGCGGGGAGCTCGGCCTCGACGAGGGGTTCCGCGCTCCGGGATCGGAGCGAGCCGGGGTGAGCTTCGAGCGGGGGGCGTGGCCCCACGGATCCACGGGGGCCGCCAAGCCTCACGGCACGGTGTTCGGCCGGGGAGGAGACGGCTCGTAGGGAGGAGAGGGGCCCGGCTCGCCACCGGAGCGTGACGCTCCTCCGTTCGGCCCGCGGGCGGATGGGGCCCGAGGGGGCCCTCTCTGTGTAGCAAGACCGGTGCCACAGTGGGCGGGTCGGCCCCGATCCCCCGTAAGACAACCTACGGTCCCTTCTCCCTCCGGAGCCGACAATGAGGACGGCATGAGCGAGAGACGCCGCCGACGCATGGTGGAGAGCCAGATCGCCGGCCGGGGAATTCGCGATCCGGCGGTGCTCGACGCGATGCGCACGGTCCCCCGCGAGGCGTTCATCCCCGAGGAGCTCGCCGAGTTCGCCTACCAGGATCGGCCCCTCCCGATCGCGGAGGAGCAGACGATCTCCCAACCCTACATCGTGGCGCTGATGGCGGACCTGCTGGAGCTGGAGCCGGACGACCGCGTGCTGGAGGTGGGCACCGGCTCGGGCTACGCGGCCGCCGTTCTCGGCCGGATCGCCGCCGAGGTGTACACGATCGAGCGGTACGCCGCGCTGGCCGAGTGGGCCCGCCACCGTCTCGAGGAGGTCGGCTACGAGAACGTCCACGTCCGCCACGGCGACGGCACCAGGGGGTGGCCCGAGCACGCCCCGTACGACGGGATCGTCGTGGCCGCCGGCGGCCCGGAGGTGCCCGGTCCCTTGAGGGATCAGCTCGCCGTCGGCGGGCGCCTCGTCATCCCGATCGGGCCCACGCCGCGGCTGCAGGAGCTCGTCCGGATCACCCGGGTGGGGGAGGACGAGTACGAGCGCGAGGAGCTCGGCGGGGTTCGCTTCGTTCCCCTGGTCGGCGACGAAGGGTGGGAGGAGGAGCAGAGCGGCACGGGCCGGCGCCCCGCCACGGGGCGCGGCCGATTCGCCTCCACCGGCAACCCGGGCGGGGTGCCCGGACTGATCCACGAGTCGGCCGAGGAATTCGATTCCATCCGCGGGGCCGACCTCGGCTCCCTGCTCGTGAGGATCGGGGACGCGCGGGTCGTGTGCCTCGGCGAGGCGACCCACGGGACCAGCGAGTTCTACCGGATGCGCGCCCGGATCACCCGCGAGCTGATCGAGCGGAAGGGCTTCTCCGTCGTCGCCGCCGAGGCCGACTGGCCCGACGCCTCCCGGATCGACCACTACGTGCGTCACGAGGAGGCCCCCGAGACGGAGTGGACCGCCTTCTCGCGCTTTCCCACCTGGATGTGGCGAAACCGGGAGTTCCGCGAGCTGGTCGACTGGCTCCACGAGCGGAACGCGGAGGCCGACCCCGACGCCCGCGTCGGCTTCTACGGCCTCGACCTGTACAGCCTCCACACCTCCATCCAGCGGGTGCTGGAGTATCTCGGGGACGTCGATCCCGACGCCGCGGACGTCGCCCGGAAGCGGTACGGCTGCCTCTCGCCCTGGGAGACCGACCCGGCGGTCTACGGCCGGGAGGTGGTCCGCGGGCGGCTCGAGCCGTGCGAGCCCGAGGTGGTCGCGATGCTGGAGGACCTGCTGGAAAAGCGGATGGAGTACCTCCGGCGCGACGGGACCCGCTTCCACGACGCCGTCCAGAACGCCCGCCTCGTGGCCAACGCGGAGCGGTACTACCGCACCATGTACTACGGGGGCGAGGAGTCGTGGAACCTCCGCGACACCCACATGCTCGGGACGCTGCGGCTGCTGCTCGAGGAGCGCGGCCCCGACGCCCGGGCGGTCGTGTGGGCCCACAACAGCCACCTGGGCGACGCCCGCGCCACCGAGATGGGGGCCCGCGGCCAGGTGAACCTCGGCCAGCTGTGCCGCGAGGAGTGGGGCGAGGGGGCGTACCTCGTGGGTTTCGGCACCGATCACGGCACCGTGGCGGCGGCATCGCGGTGGGAGGGCCCGATGGAGCTGAAGGACGTCCGCCCCTCCCACGAGCGGAGTTACGAGCGGCTCTGCCACGACTCCGGGCTTCCCGCCTTCCTGCTCGCCTTGCGGGACGCCGCCCGTGACGAGCTCCGCGAGGAACTGGAGGATCCGCGGCTGGAGCGGGCGATCGGTGTCGTGTACCGCCCCGAGACCGAGCTGCAGAGCCACTACTTCCAGGCGAACCTTCCCCGGCAGTTCGACGAGTGGATCTGGTTCGACGAGACCGGGGGAGTGACCCCGCTGCGCTCGGCGGAGCTCGAGGGCGTGCCCGACACCTACCCGTTCGGGGTGTGACCGGGCCCTCCCTCCCCCCGGAGGACACCGGCTGGGTCCTGAGGCGGCTGGAGTGGATGCGCGAGAGCGGGCTCTGGCCCGACGGGCCCCGTTACCTGTGGACCGACGCCTTCGGCGTGGTGCTCCTCGCCTCGCTCCACCGCGAGCTGGGGGAGGAGCGGTGGCTCGCCGAGGCCGAGCGGGTGGTGGCGGAGGTCGAGCGGGTGCTGGGGCGCGAGCGGGGGATCCGGATCGGCGAGACCCCCGACCGGGATGGCCAGTACTACCACTACCTCGCGATGTGGCTCTACGCCCTGTGGCGTCTGGGCGAGGCGAAGCCGGAGTACCGGCGGCGCGCCCTCGAGCTCGTCCGTGAGATCCACGAGCCCTTCGTCGAGCCCGGGCGCGGGATCGTGTGGAAGATGAAGGAGGACCTGAGCGACCCGTATCCCGGCTACGGCTACGGCGCGCTGGACCCCTTCCACGGCTATGTCGTCTACCGGCTCCTGGACGAGGAGGCGCTCGCCGACGAGATCGAGGAGCTGGAGGATCTGGTCGAGGACAGCTACCCGGACCTCCGGATCCACCAGGACCTCGGCCTCGGCATGATGCTGTGGATGACCCACTTCTTTCCCGAGGAGCGGTGGGCCGAGCTGCAACGGA
The DNA here is from genome assembly GCA_033722155.1 of Gemmatimonadota bacterium. Lineage (GTDB taxonomy): Bacteria > Gemmatimonadota > Gemmatimonadetes > JACCXV01 > JAHWKZ01 > JAWVZN01. Next base: position 8,540 of record JAWVZN010000035.1, on the reverse strand, counting down.
TGCGCTCGCTGCACGAGCTCGACCGGATGTGGATCGACCCGCCCGGCTACTTCTGCCGCGATCCGCGGTTGCGGGACGTCAAGTTCGCGTTCACGAACTACGGGATCTCGATCGGACTGCAGGCGGTGGGCGAGTGGCCCGACCGGGTGGCGGGCCTCGAGGAGTTCTTCGAGGACCACGAGTCCGGTGACGAGTACGACACCGCCGCCATCACCTGGGTGATGGCGTGCTGCTCCCGCTTCCCGGGGGAGCTGGTGCGCGGCTGACCGACTGCGGCGAAACTACCGCTCCGAGGAGCCGCTTCCTCGGTCCCGGAGCCGCTCCAGCAGCGGGATCGCCTCGATCTTCTCCTCGTCGAGATCCTCCCACCGGATCCCGGTCGGACGATCGTGGATCCCGTCGCACCCGATCGTCCGCTCCGGGGTAACGATCCGATCCAGCGGGACGTCGTGATCCCTCATCGGGATCTCGCCGGGCTCGACCACCTGGATCTCGTGGACGGTGGTGACCACGACGGTCCCCTCGTCGATCAGCCCGGCCTCCTTCGCGAGCGCGAACTCGAGGTCGCTGTAGCCGCCGCCCTTCCCGAGACGGGCGCCGTCCGGAGCGACGGCGACGGATCCCACCACGACCAGGTCGACCGGCTCGAGCTCCTCCACCGCGACCTTCCTCCCCTCCCGCGAGGCGCCCTTGATGGAGGAGGCCTTCCGCGGCGTGGTCGAGATCTCGTCGGGATGGAGGCGGAAGAAGGGACGCTCGTCGGCGAGCCTGGGGACCGCCATGAAGACGGTCTTGCCGTCCTCGAGGGCGCGCTGGCGGACCGGCCACTGGGGGCTGTCGGGGTTCGCCTTCAGGGTGGCGGCCGAATCCCACAGTTCGAGCCCGCGGAGGCGCTCGGCCGCCTCCTCGGCGCCGACGAAGTTCGGGATCCTGCCCTCGGCCCCGGGGAAGCGGTCGGCGTCGGCCGCCGCCAGCGCGCCCCAGGTCCGGTCGCGAAGTTCCGCCTTGGTCAACCGGGGCTCACCACCGGTGGGAGAGGCCCACCCCCGCGAACCAGTCGTCGGACTCGTCGGTGAGGCCGGCGCCCAGCCGGGCGTCGAGCTGGAGATCCGAGGAGACGAGCCAGGTGAGACCCCCGTCGAGGAAGGCCGTCTCGCCCTCCGTCCCCTCGGTCACGAACCCGAAGGTTTCGAGGAACCCGCCGAGCCGCTCGGTCAGCTCCCTTCCCACCGCGACGCTGGCGGAGCCCTGGTGGGCCCGCTCCCCGCCGCGGTCGATCCAGCTCCACCCCGCGTTCGCCCCCAGGCTCCACGGAGCGGGCACCGTCCAGCCGACCGCGAGGATCGCCTCGGGCTCCCACGCGTCCACCGCCACGTCGTCGTTGCCGGTGGGAACCGATGTGCCGGCGAGCAGGGCGACCTCGGTGGGACGCCCCGGGTCGGTCAGCTCGACCTTCGATCCGAGAAACGCGTTCGTCAGCCCGTCGACGCTTCCGCCGTCCAGATCCACCCGCGCCCAGCTCGGAATCCCCACCCGCACCTCGACGCGGGGGGCGACGCCGATCCGCAGGAGGGCCTCGCCCACCTCCTGCTCGTCGACGTCGTCGGCGGAGGCGAACGTGGCCCCCGCTTCGAGCTGCACCCGTCCCGCCGGAACGGCCACGGCGCTCTCGGTGAAGTCGGGCCGATCGGTGACCAGGGGAGCATCGAGCTCCTGGGCGGAGGCGTCCGGGGCGAACGCGACGAGCGCGGCGAGAAGAAGCGAAGAAACCGAAGGCGCGCGCATGCGACCTCCCAAGGACGAAGCCCAGATTTAGATCCGTCTAAACCTGGGCTCGCCGGTTCCTCGTGTCAAGCCGACGAAGCGGCGGCCCGGATCTTCACCGCTTCATCTTCTTGCCGGCCTTCTCGACCTTCTCGCCGCCTTCCTTCGCCTTTTCGGCGGCCTCTCCGGCCTTCTCCGCGGCCTCGCTCAACTTCTTTCCGGCCTTCTCGACCCTCTCGCCGGCTTTCCGCTTGGCCTCGCCGTACTTCTCCTGGGCCTTGCCGACGGCCTCCTCGGCCTTGCCCTTCGCCCGCTGGGCCTTGCCCTTCGCCTGCAGGTCCTTCCTGTCGGCGATCTCGCCGGCCTTCTCCTTGGCCTTGCCCATCGCCTGGTCGGCCTTGCCCTTCGCCTGCTTCGCCTTCCCTTTCAGCTCGTCCTTGCTCGGCATCGTGATCCCTCCTCGGTTGCAGAACCGTCGTGTCGAATCCGGATAGACGGTAACGGGACGGCTCGAACGGCGCGGTAACCCAGGATACGGGTGGTCACCTGCCCACCCAGTCGGCCACGAACACGTTGGTGTCGCCCTCCTTCGCGCCGTACCGGTTCGAGCCCCAGACGAGCTTCGCGCCATCGGAGCTGAACATCGGGAAGGCGTCGAACTCGGGGTGGTGGGTGATCCTCTCGAGGCCCGTGCCGTCGATGCCGATCGCGTACAGGTCGAAGTTCCGGCCATCGGGGTCGTGCACGTTGCTCGCGAAGACGATCCGCTCGCCGTCCGGGAAGAAGTAGGGCGCGAAGTTCGCCGCCCCGTTGTCGGTGACCTGGCGCTTGTTCGAGCCGTCGGCGTCCATCACCCAGATCTCCATGCGGCTCGGCCGGACCAGGCCGTCGGCGAGCAGCTCGCGGTAGTCGGCGAGCGCCTCCTCCCCCTCGGGATGGTGGGCGCGATAGACGATTTTCGTGCCGTCGTAGCTGAAGAACGGTCCACCGTCGTATCCCTCCTCGTGGGTCAGCCGGGACACGTTCGAGCCGTCCGGATCCATGGTGTAGATCTCCAGATCCCCGTCGCGGACCGAGGTGAAGACGATCTTCGAGCCGTCGCGGCGGAACGTCGCCTCGGCGTCGTAACCCGGCGTGTCGGTCAGGCGCACGAGGTCGCTTCCGTCCGGGCGAGCGGCGAACACGTCGTATTCGGGGTGGATCGGCCACACGTAGCCCCGGCTGTAGTCGGGGCGCGGCGGGCACGCCTCCATGCCGGTGTGGGTCGAGGAGTAGAGGATCCGCTCGCCCTCGGGATAGAAGAAGAAGGCGCAGGTCGTCACCCCGCCGCCGGTCGACACCATCCGCTTCCGCCGGCCGTCGGCCCGCATGGTGAAGATCTGGTCGCACGCGAGCGAGTCGGGGGTGGCCTGGAAGATCAGCCGGTCGTCGTCGGGCCCCCAGTACGCCTCGGCGTTCTGCCCCTCGAAGGTGAGCTGACGGAGGTTCGCCAGGTACGGTCTCTCGTCGGGCTCGAGCCCGCGGACGACGGCGGAGTCTCCGCGGGAGGGAAGCGGCTCCACGGTGGCGCTCCGAGAACCCCCGGCGGCCGTGTCGGACTCGATCCGGCCCGCCTCCTCGCCGCCCGGCCCGCACGCGAGCACCATGGCGAGCAGGACGGACGGGACAGCGAGGCGAACCGGTCCCATATTCCTCCGTGTCATCGTCGATCCTTTCCGTGGCTTCGTCGATTCGAGGACGTCCATGTCGATTCGGGTTCTCGTGGCGCTCCCGGCGCTCGCAGCCCTTCTGGCGACCGTGCCCGCTACCGCCGCCCAGTCCGTGGCCGATCGGGATTCGGTCCTCCGATGCGGGGAGAATCTACCTCCCCCCGAGCCGACCCCCGCAATCACCGCCGCCGAGATCTGCCGGACGATCGCGGTACTGGCCGCCGATTCCATGGAGGGGCGGGAGGCCGGGACCGCGGGGGCCGAGCGGGCCGCCGGGTGGATCGCGGAGCGGTTCGCGGCCCTCGGCCTCGAGCCGCTGGCCGACGGGTACCGGCAGGAGTTCTCCTTTCCGGCCGCGTTGAAGCGCGATCCCCACGCCCGGCGGGAGACGGCCCCGGCCGCCCACGGGGAGCGGGGAGCCGGACACGCCGCGGAGCTCTCCACCACCGCCAACGTGGTCGGGGTGCTCCGCGGCGCCGATCCCGACCTCCGCGGGGAGGCGGTCGTGGTCGGGGCCCACTACGACCACCTGGGCCGCGGGGTCGTCGGCTCGCTGGCCCCGGGGACGGGCGCGATCCACAACGGGGCCGACGACAACGCCTCCGGGGTGGCGGGACTCCTCGAGCTGGCCGAGGCCTTCGCCGCCGATCCCCCGGCTCGCTCGCTCGTGTTCCTCGCCTTCGGCGGCGAGGAGCTCGGGACCCTGGGCTCCCAGCACTGGACGAAGTCCCCGCTCTGGCCGCTCGAGGAGACCGTCGCCATGGTGAACCTCGACATGATCGGCCGGATGCGGGACGCCCTCACCGTCTACGGGACCGGGACCTCCAGCGCGTGGCCGACGATCCTCGACAGCCTCGCGGCCGCCGGAAAGGCGCCGGAGCTCGAGCGGGTGCCGGACGGCTACGGACCGAGCGATCACGCCGCCTTCTACGGGGCCGGGATTCCGGTGATCGCCCTCTTCACCGGCACCCACGAGGAGTACCACCGGCCCGGCGACGACCCGGAGACGATCCGCGCCCGGGGGACAGAGCGGGTGGTGCGGCTGGCGAAGGCCCTCGTGGCGGCGGTGGCCGCGGGGCGACCGATCCCGTTCACCCGCGCGCCGGAGACCGAGCGGCGCGCGATGGCCTTCGACGTGGCGCTCGGGGTCGTCCCCGACTACGGCCACGCCGGCGAGGGACTGGCGCTCGGTTCGGTCCGGGCCGGCGGACCGGCGGACGCGGCGGGGCTGGAGGCGGGCGACGTGATCGTCCGCCTCGCCGGCCGCGAGGTGACCGACGTCTACGGGTACACGGAGATCCTCTCGACGCTGGAGGCGGGTGAGCCGGTGGAGGTCGTGTGGAGGCGGGACGGCGCCGAGCACGCGGGCACGGTGACGCCGGAGGCGCGCTGACGCGTTCGGGGTCAACGACCTGACGGCGGGCCCACCCCGCGAGCGCCAACGTATGGGCGGACCCGAGCGGGAGGCCGCCTCCCCCGCCGACGACGGCGCGGACGACGCACCGGCGGGCGAGCGCGCGGCCCCCGGGAAGGAGACCCCGATGGCATTCTCGCTGACGAGCCCCGCCTTCGACCACGAGGGCACGATCCCGGTGCGCTTCACGTGCGACGGCGAGGACGTCTCGCCGGCGCTGTCGTGGAGCGAGGCTCCGGAGGACGCCGAGAGGTTCGCCCTCGTGGTGGACGATCCCGACGCTCCCGGTGGACCCTTCGTCCACTGGGTGCTCTACGGAATTCCGGGCCACTTCTCCGAGCTTCCCGAGGCGGTCGGCGACGCGCCGCGTCTCGACTACCTGGGCGAGGCCGTGAACGGGAGAAACGATTTCGACGACCTCGGCTACGGGGGCCCGTGCCCGCCGCCCGGCGACCCCCACCGCTACGTCTTCACGCTGTACGCCCTCGACGCCGACCTCGGCCTCGATCCGGGCGCGACAAAGGGCGAGCTGGAGGAGGCGATGGAGGGCCGCGTCCTGGGCGAGGCCGACCTGACGGGAACGTACCGGCGCCGGTAGCCGATCGCCGATTCCGTCAGGCCGGGGGCACGAGCTCCGGATGGAGGATCCACCGCAGGCCCCACGCCCCTTCGCCGTCCCGCTCGAGGCACACCAGAGCCGCGTTGCGAAAGGCGACCACCGAGGCGTCGGGGTCGCCGGCGGCGAGCAGCGAGGCGAGCCGTTCGAGGTGCGGGAGATGGCCCACCAGCGAGAGCGGCCGCGACCGCTCCGCGACCTCCTCGGCCACGATCGACGGATCGTCGGTCGGCGAGATCCCCTCGCGCTCCTCCACCCGGCCGGGCTGGAGCCGCTCCGCGAGGATCTCGGCGGTCTGGCGCGCCCGCAACTTGCCGGAGTGGTGGATCGCGTCGAGTTCGATGCCGACCCTGGAGGCCGCGCGGGCGACCCGCTCCACCTCCGCCCGCCCCTCGTCGGTCAGGGGACGGTCGGGGTCCTCCTCCTTCGACGTCGCCAGGCCGTGCTGCATCAGGTACAGTCGCATCGGGGTCCTCCTCGTCGGATTCGATTCGGGCTCTCTCGCGAAGGAGGGTAGGGTCCGCGGGGCGCGCTGTCCGTCGCCCGGACGACACCGCCCCGAGAGCCACGACGCGCTCCGCCGTCTAGCGGTACTCCTCCGGAAGGGGGTTCCCCTCCCGCTCCACGTCCCACGCGATCGAGACGACCGCCCATCGCTCCCCCTCGTCCACCAGGGTGATGGCGTTCACCCCCCGGGAGAAGGGCTCCCCGTCCGGCGCGGTCCGCGACGCGTACCCGCTCATCACGACCGCCACGTTGCCGAACCGGTGGATGGTCCGCGCCGTCTCCGACTCGTAGAAGGCCCGCTCGGCGAGCTGGGGGCCGGCCACGGCGATGTACTCCTCCACGTCGAGCGAGCGGGGGGCACCCGCCTCGGGGAACGCCGGCACGAGGAGCCCCCCGGGGACGAAGAGCGAGCGGAGGCGGTCCCAGTCGCGGGGGCCGGCCGGGCCGGAGATCGCGTCGTAGAGCGCGGCAACGATCGCGTCCACGCTGGCGACGTCGGCCGGATCGGCCGGGGGCATCGCGGGCTCGGCCTCCTCGCGGGCCGGCTCCCGCGGGCCCGGCACCGAGGGGCTCCACGCCATCCCGTCCGGCTCGTCGCCGGGGGCGAAGGACCCGACCCGCTCGAGGGTCTCCGCGTCGAAGATCGTGACCCGGTCGTCCCGGGTGTTCGCCACGAAGACGTGGCCGCCGTCGGGGGTGACCAGGATCCCGACGGGCGCGGCGCCCACCGGGAGGAGCGCGATCCGCTCCCGGGTCTCCGCGTCGAAGACGCTCACCGTGCCCGAGCGGGCGTTGGAGACCCACGCCTCGGCCCCGTCCGGGGTGAACTTGATCCGGATCGGCATCTCTCCCCCGCTCTCGAGCCCGGCGATCACCTCGTCGGTCGCGACGTCGATCACCGAGATCGTGTTCTCGCCCCGGTTGGTGACCCACACCTCCTCGCCATCCGGGGAGACGTCGATCCCCTCCGCCCCCTCGCCGGTCTCGATCGTGGTCACCTCGTCGGTGGAGCGGTCGATCACGCTCACCGTCCCCGAGCCGATGTTCGCCACGTACAGCTTCTCCTCGTCGGGGGTGGGCGCGAGCATGTGGCTCACCCGCTGATCCGTCCGCCACACCCGCAGGATCTCGCCGCTCCCCGTGTCCAGCTCCAGCACCGCCTCCGCGCCCTCGGCGGTCACCCACACCACCGAGCCCGCTTCGTCCACCGCGATCCCGTGGGGACGCGTATAGGTGCCGAGATCCCAGGTCGCCGTCGCCTCCCGCTCCGCGAGGTCCAGAACCGTGATCGTGTGGCCCGGGGCGTCGCGGACCCCGTAGTCGGTGACATACGCCCGGTCCCCGTCAGGCGAGAGGGCGACCTCGTGGGGGCCCTCGCCGGTGGGGAGCACCGCGAACACGGCGCGGGTGGCGGGATCGACCAGCACCGCCTCGGCGGCCGCCTTGTTGAGGACCACGAGCGCGGGCTCGGCCTGCCGGGCCGCGGCCGGCCCGGCGGCGAGCGCGATCACCATGGGTACCGCGGCGAGCGGCGCCAGCGTGAGCGGATTCGTACGCATCGGACGCCTCCGATCTGGGGGAAGAGGGACAGGGCTGCCGAAGTTACGCGTCGGGAAGCTGGCCGCACCGCCCGACTCCCGTCAGGCGCCGCACAGCGCCCCCCGCCCCCTTCGAGTAGCCTCGATGGTGAGAGTCGAGAGCGATCCATGCGATTCCGAGGGAGGCGCCGATGAACGACGATCCGCTCGACACCGACGTTCTCGTGGTGGTGACCAGCCGCGACCGGGTCGACGAGGACACGCCGACGGGACTCTGGCTCGAGGAGTTCGCCGTCCCGTACGGGGAGTTCCTCGACCACGGCTACGCCGTCACCGTCGCCAGCCCGGAGGGAGGCATCGTGCCGATCGATCCCCGCAGCGAGCCCGACGAGGAGGCGGCGGAACGGTGGGAGGACGCGCTGGCGCGCCTCCGTGACACCCTGGAGCTGGCCGTGATCGACCCCGCCGAGCACGACGCGATCTTCCTCCCCGGGGGCCACGGAACCATGTTCGACTTCCCGGGCAACCGTGAGCTCACCGAGCTCCTGCTCGCGTTCGCCCGCGACGACAAGCCGATCGCGGCGGTGTGCCACGGCCCCGCCGCCTTCGTCGGAATCGAGCGGGCCGACGGCCGGCCGTTCGTGGACGGCGTGCGGATGACCGCGTTCACCGACGCCGAGGAGCGGGAGGTCGGCCTGGTGGAGGAGATGCCGTTCCTGCTCGAGTCGAGGCTGCGGGAGGAGGGCGCCCACTTCGTGGCGGAGGAGAACTGGGCCGACCACGTCGAGCGCGACGGCCGGGTGATCACCGGGCAGAACCCCCGGTCGAGCGCGAGCGCGGCCCGCGAGCTCGCGCTGGCGCTCCAGGAAGCGAAGACCGCCCGCGCCGGCGGGCGGCCAAGAGCGTCGGGGTGGTGAAGCAGGCGGACGAGGATCCCCCCCGCACGGTGGAGACGGGCCCCACCACCCGCAGGCAGGTCCTCCTGGGCCAGG
>JAWVZN010000034.1:0-24592 GCA_033722155.1 Gemmatimonadota bacterium | reverse complement strand
CGGAGCGGCAAGCCGTTCATCCCGGTGAACTGCGCGGCGCTCACCGAGAGCCTGCTGGAGTCGGAGCTGTTCGGGCACGAGAAGGGGGCCTTCACCGGTGCCACCAGCCTCCGGAAGGGGCGGTTCGAGGTGGCCGACGGCGGGACCCTCTTTCTCGACGAGGTGGGGGAGATGCCGGCGGCGACCCAGGTGAAGTTGCTGCGGGTGCTGGAGGAGCGGGAGTTCATGCGGGTCGGTGGCTCCTCGCCGATCCGCGTGGACGTACGGGTGATCACGGCCACGAACAAGGACCTCGAGGCCGAGGTGGAGGAGGGGGGCTTCCGACGCGACCTCTACTACCGGCTCGCCGTCCTGTACGTCCGGATGCCCCCGCTCCGGGAGCGGCGCGAGGACATCCCCCTGCTCGTCCACCACTTCGTCCAGGAGTTCTGCGAGGAGAACGACATCGAGTTCGTGGGGATCTCCGACGAGGCGATGGACGTGCTGGTGAACTACGACTGGCCCGGCAACGTCCGCGAGCTGCGGAACCTCGTCGAGAGCATGATGGTGCTCACCCCGGGGACGAAGATCCGGGCCGAGGACATCCCCGACGAGATCTACTCCCGCGCGGGGCCCGAGCGGCTGCTGCCGGTCGGCTTCGAGGAGGAGGGCGATCGCTCCCAGCGGATCGAGTCGATGCTGGGGTGGCTCTACCGGGACCTCAAGGGGGAGCTGGACGAGATCCGGCGCGAGTACGAGGAGATCCGATCTCTCCTGGTCGAGGAGCGGGGGAGGGGCGAGTCGCTCCGCCCGGTCGAGATGGTGCCGGAGCCGGACGAGGAGGGGCGGATGGCCCTGGTTCCCGTGCCGGGGACGGCCGAGGCGGAGAGAGCGGAGGAGGAGGTCGAGGCCGAAGAGCCGGCCGGGGACGGCTTCCGGGTGGGCATGAGCCTCGAAGAGCTCGAGAAGATCGCGATCGAGCGCACGCTGGAGGCGGTCGACGGGAACCGGCGGGAGGCCGCGGAGATGTTGGGGATCGGCGAGCGGACGCTCTATCGGAAGCTGAACAAGTACGAGCTGACGTAGGGGTTTCCCACCACCGGGGACCCCGGCCTCCGGTGAGCGTCGGACGGCGCACCCCTACCAGGGCAGCGGGTCCCCGGTGCGATCGTAGAAATTCCCGGTGTCCGCCATCGTCAGCCCCTCGATCGTCCCGATCAGGTCCGAGACCGCCTCGTCGGTGGCCGTGCGGGCCCCGGATCCTCCCATGTCGGTCTGCACCCACCCCGGATGCAGCACCACCGAGGCGATCCCCTCGCCCCTCAGGTCCACCGCCATGCTCCGGCTCGCCATGTTCAGCCCGCACTTGCTGATCCGGTACGCGTAGGAGTCGCCGCTGCGATTGTCGTCGATCGAGCCCATCAGCGAGGTCATGTGGACCAGCCTGCGGGGCTCCCGGCCCGCCCGGAGAAGGGGGTGGAACGCCCGGGTGACGCGGATCGGGCCGATGGTGTTCGTCTCGAATACTCGGCGGACGTCGTCGAGGTCGAGGGCCCCGATGTCCTGCTTCTTCCCCATGACGCCGGCGTTGTTCACCACGATCTCCACCCCGTCGACGTCCTTGGCCACCCGGTCGGCGGCCTCCGCCACGGAGTCGGGGTCGGTGACGTCGCAGACGACCGGGACGACGAGGTCGGGCCGCTCCCCGGCGAGGGCCATCAGACCGTCGGATCCCTCCGGATCGCGCGCCAGCCCGAAGACCCTCCGTCCGGCCCGCGACCATTGCCGGGCGTACTCGAGCCCGATCCCCCGGCTCGCTCCCGTCACCACGATGCGGAACGATTCCTCGTTCACGGCTCCTCCTTTCGTCTTCTCTCGCCCAGATCCCGGGTCTTGGCGCGCTCGATCTCCTCGACGACCCTCCGCCACCGCGAGCCGGTGGAGAGGTCGTCGTAGCGGAACTCGAGGGTGGCCAGCAGGTCGATGTCGGGCTCGAACAGGTACACGGCGTACACGGTCTCGTAGAGGCCCACCAGACGGCGGTCGAAGGCGGGGCTGGCAGGGACGATCGTACGGGGGTAGTGGGTCGACCCCTCGCTTCGGAGCCGCAGCCGGGTGGGATCGAACGACACCTCCTTCTCGAATCCGGTGAAGCCCACCAGGAACGGAGTGGCGCGCCGCTCCTCGCCGGCGATCGCCTCGGCGGTGCGCTTCTCCAGATCCTCGAAATACGCCCGGACGTCGTCGCCCGCCAGGCGGAGCGCCTCGGGGTGGAGGGTCGTGACGTCGATCCGAAGCCCCGCGTTGGGTCCGCTCTCGCCCACCATCCGGACGGTGAGGTCCTCCCAGGAGAGGGTGCCCGGCCTGCGCGGCGGCTCGCTCCGGTCCGGGGCCGGCGGGGAGACGGCGGCGGTGTCGGCGCCCGCCCCGGTGTCGGGTGCGGGGGGAGATTCGCCGGACGGGGTGGCGCAGGCGAGAGCGAGAAGCGCCGCGAGCGGGGCGCGGGAGCGGGGAGACGCGATCACCGCGCCCCTCACCTCTCCGACGACTCCAGCAGCCGCCTCAGGGCGGTGAAGATCGCGTCCCTCCCCTCGCGGGTCTTCGCCGAGAACCACACCATCTGGTCCGGGTCGAGCCCCAGCTGCTCGGCGCTCTCGGCCATCCGGCCGCGCCGTCTCCCGCGGCCCACCTTGTCCGCCTTCGTCAGCACCACCAGGGTGGGGAGCCCCTCCCCGGCGAGCCACGCGACCATCCGGCGGTCGAGCCGCGTGGGGTCGTGGCGGCCGTCGACCAGCGAGACGACCCCGGCGAGGCGGGGGTTGTCGCCCAGATACCGCTCCATCATCGGGCCCCACCGCTCCCGGACGGAGTCGGGCACCGCGGCGTAGCCGTAGCCGGGGAGGTCGACGAAGTAGCCGCCGCCCACGTCGTAGTAGTCGAGCGAGCGGGTCTTGCCGGGCGTCTTGCTCGTGCCGGCGAGACGCTTGCGCCGGAAGAGGGTGTTCAGCAGCGACGACTTGCCGACGTTGCTGCGCCCCACGAAGGCGATCTCGGGCAGGGGCCTGTCGGGCCGCTCGTCGGGATCGGTGGTGGAGAGCACCCGCCGGACGTCGTGGACCTCGAGCACGGTCCGGGGGAGGGGGTCAGGCCTCGCGGGCCTGCTGCGAGGGCGGCGAGGCCTCGGCGTCGCGCCGCTCGGCGCGCTTCATCACGTAGATCGGGGGCTTCCCCTCGGTCACCGTCTCGCGGGTGACCACCACCTCTTCGATGTCGGACCGGGAGGGGATCTCGTACATGATGTTGAGCATCGTCTCCTCGATCACCGCGCGCAGCCCCCGCGCTCCGGTCTTCCGGTTCACGGACCGCTCGGCGATCGCCCGAATCGCGTCGTCCTGGAAGCTGAGCGTGATCTTCTCCATCTCGAAGAGACGCCGATACTGCTTGACGAGGGCGTTCTTCGGGGTGAGGAGGATCTCGACGAGGGTGTCGGTGTCGAGGGGGTCGAGGTTGGCGATCACGGGCAGCCGCCCCACGAGCTCGGGGATGAGCCCGTACTGGATCAGATCCTCGGGCTCGACCTGGGCGACGGGGTTCTCCGCGCCCTCCCGCTCCTTCTCCTCCCGCTCGGCCGGACGGGAGTAGCCGATCACCTGCGCGTCGGTACGCCGCCGGATGATCTGCTCGAGCCCGTCGAAGGCGCCGCCGCAGATGAAGAGGATGTTCCTGGTGTCGACCTGGATGTACTCCTGCTGGGGGTGCTTGCGTCCGCCCTGGGGGGGCACCGAGGCCACCGTCCCCTCGAGGATCTTCAGCAGGGCCTGCTGCACACCCTCCCCGGACACGTCGCGGGTGATCGACGGGTTCTCGCTCTTGCGGGCGATCTTGTCGAGCTCGTCGATGTAGATGATCCCGCGTTCCGCCTCGACGACGTTGTAGTCCGCCGCCTGCAGGAGCCGCACGATGATGTTCTCGACGTCCTCCCCGACGTAGCCCGCCTCGGTGAGGGTCGTCGCGTCGGCGATCGTGAAGGGGACCTGGAGGAAGCGGGCGAGCGTCTGTGCCAGCAGCGTCTTGCCGACCCCGGTGGGGCCGATGAACAGGATGTTCGACTTCTCGATCTCGACGTCGTCCTCGAGCGTCGAGTTGATCCGCTTGTAGTGGTTGTAGACCGCCACCGCGAGACTCCGCTTCGCCGCCTCCTGGCCGATCACGTACTCGTCGAGATGCTCCTTGATCCCCTGCGGGGTGGGCAGCTCCTGGAGCGGCCGTGCCTGGCTCTGCAGCGCCTCCTCCTGGAGGATCTCGTTGCACAGCTTGATGCACTCGTTGCAGATGTAGACCGAGGGCCCGCTGATGAACTTCTGTACGTGCTCCTTGCTCTTGCCGCAGAAGGAGCAGCGGAGCTCCTCGGTTCCGCGGCCTCCGCGATGGTCGTGCCCGTTGCCCATGCCTACTCGCCCTCCTCCTCGGTGGGCTCGGCGGCTCCGGCAGCCTCCCCGCCGGCGCCGTCGCCCCTCTCCTCGTGATGGGCAAGTATTGCATCGATCATGCCGTATTCCTTCGCCTCCTCGGCTCCCATCCAGAAGTTGCGGTCGGTGTCCTCCGCGATCCGGTCGGCCGACTGCTGGGTGTGGCGGGCGAGGATCTCGTTCACCTGCTCCTTGAGGTGGAGGATCTCCCGCGCCTGGATCTCGATGTCGGTGGCCTGCCCCTGGGCGCCGCCGAGCGGCTGGTGGATCATGATCCGGGAGTGGGGCAGCGCGTACCGCTTGCCCGGCGTACCGGCCGCCAGAAGCAGCGACGCGGCCGAGGCGCACAGCCCCATGCACATCGTCGACACGTCGCTCTCCAGGTACTGGATCGTGTCGTAGATCGCCAGGGCGGAGGAGGCCACCCCGCCGGGGCTGTTGATGTACAGGTTGATGTCCTTGTCCGGCGATTCCGCCTGCAGGAAGAGCAGCTGGGCGATCACGAGGTTGGCGATCTCGTCGTTGATCGGGGTGCCCAGGAAAACGATCCGGTCCTTGAGCAGCCGGGAGTAGATGTCGTAGGAGCGCTCTCCTCGTCCAGTGCGTTCCACGACGATGGGGATCAGCGGCATGGTGCGGTGCTCCTTCCTCTCCTATCGATTCTCCGCGGGCACCGGCTCGATCTCCGAACGCTCGCGCAGCCAGTCGAAGACTTTCTCCATCTTCAGGTGGAACCGGAGGTCGTCGAGATCTCCCGAGCGCTCGAGCCGACGCCGGGCGTCGTTCACCGACATCTCCTCGGTGTCGATCCGCTCGGCGAGGGCGGCCTCGAGCTCTTCCTCCTCGACCTCCAGGCCCTCCGATTCCGCGACGTGTTTCAAGATATAGTGGCGGCGGATCGCCCGCTCGGCTCCGGGTCGCAGCACCTCCCGGACCTCGTCCGACTTCTCCGGGGGCACGCGACCCTCCATCGGGCCCCGGCGGTCGGACATCATGTTCGCGAGATAGCGGTCGACCATGGTCTCGGGCACCTCGATGCGGTTCGCCTCGATGATCTGGTCGATGATCGCCTCGTTCACCTCGCGGCGGGACTGCTGGGCGATCTCCTCCTCGAGGTTGCCCCGGACGTGGGAGCGGAGCTCTTCGACCGAGTCGAACTCGCCCACCTCCCCCGCGAACGCGGCGTCGAGCCCGGGGAGCTCCCGCTCCTTCACCGCGTCCACCTCGACCCGGAAAGTACGCGTTCGCCCCCGAAGCTCCTCGTTGGGATGATCCTCGGGGAAGCCGACCTCCAGGTCGGTCCGCTCGCCGGGCTCCAGACCCTCGAGCCCCTCCTCGAAGTCCGGCAGCAGCGAGCCCGAGCCGAGCTCGACCTGGTGGTTCTCGACCCGCTCGCTCTCCATCGGCTCTCCCTCGTCGTCCAGGGGGACGGAGTCGAACACCACCCGGTCTCCCTCGCGCGCCGGCCGGTCGACCGGGCGCCAGTCGGCGCGGTCGGTGCGGAGGCGCTCGAGGACGCGGTCGACGTCCTCCTCGCTCACCTCGCGCACCGTCTCCTCGACGCGGAACCCGGTGACGCGATCGAGCGTGATCTCGGGCTCCACGTCGAGGGTCGCCGTGAACTCGAGCGAGCCGTCGGGGAGCCACCGGACGTCGGAGATCTCGGGCGGGGCCACCGGCTCGAGCTCCTCCTGCGCGAGGGCGCTCTGGTACCCCTCCCGGAGGAGATCCTTCAGCACCTCCTGACCGATCTCGTCGCCGTACTTCTGCTCCACCAGCTGCGCGGGCGCCTTCCCCTTCCGGAACCCCTTGAGCTTCGCCTGGCTGGCGAACCGGCGCACGTACCGCTCCCGCACGCGCTCGGCCGGTTCGGGGGGGACCCGCACGGCGAGCTCCCGCCGGGTCCCGTCGAGCTCTTCGAGCTCGACCTCGACGCGCAAGGTTTCGGGCTGGATGACCTCGGCCACGGTCGCGATCTCCCGGTCAGCGAATCGTATGCGATCGATCTGGTGCGAGAGGAGGGACTCGAACCCCCACGGCCTGACGGCCACAAGCTCCTAAGGCTTGCGTGTCTACCAGTTCCACCACTCTCGCTTTGCGCGGGAACTCGTCGCGCGGGCCGATTGCGGCGTCGGGCTCCGTCGGGCTCGCTGCGGCGTGGAATTTCTCCACGCCTCGCGGGCCCTCGTCGCCCGCCTTGCACTCGACCCAAGGGACGAGTTCCTCGACTTCTCTGCACGCCGGCGCGGCGCTGCGCGCGCGCCTGCACCGGCGCTTCTGCATCCTCAAAAGATAGGGGTGAAGGGCGCAGTTCGAAAGCACGAGCGCCGCCCGGCGGGGGCGGCGCTCGCACGGGTGTTTCGGGTTTTCGGTCCGGGTCAGCGGGGGACGCGGATCGGCACGTTGGTGGTCTGGCCGTTGACGGGGAAGTACACCTCGAGGTAGACGACCGAGCCGGGCTCGAGCGCGCTCACGGCGGAGCGGTACTCCTCGACGTTCCGCACCCGGACGTCGCCCACCTCGGCGATGATCGCGGTGTGGGGGATCCCCGCGTCGGCGGCGGGTCCGAGCGGGTCGACGTCGCGCACGAAGACCCCGTCCGGGATCGAGGAGGGCTCCAAGCGGAACTGGCGGGCCAGCCCCGCCCGCACGCGTCGGGTGACGTTCTGTACCTCCATGCCGAGGGCGGCCTCGCGCGCCTCCCCGCCGTCGCGGCCGGCGAACTCCGGCTCTTCGCCCGGCTGGGGGCGCTCGCCCAGGGTGACGTCGATCTCCTCGCGATCGCCGTCCCGCCAGATCGTGAGGGTGACCTCGTCGCCCGGCTCGTGGAAGGCGATCGCCTGCTGGAGCTCGGAGGAGGTCTCGACCTTCTCGCCGTCGACCGCGAGCACCACGTCGTTCTCCTCGAGCCCCGCCTCACGCGCCGGATTCTCCTCCATGTCGGTGAACCCGTCGATCCGGACGCCGACGATCTCCTCCAGACCCAGCGCCTCGGCGTCGAGCGGGGTTACGGTCTGGATCTGGACGCCCAGCACGGCGCGGCGCACCTCGCCGGTCTCGATCAGCTGGGTCATCACCTTCCGGGCGATCGACGCCGGGATGGCGAAGCCGTACCCCTGGTAGCCGCCGCTCCGCGAGGCGATCGCGGTGTTGATCCCGACGATCTCGCCCCGGAGGTTCACCAGCGGGCCGCCGGAGTTGCCGGGGTTGATCGCGGCGTCGGTCTGGATGAAGTCCTCGATGGCGTACGGGTTCTCGGCGCGGCTGATGATCCCGAGGTTGCCGCGGCCGATCGCGCTGACGATCCCGGCGGTCATGGTGAACTCGAGCCCGAACGGGTTGCCGAGCGCGAGAACCCACTCGCCGACCCGGACCCGGTCGCTCCCGGCGAGCCGCGCCGGCTGGAGGTCGTCGCCGTCGATCTTCAGGACGGCCAGGTCGGTCGAGGGATCGCGGCCGACGATCTCGGCGTCGAACTCGCGGCGGTCGTGCAGCATCACCCGGATGTCCTCGAGATCCTCGACCACGTGGTTGTTGGTGAGGATGTAACCGTCCTCACGGACGATCACGCCGGATCCCCCGCTGGGTCGGAAACGACGCTCGCCCTCGTCGTCGTCTCGCCGTCGCGGGAAGTCGAAGAACTCGTCGAACGGGCCGAAGTCGGGGAAGCGGCCCCGCGAGACCGCACGCTTGCCGGTGACGTACACCACCGCGGGGGTCACCTGGTCGGCGATCCGGGTGAACGCGTTGGAGGTGGCCTCGAGATCGGCCTGCGCGGCCGGCGCGATGTCGTTCCGGCTGGTCTGCGTCGCCTGCGTGGTCGGCGTCCAGTCGAGCGTGGACGCGAACACGACGCCCATGCCCAGACACGCCAGCCCGACCGCCAGGGCGATCAGCTTGGTCTTGATCGGGTCCGTCATGGAGTCAAGATCCTCCTGTATCGGGTCGAGATTGCGGCCGATCCGCGATTCGGGCGACCGGATCCGAAGAGTCCGATGAATCATACCTGCGAACATCCCTCCGGGTTCCGGTTCCGGTCGTCCTCCGGTTCCGGCGGCTGCCCCGCACGTGGCGGGCGAGACCCAGGAGGAACCCGAACGCGGCCGAGAGGTGGTGAAGGGCGTGCAGCGGGACCGCCGCGGCGACGAGGCGGAATCCGCCCCGTTCCCGGAGAAGGCGGAAGAGGTCGATGTCGAGCGCCACGGTGACGGCCGCGAGCCCGGCGCCCACCGGGAGCAGCCAGGCCGCCCAGGGAGAAGCCGCGAGGCACGCGACCGCTCCTCCCGTGGCGGCCACGCCGGCCCGGCCGCGAAGGCTCGCGTTCAGATCACGGGGAAAGCCCCCCGCGCGAAGCGCGAGCTCGGTCCACGGGGCCGCGCGACGGAGCGCGTCCGTCCGCACCATCTCCGCGAGCGACCACGACTTGAGGTGGGTCACCTGCACGTCCGGCGCGAGCCGGATCTCGTGACCTCGGGCTCGAAGCCGCACCCCGAGGTCGATGTCCTCCACGCTGGGCCGCCGATACCGTTCGGCGTCGAACCCTCCGACGGTCTCGAACACCTTCCTGCGGACCGCACCGAAGCCGGCCCAGAACGTCGAGGCCTCCGTACGCCCGCGCTGGTGGACGTGGTGGTGGAGGAGGTTTCGATAGCGGGAGACGAGGCCGGGGTCGGCGGGATCCGCGTCGTAGCTGCCGAACAGGGCGACCAGCCGGGGTTCGGACCGGAGGATCGCGGCGGCGCGCGCGAGCGTGTCGGCGTGCACGGCGCAATCCGCGTCGAGAAAGAGGAGCCAGCGCCCTCGGGCCTCGGAGGCGCCGAGGTTCCGCGCGGCTGCGGGACCCAGGCCGCCCCCGGTTTCGAAGACTCGCGCTCCCGCCCGCTCCGCCCTCCCTCGCGAGTCGTCCGTGGATCCATCGTCCACGACCACGAGCTCGTACTCGTGGAAGCGGGAGTCTGCGAGCGCCTCGAGGCATCGGGCGAACGCCCTTCCTCCGTCCCGAACCGGGACCACGACGGAGAAGAACGGGATGGAGGCGGAGCCTTCCATTCGGAGCCGACCCTACGACACCAGGTTCCGGGAAGCGACGCGATTGTAGATCCAGGCGACACACCAGCCGACGATCCCGCCGACCACCGCCCCGTACGCGAACCCGATCACGCAGCCGGGCCAGGTGACGGAGTAGCCCGGGAAGTAGTGTCGGAGCAGCGAGAGGTTTCTGCCCACGTCGGGGCCCCCGCGGACGAGAAGCCACGCGGTGGCCACGAACAGGCCGACCCCCCCGACCATCCCGAACACGATCGCCATCACCCCCGCCCGCATGCGCGCGACCGACGCCTCGATCAGCCGCTGTTCGTCTTCGCTCAGCGGTCGGCTCATCCCTCCTCCAGGGTCAGGGGATCCATCGTTCCGAGGGCCTCGAGCTCCCGTCTCAGCACGGTCTCCCTCCACCCGATCAAGGTGTTGATCGCGACCGCCAGGAGCCAGCCGATCCCGAAACCGCCCGCCACCGCCTCGACCGTGCCCACCATCGCCCCGCCCCAGCTGACGGTGTAGCCGAACAGGTAGTGGCCCAGCAGCGTGAGGGGCGGAACGGCGTACTGCGGCCCGTAGGCGATCAGGGCCCAGGCGGTGGCGAGGAACAGCGTGGCTCCCGCGGTCGAGCCCACGGCCGCGCCGAGGGCGAGCGGATCGTAGCGGGCGAACGCGTCGCGCAGCACCTCCTCCACCGAGGCGCGCCGGGCCCGTCGAGGTGTCAGCCGGTCGCTCTCCGGTTCCGCCGCCTCCGCGGCCTCCTCGTCCCGTGGCGCCTCCACCTCCTCGTGATAGGCGGCCTCCACGTTCACGTCCCAGATCGGGCGGGGGCTCCCCGCGATCGTACGCGCCGCGAACAGGCCCGTCAGCATGGAATGGTCCTGATTGTTGTAGCGGTGCTGTCCATTGCGGCCGATGGTGTACAGGTTCTCGAATCCGCCGAGCCAGGACCGGATCTCGGCGACGGCCGCGCGGCTGGCGGCGTCGTAGACGGGATAGGCGTCGGGAAGCCGGACCACCGTCCCGTCCACCACCCGGGAGGGATCGAGGAGCCCGAGCATCGACGCTTCCGCGGCCCCGAGGGTCAGCAGCTCCTCGTCCGCAGCCGACCACAGCTCGCCCCCGCGCTCCACGAAGTACTCGAGGCCCAGCGACGTCGTGGTCGGATCGGGGACCATCTCCGGGCTCCAGTTCTTGAAGTTCTGGATTCGCCCCACCCGCACGTCCGGCGAGTGGATGTAGATCCAGTTGTCCGGGAAGAGGTCCTCGACGTCGGCGATCAGGACGACGATCAGGAAATCCCGGTAGCCCAGCCGCTCGGCGGCCGCGCGGACGGCGGGCGGAGCAGCGGGGCGCATCCCGCGCACGAGGTCCCGCAGCGGCATGGTGGAGACGAAATGGTCCCCGGCGACCCGCTCCTCGCTGCCGGAGCCGTGGAGCACGTCGACGGCGTGGACCCGGCTTCCCCGGTGGTGGAGCCGGACGACCTCGGATTCCAGCGTCGTTTGGATGCCCTCCCCCTCCACGCGGTCGCGCCACGTCTCCCACATCATTCCGGGGCCGAGGCGGGGGTAGTGGAACCGGTCGATCAGGGTGGTCACGACTTCGTCGCTCCGACCCTTCCGGTCGCCGCTCCCGTCGAACAGGGCGTTCTTCACGGCCGAAGCGAGATCGAGGTTCTTGATCCGCTGGGCGGCCCAGTCCGCCGAGATCTCGCTGCACGGGATGCCCCACACCTTCTCGGTGTAGGTCTCGAAGAAGATCTCGAAGAGCCTCCGGCCGAACCGGTTCACCACCCACTGCTCGAAGGTGCGCTCCTCCGGATGGGGGACCATTCGCGCCCGGGCGTAGCTCGCCAGCACCCGGGCGGATTCGACGACGCCCAGTTTCGTCAGCGCGTCGAGCGGGCGGAGCGGATAGTGGAAGAACCGGTTTCGGTAGTGGATCCGCGAGAGCCGGGGACGGACCAGGAAGTCCTCGCCAAGGGTCCGCTCCCAGAGACGCTGGATCTCGGCGGATTTCGTGAAGAAGCGATGCCCCCCGAGATCGAAGCGGTACCCTTCGTACTCCACCGTTCGGGCGATGCCGCCCACCATGTCGTCCCGCTCGAGGACGACGGCCGGGAGACCGCGCTCGGCGAGCTCGTGGGCGGTGGCCAGGCCGGCCGGTCCCGCCCCGACGACGACGGTTCCAGAAATCGGAGGAAACCTCGGGTTCGAGAGGGAAGAGGAGCGCGCCCTAGGGATCGAGAGCCTAAGGAGGTCGAGCGGGGCCGGCAAGATTCCGGAGGGCGGCCGCCCCCGCCCCCTGGTCGGTCGCGGTGGCTTCCTCGGCGACCTCGAGCACGACGACGATCCTGGCCGGGGACTCGTACAACACCGTCAGCAGATGGCGCCGGGGATGGATGGCGTCCGCCATCGCCTTCTCCGTCGAGGGCTCGAGGAGGATGTGGGTCACCCCCCTCCGGCGGAGGAACCGCCACTGATCCTCCGGCTGCAGCCACCCCCGGGGCCGGATCGAGGACCGCTCGCTCCAGTACCACACGAGCCTCGGCTTGCGGGCGAGGATCACGGCATCGGGCGGGGCGTTCCGACCGATCCACCGGGCGGCGCGGAAATACTCGCGCCAGAACGTCGGGTACCCCGAGAGGACGTCGCCCTCGACCCACTCCCGGGTACGATCCCACTGTCGGGGAATCGTGGAGGCCTGGGATACGAGAAGACCTCCCGCCAGGACCCCCGCAGCGACCCTGGCGGGGGTGGCGCCGCCGAGAAGCCGTCGGCCCACGGCGTCGAGGCCGGCCAGGATGTACAGCCACAGAAACGGCGCCAGGGTAAGGAAATACCGATCGCCGAGCCAGGGCCACAGCGGCAGGAGCGCGAGCGTCGCCGCGACGTAGAGATCCCAGGGAGCCGGGCCCCTCGAACGCAGCACCCGGACGACGCCGAGAACGAGAAGCGTGCCACCGACGAGAACCCCCGCCATCCGTACGGGATCGGGGGGGGGATCGCCGGGCCAGAAGAGCCCCGGCAGCTGATAGGTGCCGTATTCGACCGCCACCTCACGGACGCGCTCCATGAGCACGCTCAGGATTTCGCCGCGCTCGCTCCGGCCCAACTCGGAGGAGGCGAACTGCGCCACGTACCCGCCGGCTCCGGACCGCGAAGCCACCCGGGTCCACAGCCACCAGGGGACGGCGACGACCCCGAAGGCGGCCGCGGCCGAGCCCGCGCGTCGCCAGTGGCGTCGCAGCAGGGCCCACCCCGCCATCCCGGCGAAGAGGGTGACCCCGGCGACCCGGAAGGAGAAGGCGACCATGGCGAGCGCGCATCCGAGCAGCCAGGCCGCGTCCACCCGGTCCCGATCCGATCCGGTCTCGTCTCCGACGGATCGCTGCAGGGCCGCGAGGGCGATCGCCACCCAGGCCACGTACGGCAGATCCGAGAGGATGCGGTGCGAATACAGCTGGGCGACGGGGTAGAGTCCCACCACCCACACCGCGCCGGGCGCGATCCAGCCGGGAAGGGCCGGGTCCCGGGTCGCGAGCCGCCACACCCCCCACAGCAGCGCCCCGAGGGCGATCCACGAGGCGAGCTTGAGCGCGACGACGCTGCCGCCGGAGACGAGGTAGAAGGGGACGAGCAGGGAGGGATAGCCGGGAGGATACACCACGTGCGGCGGAGTCCCAGGCGCGACGAGGTCCACGTAGCCGCGGCCGGTCGCCAGCGCGCGCGTCAGCGCGTAGTAGAGCGCGTTGTCGCCGCCGGTGAAGAGGAAGGGGTCGAAGAGCGCGAGGGCGAGCAGGAGGGAGACCCCGGCCCCGGCCGCCGCCCAGGCGGCCGGACTCCGCAGGAGGCGCGTGTATCCCCTCGGCTCGTCGTCTCCGGCCATGGAGCTAGATCGTACCGTACGATCGGAGAGGAGGACAACGGGGGGATCGAGCGTTGCCTCCTCGAAAACTTCCCGATAGAGTGTGACCATCGCCAAGTTGCACATTCCCTCTCTCCAACTCCTGACGGCGGGCATGCCGAATTCCGGTCCTACCCCCTCGTGGATCGCCCTCCTGTGCGCGGCGGTCTTCGCTACGCTCTCTCTTCTAGACCCCGTTTCGTCGGTCGCCCAGCAGACGGGGACGATCGTGGGAGAGATCCGGGAACAAGGGAGCGAGAGGCCGCTGTCCGGCGTCCACGTGTTCGTCGTGGGAACCCGCGACGGGACCGTGTCCGACGATTCCGGGCGGTACCGGATCCAGGGGGTGGAGCCGGGAGACAGGCGCATCCGGGCCGAGCTCCTCGGGTATGGCGTCGACGAAGCACTGGCGCTCGTGGAGCCCGGGGAGACGGCGCGCGCGGATCTCGTTCTCGTCCGAGAATATCTTCGACTCGACGAGATGATCGTCACGGGAACCGTCGCGGGGGCTCGCGCCAGGGAGGTGGTCCACAGCGTGGACCGGATCGACCTCGACGAGATCCTCGAGCCCGTCGCCACGCTGGACCAGCTTCTGATGTCCCGGGTTCCGGGGGTGTCGGTTCAACCGAATAGCGGCCTCGCCGGCTCGGGCTCCCAGATTCGCCTCCGCGGAAACGTGAGCATTTCCCTGAGCAACCAGCCCTTGGTGTACGTCGATGGGATCCGTATTCGGAGTGACGGATATCCCGAGAATCTGCCCAGGCTGGGATGTCGCTGCCGGGGGCCCAACGACACGCCGAGTCCCCTCAACGATCTGAACCCGGCCGACATCGAGCGGGTGGAGATCGTGAAGGGGCCCGCCGCGACCACACTCTACGGGACGGAGGCTGCGAGCGGAGTGATCCAGATCTTCACAAAGCGGGGCGAGGAGGGCCCCCCCGTCTGGAACCTCCGGATCGATCAGGGCTTCGACCGAGTGCTCGAGTTCGGGACCGAGTCGAAACCGTTCCTGGGCCTCGACCCTTGGCTGGACGACGCAGCGTGGCGCGAGCGGTACGCCCTCTCCGTTACGGGGGGCGGGATCCTCGACTATCACCTCTCGACTTCCCTCGATCGCAGCGACGGCGTTCTTCCGAACGACCGTAGCCGTCGATTCGTAGTCCGGGCCAACCTCGATGCCGAACCGCACGAGGACCTTTCGATTCGCTGGAGCTCCTCCCACGCGGCCCGCTCCATCGAGAACACCGCCGCCGGTATGAACGCCCACGGACTGACCTTCAACGTGTTCCGGGGGGATCGGAACTTCGTGGGGGGCAACAGCGAGGAATCGATCGCTCCGCTGCTCGAATACGACATAGGAACCGAGATCGATCATACGCTGCTGGGCCTGAGCGTGGTTCACGCGACGACGCGATCCTTCACGAACCGCCTCACCCTCGGCTACGATCGTGCCGCCAGCCGGATGGATCAGATCCGTCCCGCCGGGTTCGTGCTGGCGCCCGACGGTGTCCTCTACGTGGAGGATTGGGTGAACGAAATCCTCACGGCGGAATACGTGGGGAGCCTGGATCTCCCCCTCTCCGGGGACCTCTCCACCACGATCTCCTGGGGAGCCCAGAACGTGACCTCGACGGTAGAGAGCGACGCAGTGCATGCAGAGGGCCTTCCGGCCGGAGAGGCTCCGACGCCGGGCAGTGCAGCCTTCTCGCACTTCACCGACAGCCGAGTTCGGGTTCGGAACTCCGGTCTCTTCCTTCAGGCGCTCTTGGGCTATCGCGACCGCTATTTCCTGAACGGTGGCCTTCGCGTGGACGGAAGCACCGCGTTCGGGGAAGGGCTCGGCTTGCAATCCTATCCGAGGATCGGCGTCTCCTACGTTCTCTCCGAGGAGCCGTTCTGGGGTGAGGGATGGGGAAGGATCAAGCTGCGTGCCAGCTACGGACACGCGGGAAGAGCGCCGGTGGAGGTCGATCGGCTTCGGACCTGGGCGGAGGTCGATTTCGGCGGTGACAGAGCCCTGTTGCCGGACGCCATCGGGAATCCCCGTCTCGGTCCGGAGCGCACCGCCGAGACGGAGGTCGGCGTCGAAGCCGCATTCTTCGACGGACGTATCGCGGCCGAGCTCAACCACTACGATCAGCGGACCACGGACGCGCTGCTACCGGTTTCTCCGATCCCTTCGCTGGGATTCCAGGAGAAACAGCTCACGAACGTTGGCGAACTTCGGAACCGGGGCGTGGAGATCTCTTTGCGGGGGGGCCTTCTCCGTCGTCGCTTCATCGACTGGGAGGCTGTTCTCTACCTCCATACCAATCACTCGCAGGTGACGGACCTGGGAGGCGCCGCTCCGCTCGACTTGTACTCCGGCGTGGGGTGGATTCTCGAGGACGAGCCCGTTCCGGTGTTGCGCGGCCCACGGATCCTGAACCCCCACGAGATCGCCGAGCCCGTGATCGAGGAGGACCATCTGTGGGGCCCGAACCTGCCGACGCGGACGGTGGGATTCCACTCCACCATCCAGCTCCCGCGAGGAGTGAGGTTCCACCTGCGCGCGGAACATGTCGGTGGACATTACATCTACGACAACATCTCGAACTCCCTCGCGCGTCGGGAGGTGTTGGCTGTCTGCGAGGATGCCTACCGGCTTCGGGCCAGCGGGCACTCCGAGCGGCTGACGGCCTGGGAGCGGGTCTGGTGTGACGCGGATCGAGTGCCGACGAATGCCGGTCCGTTCTATCCTGCCGATTTCCTTCGTCTCCGGGAGCTCACCCTGGAGGTGCCCGTCCCCTGGGCGTTTCTATCCGAGTCTTCCTCCATCCTGACCGTGTCAGCGCGGAACTTCTGGACGTGGAAGAACGACGACTTCCTCCTGTTCGATCCAGAGATGATCGGGAGTAAAGGCATGCACACGCGGATTCGCCGGATCGATGCCCACGTGCCCCCGCCCGCCTCGTTGATCGCGTCCTTCCGGATGGCCCATTGACGAGCCTCTCGCGCGGAATCCGGGGCGCTGCGATCGCCTCGATGGTGCTGGCCGTGGTTTCGTGCCAGCAGGGTGTGACCGACCTGGGCGTCGTGGAGGACTCCTCCCTGAACCAGGAAGAGTCCCTCGGCCCCCTGGTGAACGGAATGGCGCGCGCGCTCTCCGACGCTCTGGATACCATCGCCCTGACCGGGGCGGCGGTCAGCCGGGAGGTGGTCGCGTCCGGCTCGCAGTTCCTGTTCGGTGTGACTCCCCGGCAGAGCCGGGGGATCCTGGATCCGGTCGAGAGTGACGAGCATTGGAATCTGGCGCACCGGGCGCGTTGGGTCGCGGAGGAGGGGGTGAGGCGTATGCGAGAGGTGCTGGGAGGACGCTTCCCGACTTCGCGGCTGGCCGCCCGTGGTCTGCTGTTCGCCGGTTTCGCGAACCGGTTGCTGGGGGAGAACATGTGTCACGGGGTTGTCGACGGGGGCCCGGCGCAACCGAGAACCGTGCACTTCGAGAGATCGAAGGAGGCGTTCGAGGAGGCACACGAGATCGCGGTCCGCATCGGGGACGCCGATCTCGCGAACGCGGCGCTCGCCGGCCGGGCCTCCGTCCTCGCGAGCCTGGGCGAGTGGGCGGGTGCCCGAGCCGATGCCGAGAGAATCCCGCCCGGCTTCGTCCATCACGCCCGGTATCATCGAAACGAGATCGATCAGTACAACACGCTCTACTGGGCGACAGCGGGGACTCCTTATCGATCGATCTCGGTCTGGAGCACCTTCTACGAGGGGTACTATCTGGAGACCGGAGACCCCCGAACCCCCTGGTCGAGAGATCCGGCCGCGGACGAGGGGCCGCTGGGCGTTCCATTCCTGCGACAGGAGAAATATACGAGCCGGGACGCCCCGATCCCCCTCGTGGACCGCGCCGAGATGCGCCTGATCGTGGCGGAGGCGCGTCTCCGTGCTGGAGAGGTCCCGGGAGCCCTGGCGGAGATCGAGGCTCTGCGCGCGAAGGCCGGAGTCGACCCGTGGTCCGCAGAGGATCTGGAGGGAGCGTGGACCGCCCTGAAGCGGGAACGGGGAATCGAGCTGTGGCTGGAGGGGCGGCGTCTCTGGGACCTCCACCGATGGAGGGAGGAGGGGGTGCCGGGAGAGGCCGAGGACCTGGCCGGTCGCGATACGTGCTTCCCGATCGGGGCCACCGAGGCATCCACGAACCCCAACATTCCCTGATCGAAGGCATGTTCGAGCACCTGCGCACGTACGGGCGCTTCGCGACTGGCCTGAGGGGCTTCCTTCGACGGCGAATGACTCTACAGGACGCCCGGGAAATCGTTCGTCGACGGCTCCAGAATCGACCCGAGCGGTTCCTCCGCATCGTCGAGCGGGGCATCTACGGAAATCCGGGCAGCCCGTACCTGGCCCTGCTTCGGGAGGCGGGTTGCGAGTACGGGGATTTGTGCTCGATGGTACGCCGCGAGGGTCTCCACGAGACATTGATCTCCCTTCGCGAGGCCGGGGTCTACGTCACCTTCGAAGAATTCAAGGGACGCGACGCCATTGTCCGCAACGGACGTCGGATTCGCACGGGCCCACGGGCATTCGACAACCCGTACCTCGTACGCCACTACGTGTCGGAGTCGGGCGGGTCGACGGGCAGGGCGACGAGAATCCCTCACGATCTGGATCACATCCTGGCGACGATGCCGTACGACGTCTTGTCGCATCACGCCCTCGGGGTCGCGGGGGTTCCCACGGCGCTCTGGAGAGCCGTGTTGCCGAGTTGCCTGGGCGTCCACGGGGTCTTGCGATCGATCGTCCACGGCAACCCGGTCGAGCGTTGGTTCACGCCGACCGGATCCGGGGACACGAGACCGGCCCCGCGGTTCCGCGCGGCGACCGCGTTCGTCGTATGGGCGTGCCGACTCCAGGGCGCCCCGGTGCCCCGACCCGAATACGTTCCGCTGGACGGGGCCGCGGTCGTGGCCCGATGGGCGGCCGAGAGAGCGGCGGCCGCGGGAGGATCCCTCGTTCGCACCTCCGTTTCGTCGGCCCTCAGGATCGCTACGGCGGCGCTCGAGGACGGAGTGGGACTGGAGGGGGTCACCTTCATGGGGGCCGGCGAGCCTCCGACTCCCGCGAAGGTCAGCGGGATCGAAAGAACGGGAGCAACGTACTCTCCGAACTATGCGTTCACGGAGGCCGGCCTGGTCGGCAGGGGATGTGCGCGACCCGTGGACCGGAGCGACGTCCATCTTCTGGAGGACGCTCTCGCGCTGGTGCAGTATCGGCAGCGTGTGCCGGGATGGGAGCGGGAGGTGGACGCGTTCTGCTTCACCAGCCTTCTCCCCTCCGCTCCCTGCATTCTCCTCAATGTCGAGGTCGACGACTACGGCATCGTGGAGAGTCGCTCCTGCGGTTGTTTGCTGGGAGAGGCGGGTTTCGGGGTACACCTCCGGCAGATCCGCAGCTACCGGAAGCTCACAGGGGAGGGTGTGACGCTCGTGGGCGGCGACGTGGAACGGATCCTGGAGGAGGTGCTCCCCGCACGACTGGGTGGCCACCCGCACCATTTTCAGCTTCAGGAGCGGGAGGACGCCGAGGGGTTCACGCGACTGGTTCTGGTCGTCCATCCGCAGGTGGATCTGACCGACGAGCGCGAGGTCGTCGAGACCGTCTACCAGGCGCTGGCCCGAGCGGGCGCGATGGAAGACCACGCGAGGGCGGTCTGGAGTCAAGCAGGATCGATTCGCGTGGAACGGAGCGAGCCCCGGTGGTCCCGGCGGGGAAAGCTGCACCCTCTCCTGGTGGATCGCGGATGAGCTCGTTCTCGCTCTTCCACATCGCGGTGGCCGGGGTTCTCGTCGCCTCTCAGGGTTGCTCCGATTCCTCCAGGCATCGGATGGAAGGGACGGGAGAGGAGCTGTTCCCGGTCGAGGTCGCGGTCCGCCCGTTCCTGACCAACGCGCCCATCTACATCGCCCTCGAAGAGGGCTTTTTCGTGGACGAGGGGCTCGACGTGCGGGTGAGCGGCCTGTCCCAGAGCTCCTCCCAGTCGCTTCCGCTCCTGGCGCGAGGCAGGATCGACGTCCTCGCCTCGGCGGTCAACGTCGGGCTCTTCAACGCGATCGCCAGGGGGGCCCCGGTGAGAATCGTGGCGGCTCGAGGATCCGTCCGAGAGAGCGGATGCGGTCACACGGCGGTGGTGGTGCGTCGCGGGCTGGCCCCCGCCCCCTCCGGCAGCCCTGTGTCCACGCTCGTGGGCCGACGGGTCGGGTTGAGGGAATCGCATTCCGGGGTCTCCCGCCTCTTCTTCGACTCCCTGCTCTCCAGCGCCGGGACCGGTTCGCAGGATGTCGAGCTGGTGCCTCTTCCCATACCGGCGAGGCTGCAGGCGATGGGGAGGGGAAGCATCGACGCGACGGTCCTGGCTGAACCCTGGCTCACCAGAATGGTGGACGCGGGGCATCGCGTGCTGATCCCGGCAAGGGAGATCGTCCCCGGAATGTCGAACGGGTTGTTGCTCATGGGGCCGAGCCTACTGGAGGAGAACCCGAAAGTCGGCAGGCGGTTCGTGGGCGCCTATCTCCGCGGGGTGCGCCAGTACAATCGAGGCAAGACGGCGCGCAATCTCGAGATCCTGTCGGAAGCCACGGGGTTGGAGCCGAGCTTGCTGAAGCGCATCTGCTGGCCGGCGATTCGCGGCAGCGGCGTTCCCGATATCGACGGTCTCGAGGTGTACCAGCGTTGGGCTCACGACAGGGGTCACCTGGACCGGCTGGTCGAACCCCGTGCGTTCTGGGAACCCTCGCTGGTGGAGCACACGACGTCGTCCGAGCCGCGATCGGCGCGGCGCCGATGATCGCGTGACGTCCACCGTCCGCTTCCGCTGCATCGACATCGCACACGGGTACGACTCGCCATCGGGCGAGATCGCCTCCCTGGACGGCGTGAGCTTCGAAGCGGAAGGCAACGAGATCATCGGCCTCGTGGGACCCAGCGGTTGCGGGAAGACCACCCTGCTCAAGATCCTCGCGGGATTGATGAACCCCACCTCGGGCAGGATCGTGCTCGAGAGGGAGGGAGGGGGGACCTCGGCCAACGCCCTCGTCTTCCAGGACCACGGCGTGTTTCCGTGGTTGACCGTGGTGGACAACGTAGCGTTCGGCCTCGAGATGAAAGGCGTGAGGGCCCGCCGTCGGCGGGAACGGGCCTGCGACTTCCTGCGACGGGTGGGCCTGCTGGATTTCCGGGATCGCTATCCTTACGAGCTGTCGGTCGGCATGCGGCAGCGGGTGGGAATCGCGCGGGCGTTCGTGAGCGACGTTCCGATGCTGCTGATGGACGAGCCGTTCGGCTCGCTGGACGCCCAGACGCGCCTCCTCCTGCAGGAGGAGCTGCTTACGATCTGGGAGCAGGACCGGAAGCTGGTCGTGTACGTCACCCACGACATCGAGGAGGCGATCCTTCTGGGGGACCGGGTGCTGGTCATGAGCGGCCGTCCGGGCCGGATCCTCGAAGAGATCCCGATTCCCCTCGCGAGACCCCGGGCGCTGGCGGCGCCCGACAGACCCGATATCAAGGAGTTGAAATGGCACATCTGGCATCTCCTGGAGGACGAGGCGCGGAGGCACCTGTCGATCCCGGAGTGACGACCGACACCGTGGGTGAGGCGCGGTGGCCGGACTCGAGGTGGACGACCGTCGTCGTGCTGGCGGGCCTGGCCGCGACGTGGGAGATTCTCGTGCGGTTGGGCCCCCTGCCATCGTTCTACTTCCCTCCGCCGAGCGCGGTGGCGGGCAGCCTGGTCGAGCTGACCCGCGGCGGAGAGCTCCTGGAGCACGGTGGGACCACGCTCGTCCGGATCGGAGCGGGCCTCCTCGTCGGAGCTTCGACGGGATTCCTCGCGGGGGTTGCGATGGGCCGCTCGGAGCGTCTCCGGGTGGTCGCGGATCCGGTCGTCGGCGCGCTGTATCCCCTTCCCAAGATCGCGATCCTTCCACTCGTCATGATCTTCCTGGGGATCGGGGAATCGTCCAAGCACGTCGTTATCGCGCTCGCCGCCTTCTTCCCGATGCTGATCAGCACCCTGGCCGGGGTGCGCCAGATCCCCGATATCTACTTCGAGGTGGCGGAGAACTACGGCGCCGACCGGCGGGCACTGCTCCGAAGGGTCGTGCTTCCCGCGAGCCTTCCGGCGGTGCTGGGGGGACTCCGGATCGCGCTGAACTCGGTGATCCACGTGACGATCGCGGTCGAGATCGTCTCCGCCGTGCGGGGTCTCGGAGCCTTGATCTGGCTCTCCTGGGAGGTGCTCCGCGTCGAGAGGCTCTACGCCGCGCTGGTTCTCATCGCGTTGCTCGGTATCGCGGCGACCTGGGGGGTCGAGTGGATGTCTCGCAGGTTCGTGCCCTGGCGGACTTGAACGAGAGCGTCGATCCTTCTCCTCGGTGCGAGCGGATCCGCCTCATCGCCGCTCCGCGAGGGCGACGATGAAGTGAGCCGTCCGGAATCGGGATGGCCAGGTCGCCAGCCGCTCGAAGGCGCCCAGGGCCCCCCGCAGACGGGCGCGACCCGAAGGACCCAGGGCCCGCTCCGCCCAGGAGGCCAGCGGAATCGCCAGGACCCTGGGACAGTGAAGCACCGTCTCGATCCGCTCGACCGCGAAGCCGGCGCTCTCGAGGCGCTCCCGCAGCCGGAACCGATCGGTGGTGGCTCCGTAGCGGTAGGGAACGAGCCCGATCCGGTGGAGCCATTCGAAGGGCAGGATGTTCCGAAGGGAGACGATGGGGTTTTGCGGGTTGTCCATCGTGACGACCAGGCGCCCCCGGGGAGTCATCACCCGGGCCAGCTCGGAGAGCGAGACGTCGATGTCCGCGTCGTCCTCGAAGTGATCGAGGGTGGAGTTCGAGACCACGGCGTCGAAGCTCTCCTCCGAGAAAGGGAGGGCGCGAACGTCGGCGACGACTCCCGAAGTGGGCGCGTCGCGCGTCGCGGCTCGAAGGGTCGAGATCGCGAGATCGATCGACACCACGGCGCCCGCGCGCTCCGCGAGTCCGGGAGCGATGCCGACTCCCACCGCCTCGTCGAAGGCATCGGTCTTGAGCGAGCGTCGAAGGCCGCTCGCCGGCAACCACCGCTCCACCAGCGATCGGTTGATGGCGTCGCTGTGCTCCCTCCACAGGGACGACGGTCGGGATCGCTGCCACTCGGCCCCCACCGCATCCCAGTAGCGGGTAGTGGCCCGGGTGTGGGATCCCGGTTTCGCGGAGGGGTCGGAAGACCTCATACGAATCCGGCTCCCTTCACGTGCGGAGCTCCGCTGGAGGGCCGACGGCCAGATAGCCGAGCGCGGTGGCGGCCTGGGAGAGGGCCAGGAGGGCGGCGAGGAGTACCGGGCGATCGGCCCCCGCGCGGAAGGGCTCGCCGATCAGTCCCCGGTAGAACCGGGGCGGCTCGAGTCGCGGCGGAGGGCGCCCGTTGCGTCGGAGAAGGCGATGGAACACCCGAGCGCCTTCCCCGTAGCGTGCGTGCTGCCGAAGGAACGAGGACAGCGTCAACGGATGGGCGTGGTCGACGATCGCCTCCGGCGCCCACACGATACGGCGCCCGCTCTGGATCCACCGGTCGACGAACTCCCGATCCTCGCCGCCGGGAGAGTCGAACGCCTCGGAGAAGCCGCCCAGCGCCCCGAAGTCGTCGGCCGGGAGAGCGAGATTGCTGGTCGTGAAGAAAGACCCGGGCTCTCCCGGCTCGTTGTGATAGTCGCACAGATAGTCGATCAGCATCTGGCTCGCCGTCGAGAACGGGTTCGACTCCAGGACGTTGACGGTACGGCCCCCGGCTCCCGCGCCGGGACGGCGGGCGAGCGTATCGGCCAGCGTCGATATCCAGCCCGGGCGTGGACGGCAATCGTCGTCCGTGAAGGCCAGGATCTTCCCGTCGGCCACCCGCGCGCCCAGGTTGCGGGCTGCCGCCGGCCCCGCCCCCCGACCCTTCGCCAGGCGGATGCCGGGCCGGGTCCCGAACCGGCTCACGATCGGTCCGGGATCGGTGTTCGAGCGGTCGTCCACGACGACGACTTCGAAACGGTCGAGGGAGTACTCCTGCCGGACGAGAGCCCGGAGACACCGCTCGAGGGCGGCGGGCCGGTCTCGCGTGGGGACGACGACGCTGAAGGAGGGGGGATCGGCGATCACGTCGGCGGAAAACGGTACGCCCCGTCAGCGGATCGACGCAACGCGCAACCCGCCCGACGGGGCGCAGCCGAACGGCCTACTTCTCCTCGTCGACCACCTCGAAGTCGGCCTCGATCACCTCTTCCTCCTCTTCCTCGGCCCCGGGCTCGGCGGCCGCCTCGGGCCCGGCGTCCGGACCCGCGCCCGGTCCGCCGGCTCCGCCGCCCGCCTCGGCGCCGGCCTCGGCCGTGTACGCCTCCTGGGCGACGGAGTGCCACAGCTTCTGCAGGTCCTCGGTGGCGGCCTTCAGCTCCTCGTCGTCGTCCTTCTTGAGCGCCTCGCGGGTGCGCTCGAGGGCGGCCTCCACCTTGGCCTTCTGGTCGCCGGAGATCTTCTCCCCCAGCTCCTCGAGGTTCTTCTCGGTCTGGTAGACGAGCGTGTCGGCCCGGTTGC
Source organism: Gemmatimonadota bacterium (assembly GCA_033722155.1). GTDB lineage: Bacteria > Gemmatimonadota > Gemmatimonadetes > JACCXV01 > JAHWKZ01 > JAWVZN01. Next base: position 600 of record JAWVZN010000034.1, on the reverse strand, counting down.
GCATCTCGACCCGCTCCCGCCGCTTCTCGTCCTGGGCGGCGTGCGCCTCGGCGTCCTCGACCATCTGCTCGATCTCCTCCTCGGAGAGCCCGCTGGAGGCCTCGATCCGGATCTTCTGCTCCTTGCCGGTCGCCTTGTCCTTGGCGGAGACGTGGAGGATGCCGTTGGCGTCGATGTCGAAGGTGACCTCGATCTGGGGCACGCCGCGGGGGGCCGGCGGGATGCCGGTGAGCTGGAAGCGGCCGATCGTCTTGTTGTCGGCGGCCATCTCCCGCTCCCCCTGCAGCACGTGGATCTCCACGGTCGTCTGGTTGTCCTCGGCGGTGGAGAAGATCTCGGTCTTCTTCGTCGGGATCGTGGTGTTGCGCTCGATCAGGGTGGTCATCACTCCGCCCAGGGTCTCGATCCCGAGCGACAGCGGGGTGACGTCGAGCAGGAGGACGTCCTTCACGTCGCCCGCGAGCACGCCTCCCTGGATCGCCGCGCCGATCGCGACCACCTCGTCGGGGTTCACCCCCTTGTGGGGCTCCTGCTCGAACAGCCCGGTGACCGTCTCCTGGACCTTCGGGATCCGGGTGGAGCCGCCCACCAGGATCACCT
>JAWVZN010000033.1:0-25335 GCA_033722155.1 Gemmatimonadota bacterium | reverse complement strand
GGAGGCGCCGGGTCCTGAACCTCGGCCACACCCTGGGCCACGCGGTGGAGGCGCTCGCCGGCGGGGAGCTCCTCCACGGCGAGGCGGTGGCGATCGGCCTCGTGGCCGCCGCCCGCCTCGCGGAGTCGGACGGGATCGCGGAACCGGGCCTCGCCGATCGCGTGGAGGCGGCCCTCGAGAGGATCGGCCTGCCGACCCGGGTGCCCGCCGGGATGGAGGCGGAAGACCTGATCGGCCGGATCCGCCACGACAAGAAGCGCGCCGGCGGGGTGGTCCACATGGTCCTCCCGGTCGCGCCCGGCGAGGTCGAGGTGCGGCCCGTCGGCGGGGCGACGGTGGAGCGGTGGGTGGCCTCGTGAACGTCCTCGTCCTGAACGGCCCGAACCTGAACGCGCTGGGCGCGCGCGAGCCCGACGTGTACGGCCGGACCACCCTGGAGGAGATCGAGCGGGACCTCGCGCCCGTGGCCGACGGGCTCGGCGCCGAGCTCGAGTGGTTCCAGTCGAACCACGAGGGGGCCCTGATCGACCGCCTCCAGGAGCGGGGGGATTGGGCCGACGGCGCGCTCTTGAACGCCGGCGCGCTCACCCACACCAGCTACGCCCTCGCCGACGCCGTCCGCGCGTTCGACGGCCCCGTCGTCGAGGTCCACCTCTCCAACGTCCACGACCGGGAGGGGTGGCGCCGCCGCTCCCGGATCGCCGCCGCCTGCGAGGGGGGCGTGTACGGCTTCGGCGGCGACGGCTACCGGGTGGCGCTGCTCGCCCTGGCCCGCCGGCTGGAGTCGGGCGGGTGACGGAGCGGAACGCCGGGGCCCGCCCGCCGGGCCCCCGGGGCCTCCGGCTGGCCGAGCGGGCGGCGCGCGCCGAGCCCGCGCCCCTGACCGGGGCGGTCGGCGGGGCCACCCCGATCCCGTGGGCTTCCGCCGAGGGCGTGCGCGTCGTCGACCCCGACGGCGAGGAGTACGTGGATCTGACCGGCGGCTTCGGCGCCGCGGCGGTGGGCCACCGCAACCCCCGCGTCGTGGCCGCCGTCGAGGAGGCCGCGGAGACGCTGCTCCACGGCCTCGGCGACGCCGCGCCCCACCCCGGCCGGGTGGAGCTGGCCGAGGCCCTGGGCGATTCGGTCCCGATCGACGGGCCGGCCCGGACCTTCTTCGCCGCCTCGGGAGCCGAGGCGGTCGACATCGCCCTCAAGACCGTCCAGCTCGCCACCGGTCGCACCGGCGTCCTCGCCTTCCGGGGCGGCTACCACGGCACCGGCCTGGGAGCCCTGCGCGCCACCGGCCGTCCCGCCTTCCGGGCCCCCTTCGAGGCGGCCCTCGCCGACGCCACCCTCCGGGTTCCCTATGCCCACTGCTTCCGGTGCCCCTACCGGCTCTCCCACCCCGAATGCGGGCTCGCCTGCCTCGACGCCGCGATGGCGGAGGCGGACGCGTGGAACGGCGATCCCGACCGGCCCCGGCTCGGATGCGTGGTGGTGGAGCCGGTGCTGGGCCGCGAGGGGATCGTGGTCCCGCCGGCGGGCTGGCTGGAGGCGCTGGGGGCCGAGGCCCGGGCGCGGGATCTGGTGGTGGTCGCCGACGAGATCCTGACCGGGGGCGGACGGACCGGCCGGATCTGGGCGAGCGGGCCCCTCGTCCCCGACCTGGTCGCGGTGGGGAAGGGGATCACCGGCGGGCTGCCGATCGCGGCGGTCGTGGGCCGGCGGTCGCTCGTGTCCGCCTGGGAGCTGCCCGGCGAGGCGCGCCACACCACGACCTTTCTCGCCCACCCCCTCGCCGTGGCGGGGACCCTGGCCGCGCTGGAGGAGATCGAGCGCCGCGATCTGCCGGCCCGCGCCCGAGCGATCGGTGAGCGGATCGGGTCCGGCCTGGCAGCGGTGGCCGCGGACCACCCGGCGGTGGGCGACGTCCGGGGCGTGGGGGCGATGTGGGGGATCGAGCTGGTGGGGGACGAGGGGATCGCGCCCGACCCCGATGCCGCCGGTCGGCTCTCGGCGGGCCTCGCCCGACGGGGCTACCTGGCGCTGGCGGGCGGGCGCCGCGGCAACGTCCTCTCCCTCACCCCGCCGCTCGTGATCGGGGAGGAGGAGATCGACGGAGCGGTCGCCGCGGTCGGAGAGGCGCTCGCCGGGATCGGCTGAACGGGCCGCCCTACTCCTGCTCCTCGCCCGGGCGCGCCTCCGCCGCCGCTTCGGCCGGCTCCTCCGCCTCCTCCTCGTCCACGAGCTCGATCCGCACCCGGCTCACCCGCATCCCGTCGAGCCCCTCCACGGTGATCCGGCACCGGGGCGCCTCGATCACGTCGTCCATCTCGGGCCGGCGGCCCAGCGCGCCGAACGCGAACCCGCCGATCGTGGTGTACTCCTCGTCGTCGAGGTCGAGGTCGAAGCGCTCGTTCACGTCCTGGATCAGGAGCAGGCCGTCCACCAGGGCCTCCTCCTCGTCCAGCTCCACCACGTCGGGCCACTCCGCCTCCTGCTCGGCCCGCACCTCGCCCACGATCCGCTCGAGGAGGTCCCGCAGGGTGACGATGCCGGCGGTTCCGCCGAACTCGTCGATCAGGACCACCATGTGGCGCCGGTCCGACTGCATGCCGGCGAGGAGCCGGAACACGCGGATCGACTCGGGGAGGACGAGGGGAGACTGCATCACCCGCCGCAGGTCGATCGTGGCGCCGTTCTCGAGCAGCGGCAGCAGCTCCTTCACGTTCACCACCCCCACGATGTTGTCGAGCGAGCCGTCGTAGACGGGGAAGCGGGTGAAGCCGTGCTCGCGCACGATCGCCACCGTCTCCTCGCGGGGAGCGCCCAGCGGAAGGCCCACCACCTCGGTCCGGGGGACCATCACCTGGTTGGCGGTGAGGTCGGCGAACTCGAACACCCGGTGGATCAGCTCCTCCTCCTGGGGGGCCAGCACCCCGGCCTCGGTGCTCGCCGAGACGATCATCTTCAGCTCCTCCTCCGTGTGGGCCACGTGGTGGCCGGCGGCCACGGGCCGGAAGCCGAAGGCGCGCAGCACCATCATCCCGGCGCCGTTCAGAAACGTGATGAAGGGGCGGAACAGGGTGTAGAACCACTCCATCGGCAGCGCCACGGCGAGCGAGGTCTTCTCCGCCCGCTGGATCGCGACCGTCTTGGGCGCGAGCTCGCCCAGCACGATGTGGAGCCCGGTGATGATGGCGAAGGCGATCGCGATGGCGATCCCGTGGGCGGTGGCGAACGGGATCCAGCCCGGCAACCCCTCCATCAGCGGAAGCCCGGCGATCGCCGGATCGATCATGGCCGCCAGAGCGGGCTCGCCGATCCAGCCCAGCCCGATCGACGCCATCGTGATCCCCAGCTGGGTGGCGGCGATGTAGGCGTCGATGTCGTTGATGATCTTCCGGACCAGGCGGGCGAGGGGCTTCCCCTCGGCGACCAGCTCGTCGATCCGGGTGCGGCGGACGGTGACGAGGGCGAACTCGCTGGCCACGAAGAAGCCGTTGGCGGCGACGAGAAGCAGGACCGCCAGCAGCCGGAAGAAGATGTCCAGGCTGGTCAGCTCGTGTTCCATGAGGGTTGGGGAAGCTATCGCCGGACCGTGCGAAAATCACGTCGTCGCGCTCTCCCCGGACCGGTTGACGGCCGGACCGGCGGGGGGGTAGCGTGAGCCGCGATGCGCACCGACGAGCTCCTGCGACGCGTGGAAGGCCTGGATCGCGAGACCCTCGAAACCGCCGAGCGGGCCGGCTGGGTGGAGCCCGACACCCTCGCGGCCGGGGAGGATCCCCGGTGGTGGAGCGAGCGGGACCTCAACAAGCTGCGCGACCTCGTCCGGCTCCGCCGCCGCGGGATGAGCCTGGAGGAGGCGTACGAGCGGGTGCGCGAGGATCGCTTCTTCGGACTGTGTCCCTGCGACTGGAGGACGGCGCCGTGAAGGTCACGATCGAATACTGCCAGGTCTGAAACTACGAGCCGAGGGCGGCCGGTCTGGCCGCCGAGATCGAACGGGAGATCGACGGCGCGGAGGTGGAGCTGATCTCGTCGGGGGGAGGCGTCTTCGAGGTGGAGGCCGACGGGGAGCTCCTCCATTCCAAGCGGGAGACCGGGGAGTTCCCCGAGAACGAGGACGTGATCGCCGCTCTCGCGGCGCGGTAGGTCGCGGCCCGGGAGGTGGTCGAGCGGGTCCCGTACGCGATCGTCGGATCGGGCCCGGCGGGGACGAGCGCCGCCGAGGCGATCCGCCGGGCCGATCCCGACGCCCCGATCGTCGTCGTCTCCGCCGACCCCCACCCCCTCTACAACCGGATCCTGCTCTCCAAGCAGTTCCTGAAGTCCGACGAGATCGCCCCCGAGCAGGTGGTGATGCGACCGCGGGAGGCGTACGAGAGCCGGGGGATCGACCTCCGGACCGGGGTCCGGGTGGAGGTCCTCGATCCGGAGGCGCGCTCCCTCCACCTGGCCGACGGCTCGGTGATCGCCTTCGAGCGGTGCCTGATCGCGACCGGCGCCCGGCCGCGGGAGCTGCCGGTGCCCGGCCGCGACCGCCCGGAGGTGCGCGCCCTACGGAGCCTGGAGGACGCGATCGCCCTGCGGGAGGCGGCCCGGAAGGCCGGCGAGGGGGCCGGTACCGCGGTTTTGATCGGAGGCGGGCTGATCGGGGTCGAGGTGGCCGCCGCGCTGGCGGCCCGGGGGATCGCCCCCGTCCTGCTCGCCCGCGAGCCGTGGCTCTTCGGCCACGTCGGCCCCGAGGCGGTCGGGCGCGGGATCGAGCGGATCCTGGCCGACGGCGGGGTCGAGGTGCGGCTCGGGACGCTCGCGCGTTCGATCGAGCCGGCGGGCCGGGACGGGGCGCGGATCGTGGTCGAGGGCCCGGGCGACGCGGGCGGAGACCTCGTCGCGCCGCTCGTCGTGGTCGGCGTCGGGGTCGCCTACAACGGGGAGCTTCTCGCCGGAACCGGCCTCCGGGGCCGCGACGGCGGGGTCGCCGTCGACCGGTTCCTGGAGACCGACGCGGAGGGGATCCGGGCCGCCGGCGACGTGGCCGCCTTCGACGATCCCGTGCTCGGCGTCCGCCACCACGTCGAGCACTGGACGCACGCGCTGCATCAGGGCCGCCACGCCGGCCTCGCCATGGCCGGCGAGGCCGGGCCCTACGAGCGGGTCTCCTCCTACGACACCGAGCTCTTCGGCACCCCGATCGCGGTGTTCGGCGCGCCGGCGCTGGCGACCGAGTGGAGCACGGCCGGCGCACCGGTCGAGGGGGAGGGGTTGGCGCTGGGCGAAGCGGGCGGACGGCTGGTCGCGGCCTACCGGATCGGCGCGATCGGGGATCCGGGCGAGCTCGCCGGCGTGATCCGACGGGGCGCGCCGGCGGCCGAGCTGGCGGCGGAGTGAGGGCTCGGGGATCGGCCGACCCGTTCCCGGCCGGTCCGTGCCCGGGCGCAGGGGTGAGGGAGCCGGTTCGTTTCCGCCGTAAACGTGTTAACGCCGGAAACGAGAAGGGGAGGGAAGGGGACCCCCACGACGGGCGCAGCGCCCCCCTCCGCGGCTACTCTCCGGCGGGCTCCTCTTCGGAGGGCTCCGCTTCGGCGGGCTCCAGCCCCAGGAAGTCGCGGGTCGACGTCTCGAGGATCTCCTGGGCCCGCGGGTCGCTCAGATCGAGGCGGTACTCGTTGATCGTCATCACCTGCATGTTGCGCGCCTCGTCCCAGCAGGCGGTGCACACCTTCTCGTGGATCTCGCGTCCCAGCTCGTCGGGGTACGGGGGCTGGTCGAGCCCCTCCCGGGTCTCGCCGCACCGGACGCAGGTCACCTCCTCGGCCACGCTACTCCTCCTCTCCGTCGGCGGTCACGACGTTCCCGTGGAGCGTCTCCACCTCGAGAACCCGAAACTCCTTCTCCCCCTCGGGCGTCTCGAACGCGATCTCGTCTCCCGGACGGGTGCCGAGCAGGGCGCGGCCGAGCGGGGAGGCGATCGAGATCATGTCGTCGTCGAGCGCGAGGAACTCGGGGAAGACGATCTGCCACTCGTGGCGCTCGCCGTCCCCGTTCTCGGCCACCACGCGCGAGCCGAACCCGACCGAGTCGCGCGGGACGTCGCGGAGGTCGATCCGGCTGAGCTCGCTCTGGCGCCGGGTGAGCTGGCCCAGGCGCGTGCGGACGAACTCCTGGCGCTCGAGCGCCGCGCTGTACTCGGCGTTCTCCCGCAGGTCGCCCATCGCGACCGCGGCGGCGATCCGCTTCGGCAGCTCGATCCGGAGCTCCCGGTCGAACTCCTCGATCTGCTCCTGCAGCTGGCTCTTGAGGTCTTCGAGCATCGTGGAACCGGGGTTCGGGGATGAAGGGGCTCGGGGACGAAAAAAAGCGCGGCTCCGAGGGCACCGCGCAACCGAAATCTAAGCGCCCACCCCGGCGCACGCCACCATGGGACCGCGCCGAGGCCCGGGAGCGGCTCGAGGCCGAGGCGTGGGACCTGGTGGTGGTCGGTGGCGGGATCGTCGGTGCGGGGGTCGCCCGGGACGCGGCCCTGCGCGGCCTCTCCGTGGCGCTCGTGGAGGCGGGTGACTGGGCGTGCGGCACCTCCTCGCGCACCACCAAGTTCGCCCACGGTGGCCTCCGGTATCTGGAGCTTCTCGACTTCGGCCTGGTCCGGGAGGCCCTGGCCGAGCGGGCGACGCTCCTCTCGATCGCGCCCCACCTCACCCGGGCGACCCCGTTCCTGCTGCCCGTCTACGGCGGCGGGGGGCGCCCCTCGTGGCAGCTGCGGGCCGGCCTCGCCCTCTACGACGCGCTCGCCGGGGGCACCCGGCTCGGGCGACACGCGATGCTGGACCGTCCCGGCGCGCTGGCGCGCGAGCCCCTGCTGGAGCCCGATCGGCTCCGGGGCGCCGGCGTGTACTGGGACGCCCGGGTCCGCGACGCGCGGCTGGTGGTCGAGACCGTGGCCGACGCCCGCCGGGCAGGCGCCGTGGCCGCCACCCGATGCGCGGTGGGCGCCCTCGAGCGGTGGAGTAGGGGGTGGGTGGCCGAGGTGACCGACCGGATCGCCGAGGAGGGCTTCTCCCTTCGGGGCCGCGCCTGGGTGAACGCGACCGGCCCGTGGGCCGACGAGATCCGCGCCCGGGCGGCTCCCGGCAGGCCGTCCCTGCTGCGTCCCACGAAGGGGGTCCACGTCGTGGTCTCGCGCGATTCCCTCCCCCTCCGCGATCCGACCGCCCTGTTCGCGCCCGACGGCCGGCTCGTCTTCGCGGTGCCCGAGGGTCGCTGGGCCTACCTCGGCACCACCGACACCGTCGACGGGCGGATGGTGGACGACGTCTCGGTGGCCGAGCGGGACGTGGCGTACCTGATCGAGGCGGCGAACGGGGCGCTCGCGAGCGACCTCGAGCGGTCCGACGTGGTGGGCGCGTGGGCGGGGTGGCGTCCGCTGGTCCGATCGGAGCCGGCCTCCGGCCGGTCGGCCGCCGCCCCGGGCGAGATCTCGCGGGAGGAGGAGGTCGAGGAGACCGCCCCCGGCCTCTGGACCGTGGTCGGCGGCAAGCTCACCACCTTCCGGGCGATGGCGGAGGAGGCCGTCGACCGGGTGGCCGAACGGCTCGGGCGGCGGCTCGGTCCGTGCGTCACCTCCGAGCGGCCTCTCGTCTCCCCCGAGGTGGGGGGCGTCGGGCCCCCCGCCGGATCCGACCCCGCCGCCGTCGCGCGGGCGCGGGAGCTCTTCGGCCCCGACGCCGACGACGTGTTCGCCCGGTGGCGCGAGGAGCCCGCCTCGGCCGAGCCGATCGCCGCCGGCTTCCCCTTCACCCCCGCCGAGGTGGACCGCGCCGCCCGCGAGATGGTCCACACGCTCGAGGACCTGGTCGACCGCCGGCTCCTCGCCCTGCCGGGCGGGGCCCCGATCGAAGAGGAGGCGCTCCGGGCCGTCGCCTCCATCCCGGCCCTGGGATGGGACGAGGACCGCGTGGACGCCGAGGTCTCCGCGTTCCGGCACGGGCGAAGCCGGCGGGGGCGACTACGAAGGTGACGTCGGCGGGGGACCGCTGATCCAGCCTGCCGCGAGCCCCACTCCGGCTCCGTAGACGACGAGGAAGAGGGCCCAGTCGATCAGCATCGCCGTCTCCTCCGACGGGAAAAGAGCCTTGACCGACGGCAGGAGCGTGATCTCGAAGGCGACCAGCAATCCGAGCGACGCGACGATGCCCACGCCGAGGCCGGCGATCCACCGTCCCAACCAGCGGGTCGGGTCGGTCCCGTGTCGTCTCAGATGGAGCCACTGGAGGAACCCGGCGAGGCTGCCCCCTCCCAGGGCGATGGCGATCGGCTCGACCGGCCCGGCATGGGGTCCGATCACGACGTGGCGTCGGACGGCCTCCAGGCCGAGGATGGCCACGAAGCCGACCGCGCTCGCCACGATCCAGGGCCAGCGTCGCTGCAGGCGACGGCGCAACGCGTACGCCTGGAACGAGCCCAGTACGAGACCGAACACCCCGAGCGCGATCACGTGCCCGAGGAGATTCAAGCGATACAGGCTCTCGTACGTTCCGCGGTCGAGCCCTTCCGGGAGGTCGTTCGGGTCGATGTGATCGGGGATGTCGGCGAGGCGGGTCGCGTTCGCGATATCGTCCGGCGCCAGCACCGTCGCCGCCTGCTGGCCGGGCAGGAAGGAGAGGAACGCGAGGCAGAACCCCAGGGCGGTCGCTGCTGTCCATCCGCGCATCGGAGATCCCATCCTACCACGAGCGGGCCGGAAGTCAACGTCTCGCCCGGATCGGTTTGACGCCTTCCGCGGCGGGGGAGCATCTTCTAGCGTCCCCATGGTCGAAATCGGAAGCCTCGCGCTCGATCGGCCGCTCCTGCTGGCGCCGATGGAGGACGTCTCCGACCTGCCGTTCCGGCTGGTGTGCCGACGGCTGGGCGCCGACGTCGTGTACACCGAGTTCATCAGCTCGCAGGGGCTGATCCGTGACGCCGACAACTGCCTGCGCAAGCTCGCGATCGACGACCGGGAGCGGCCGGTCGGCATCCAGATCTACGGCGCCGAGCCGGAGGTGATGGTGGAGGCCGCCCGGATCGCCGAGCGGGCCGGCCCCGAGCTGATCGACATCAACATCGGCTGTCCCGTCAAGAGCGTCGCCTGCAAGCACGGGGCGGGGGCGGGCCTGCTGCGCGACCCCGATCTCATGATGGAGATCGTCTCCGGGATCGTCGACGCGGTGGAGCTGCCGGTCACGGTGAAGACCCGGCTGGGGTGGGACCACGATTCGATCCGGATCGTCGAGCACGCCAGGACCTTCGAGGAGCTCGGCGTGAAGGCGCTCGCCCTCCACGGCCGGACCCGCGCCCAGCAGCGGAAAGGGGAGGCCGACTGGGACTGGATCCGGCGCACGAAGGAGGCGGTGTCGATCCCCGTCTTCGGCAACGGCGACGTGAAGGAGGCCGACGACGCGATCCACAAGTTCGAAGCGTACGGCGTGGACGGCGTGATGATCGGCCGCGGCGCGATCGCCAACCCGTGGATCTTCCGGCAGGCGAAAGCGTATCGGGAGACCGGCGTGGTGCCGGAGATCGCGCCCGCCGAGCGCTTCCAGACGTGCCTCGAGCACCTCGACCTCTCGGTCGAGATCAAGGGGACCTACTACGGGACGGTCGAGTTCCGGAAACATTGGAAGGGATACCTGAGGGAGCTGCCCCACGCGAGCACCGTGCGGGGCGATCTCATGCAATTCACCGAGCCGGCGCCGGCGGTCGAGCGGGTGCTGGCCTACGCCCGGGAGCTCGGGGTGGAGCGGGAGGTGGAGCCGCCGGCGCGGCTCGCCGCTCCCACGGCGGCCTGAGCGGCGGCGAAACGACAGGAGGCGATCGAATGGCGAAAGGCAAGCGTCCCAGCCGACCGCAGACGAACCCCTGGGTCCGGTGGGGCGGCGTGCTCGTCGGGCTCTTCCTCGCGGGCGCGATCGTGTGGTGGGTCGCCCGGCCCACCCCGCAGGAGCCGCCGGTGGCGGAGACCGCCGCCGAGCGGGGAGGAGGACCCCGGCCTCTCGCCGAGGCCGGCGGGCCCACCCGCGAAGCCGCCGCCTCGCTCGAGAACGTGCCGGACGACAGCCTCGCCTCGGCGGGGCCCGACGCCCCGCAGGGGGTCGACATCTCCAACGATCCCAGGCTCGGCGACCCCGACGCGCCGGTGACGATCGTCGAGTTCAGCGACTTCCAGTGCCCCTTCTGCGCCCGCTTCCACGAGGAGACCTTCCCGGCGCTGCGCCGCCTCTACGGCGACCGGATCCAGTGGGTCTTCGTCAACCGCCCCTTTGCCGCGCACCAGTACGCGCGTCGCGCCGCGATCGCGGCGGAGTGCGCCACCCGGCAGGGAAGGTTCTGGGAGTACGCCGAGGCCCTTTTCGCCGATCAGAGCGATCTGGGCAAGGGGGCGGTCGAGGACACCGCCGAGGCCGTCGGTCTCGACATGGAGGCGTTCGAGAGCTGCGTGGCGGACGAGGCCACCGCGGGCGAGGTGGAGGCGGACATCGCCGAGGCGAACCGGCTCGGCGTCGACGGCACGCCGGCCTTCTACGTGAACGGACACCAGATCATGGGAGCGCAGCCCGTGGGCGTGTTCAACCAGGTGATCCAGCCCTACTTCCGGTAGGAGCCGCCCCCGGCGCGCCGGCCCACCGGCGTTGCCTCGGGGGACGACGGCCGGTATTTTTCCTCTCTCTGGCCCGATCTCCGCCTGGGTAGCTCAGTCGGTAGAGCAGGGGATTGAAAATCCCCGTGTCGGCGGTTCGATTCCGTCCCCAGGCACCATGTCCATGAGCCACCGTAGCTCAGCTGGTAGAGCAGCTCATTCGTAATGAGCAGGTCAGCGGTTCGAGTCCGCTCGGTGGCTCCATCGCCTCCCCCGGGTTTGACCCGGGGATTCCGATCGGTTATTAAGAGAACATGGTGCGCCTGTACGATCCGACCGTTGCGACACCCCCGCGAGCCCGGATGCGGGCGCTTCGCCTTCCGGCGGTCCTGTCGCTCGCTCTGGCCGGTCTCGCCTGTGGCGGACCGTCCGGCGGGGGGCCCCTGGAGGCGGGCGACCGTCCGCCGGTCTTCGACACCTTCGATCTGTCGTACGACGCCGCCGCCGAAGTCCTCCGGCTGTCGGTCGCCGCGAGCGATCCCGACGGCACGCGGGTCACCATCGAGTGTACCGGGGACCTCTCGGTCGTCGGGACGGGAAGCGTGAACCACGAAGCGCGGTTCCGGATGGAAGTGTCGACCCGCACGGCCGAGGTGAGCTGCTCGGCCCGCTCCGATGGACGGACGGCCGGGCCCCGGACGGAGTCCGTGACGATTCCGGCGATCGATCTCTCCGGTACGTGGTCCGGTGCCGCCACCGACACCTTCGGCGCCGGCCTCATGACGTGGGAGCTCGAGCACCAGGGCACGGGCATCGAGGGACTGGCGACCCGGACGATGGCCGGCCTCGTCGTGTTCACCGGTGATATCGAGGGCTCGATTCTCGATTCCGGGGTGGTGTTCGATATCGAAATCTCCGTCGGGGAAATCGCGGGGTTCCCTGCCTGCAGCGCGTCCATCGAGGGGGAGATCGTCCGCGTCACGAACGATCGACTGGAAGCCCGCTACACCGTTTCCAACTCCTGCACCGGCCTCTCCACGGACGGGAGCTTCACCCTCACCCGCGAGTAGATCCGCCGGTCGGCTCCTCTTCCAGCATCCACTCGAACCTCGTCCCCCGGAGGTACGCCACGAGGACGTCGTAGTTCTCGACGACCCGCGAGAGGGGATACGGATTCGCCCGGCGATCGCGGATCTCGACGGGATGCGGCGGGAGCCCGACGTGGCGGCAGATCTTGCGATACCCGACGCGCGGATCGGCCTCGACGTCCTCCTCGTAGATCAGCTCGAGGACGTCGTCGAGCGCTCTCTGCAGCTCGGCGACCCGGCGCTCGGAGAGCTCGAGGATCTCGATCAGGGGACGGGTGTCCGCTCCGGGCCCCGTGCGGGGCACCCGTTCGACGTCGATCGCGATCGTGGTGAACGGAACGGTCTCGTGCGCCGCGAAGCGCCACCGCTCTCTCTTTCTGGCGACCAGCGCGGAGACGATCTTCCGCAGGAGGTTCCTGCGGTGGAGCAGGATGGCGGGACGGTAGTCGAGGTCCCGGAGGATCTCGAGGAAGGCCGGGAGGTCGAGATCCAGATACCGCCGGAGCTGGTACGGCACCACCTCGATGCCGACGTACCGGGACCAGGTGCCGTCGCGCAGGTCACGAAGCAGCCGCCGGACGGGATCGTCCATCTCGAGGTACTCCCGGTTCCGGACGTTGAAGTTGAACGATTCCTTGCGCCACGAGAGATCGGGGTGCTGATCGAGCATGTTCCCCAGGACGGAGCTGCCCGTCCGCGAGGTGTGGAACATGACGATGCCTCGCGCGGGCGGGGGGATCCACGGCAGCGAACGGATCCAGCGCGTCCAAGACGAGATCACTCCTCGAGCATCCACTCGAAGCGGGTCCCGGCGAGGGTCTCGCACACCTCGTCCCAGTTCTCCACGACTTCGGGCATCGGGTACGGGGTCGCGCGTTGGATCGGGATCGTGACCTCGACCGGCTCGAGGCCCAGATACTCGCAGATCCGCCGATACCCCACGTGGGGGTCCTCCTCCACGTCGTCCTCGTAGACGAGCTCGAGGTATTGCGGCAGGAGCTCCCGCACGCGCCGCGGGTTCTCCTCGTGGCGCGCGAGCACGTCGAGGAGCGCGGTATTCCGATGATCGTAGACCCGCTCCACGTCGACGTGGACCCGGGTGAGCTCCACCCGATCCCCGACGTCGAACGCCCACTGCTGGCGCTCGTGCGCGACGAGGTTCGATACCACGGATCTCAGGATGTTCCGCCGCGACAGGACGATGAACCGGCGGAAGCCGAGGTTCCGGACCCGGCGGACGAACGCCGGCAGTCGGATCATCAGGTGGGCGGGAATCTGGTAGTACTGAACCTCGAATCCCACGATCGGCTCCCGGACGCCCGCCATCCGGGTCAGGAGCACGGTCTCCAGCGTCGCGGGGAGCCGTCGCATGCCCAGCTGCCGGGACACTTCCAGGAACGCTTCCCGCTCCCAGCGGACCTCCGGATGCTGGTGGAGCATCTTCGCGAGGACCGTGCTGCCCGCCCGCGGCGGGTGGAACATCATCACCCGTTCCTCGGGCAGACTCTTCCGGGGGACGAGGAGCCGCTGGACGTGGAGATGCAGGATCTTCGCGGCGGTGCGTACCAGGGTGGGCATGGGTGAAGACACGTCCTCGGCTTTTATGCATTCTGGATGAAGCCTAATATTAATCCATGCGACCGCTCGTATCCGTCATCATCCCGACCTACAACTGCGCCCGTTTCCTTCCGGACGCGATCGAGAGCGTGCTCGCGCAGCGCTACCCTCGAGTCGAGATCATCGTCGTCGACGACGGATCGACGGACGACACGAGCGAAGTGCTCGAGCGATACGCGCATCGGATCGTCGCGCTCGAAGGGGACAACGGGGGCGTGGCGCGGGCCCGCAACCGGGGAATCGCGGCGGCGAGCGGGGAGCTGATCGCGTTCCTGGACGCCGACGACGTGATGCTTCCCGGGAAGCTCGAAGCGCAGTCGCGGGTCTTCGACCGCCGGGAGGATCGCGGTATGGTCCACAGCGGATGGACGCTGATCGACGAGCGCGGCCGCTTCCTGGGGGAGCGGCGCCCGTGGGTGAACGCGCCGCGGCTCGATCTGCGCGGATGGATCATGAACAAGTCGGTCCGCCCCGGGGCGTTGATGGTGCGCAGGCGGTGGCTCGAGGACGTGGGAGGCTTCGATCCCGCGTACGGCGGGCGGGACTCGCGGTACCAGGTCGAGGATCTCGAGCTGGTGCTCCGGCTCGCCCGGTCCGGATGTCGCGCGGCGTGGCTGCGCCGCCCCACCTTCGCGTATCGGAAGCACGACGACAGCGCGATGACGCGGGGGGCCCTGGCCCAGACGACCGGAGTGGTGCGGGTCCTCGAGGACCTCTATGGCTCGGGGACCCTCCCCTGGTCGGTCCGACGCCTCGAGCGGGCGGCCTTCTTCTACACCCACGTATGGGCGGCCTGGTACCGGCACCGCCACGGATACGAAGACGAAGCGGTCGCCTCCCTCGAGGCCGCGCGCGAGTGGCTTCCCGGCCCGGGGGAATCGCTGGTGTACCGGTGGGCCGCCCAGTTCGGTCGCCTGGCTGCGGGGGAGGACGCGGGGGCGGACGCCGTGCTCGACACGCTGCCCGTCCTGCGCCGGGCGAGCGGGGTGACCGGATCGGAGTGGGGCGGGATCGAGCGGGCGATCCGGAGCTGGGTGGAGGTGCAGGACCGCTACCTGGAAGGACGCTACGAGGAAGCGCGGGCCGGCCTGGAGGCGAGCGGCGTTCCGGGGTACGAGCGGTTCTTCGAGATCGTCCTGCAATGGATCCTCGTCTCGGCCTCGCCGGTTTCCGGCGAGGCGATCGCGCGGCTCTGGGAGGACCTCCGGGAGCTCGCTCCGCCGCCCGCCGGGCGGCGACACGACGAGACCCTCCTGCACCTCGCCGGCCTCGGGCGGCATGTGAGGAATCGCCGCGGAGTCCCCGCGATCGGAGCGCTGGGGCGCGCGATCCGGGTCGGGTGGCGTCCCGGGGCGGCCCGGGTCTGGGGGCGGTTCCTCCGCGCGGGATTCGAGCACTACGTTCTCGCGGATCCCTCGTCGATGGGACGGTTGACCCCGTGAGCGCGTGGAGCGAGTCCCCGCCCGAGGCGTCGCGCGCGGGCGACGCCGGGACGTTCGAGATCCTGGGACACGCGGGCTGGTCCGTGCGCCTCGCCTGGTCCGTGGCTCCGCGACTCGTGGCGGCCCGGATCGGCTTCGCGATCCTCAACGGGGCCATCCCCGCGGTCTTCGTCTACGGAGCCCGCGAGATCATCGACGATCTGCAGACGTCCTCGACCCTCGCCGAGGCGCTGCCGTGGATCGTCATCGTCCCGGTGCTCTCGTTCATCGCCGTGCTCCTGCGCCCTTTCACCGCGCTGGTGAGCGACAGGCTCGCCGACGAACTCGAGATCGAGACCGGGTACCGGATCCTCGACCACGCCGCGCGGCTGCAACTCCCGTTCTTCGAGGACGTGGAGAACCAGGACGTCCTCTCCCGCGTCCAGGGGAAGTCCGCCCGCCACATGCAATCGCTCATCGACGGTCTGGCCGGACTCGCCAGGAACGCGGTCCAGCTCGTGACGCTCCTGCTGGTCGTCCTGATCATCGAGCCGGTCGTGGTCCTGCTGCTCGCCGTGCTGGCGGTTCCGTATCTCGTGTACCAGGCGAGGCTCTCGAAGACCCACTACGCCCTGGAGTACAACCGGGAAGGGCGGCGCCGGTGGACGAACTACTTCACCGGAAAGCTCGTCGACCACGACGCCGTTCCGGAGGTGAAGCTGTACGGTCTGGCACCGCACCTCATCGACCGGTTCCGCGGCATCATGAGGCGGATCCGGGACGAGAACCGATCGATCTACCTTCGTCGGGCGATCGGGGGGTTCGTGTTCGGGGTCGTCGGGGCGGTGATCATCTACGCGGCCGTCCTCGAGCTCGCGCAGGAAGCCCTCGCCGGGGAGACGACGGTGGGCAGCGTGGCGGCCTACCTGCTCGCGATCGAGCGCCTGGCCGCGACCGTGACCGACGTGGTCAATCTCGCGGCCCGGTCGATCCACAGCACCTTGATGGTGACGAACCTGCGCGAGTTCTTCGCCACCGAGCCGTCGGAACCGGAGCGGGCGACACGGCCCGGAGGCCGGGACGGGGGAGAGGGGGCGATCGAGTTCAGAAGCGTCTCGTTCCGGTATCCGGGGTCGAGCGAAGACGCCGTCCGGGACGTCTCGTTCCGGGTCGAACCGGGAGAGATCGTCGCGCTGGTCGGGTCGAACGGGGCGGGGAAGTCGACGATCGTCAAGCTCCTGGGGGGATTGTACCGGCCCGACCGGGGGACGATCGCGCTGGACGGCCGGGATCTCGCCGACCTCGACGTGGCCGAGGCGCGGGCGAGGATGTCCTTCGTCCTCCAGGGGTTCAACCGCTACGAGGCGACCGCCGGGGAGAACATCGCGTACGGGGAGTGGCAACGCCTGCTCGACGATCCGGAGGAGGTGAGGAGGATCGCCGAGCGGGCGGGCGTGTCGGACGTGATCGAACGGTTGCCGGAGGGATACGACACCCATCTCGGCCGCATGTTCGGCGAGGTGACGCTGTCGGGTGGACATTGGCAGGTGCTGGCCATGGCGCGCGCCCTGGCGCGGGACTCGGACGTGCTGGTGTTCGACGAGCCCACCTCGAACCTGGACGCGAGCCGCGAGTACGAGATCTTCCGGCGCCTGCGCGACGCGGCGCGGGACCGCACGGTGATCCTCGTGTCCCACCGCTTCTCGACGGTGCGCATGGCGGAGCGCATCCTGGTGATGGAGGGGGGGACGCTCGTCGAGCAGGGGACACACGAGGAGCTCGTCGAGAAGAATCAGGTGTACGCGCGCCTCTACGAGCTCCACGCCTGGATGTACGCCGGGGGCGAGATGCCGGGCTCGACCGTCGCGACGAATCCTTGAGGCCGCACCAGCGGCGGCTCACTCCCCGATCGGCCGCCCCACCGCCGCCAGGATCTCCCCCACCAGCCGGTCGAACCAGGGCCGGAAGTCGCCCGCGCTCGGGCCCTGGCGCACCACGACCATCTCCCGGGAGGGGATGATCAGGGTGCGCTGGCCCATGTAGCCGGCGGCGAAGTAGGCGTCCCGCGGGACGCGCTCGAGGACGCCCTCCCGGTTGAGCCAGAAGAGCCCGCCGTAGCCCCGGTCGGGATCGCCCGGGGCGGGGGTGGAGACGAACTCCGTCCACCCCGCGGGGAGGATCCGCTCGCCCTCCCACACCCCGTCGTTCAGGTGGAGGAGCCCGAAGCGGGCCCAGTCCCGGGTGGAGGCGAAGTCGTAGCCCGTCAGGATGAAGTTGCCCCACGGGTCGGTCTCGAGCACCGCGCTCCGCATCCCGATCCGGTCGAAGAGGGCCTCGCGGGGGAAGGCGAGCCACGCCTCCCCCTCCGCCTCCACGGCCTGCCGGGCGACGTGCATGAGGCTCAGGGGATCGGAGTTGCGGTAGCGCCACCTCGAGCCGGGCTCGAAGCGGAGCGGCTGGTGGATCGCGTGGCGGTGGACGTTCAACGCGTCGAAGTAGATCCGCATGTGCTCGTTGGCCGCCAGATAGGACTCCTCCGGGTCGAGCCCGAAGTTCTCGAAGTCCAGACCGCTGGACATCCGGAGCAGATCCCGGATCCGGATCGCCCGGCGCGGGTCGCGCTCCTCGCGCCATGCGGCCACCGGCGCCGGGTCGTCCAGATCGTAGAAGCCGCGCTCGACCAACACCCCGGTGAGCGCCGCGGCGATGCTCTTCCCCATGGACCAGGAGATCTGGGGCGTGGCCGGCCTCCACCCGTCGGCGTATCGCTCCGCCACGATCTTCCCCCGGTAGACGACCACCACGCCCCGGGTGTTCTGCGGCGTCTCGAGGGAGGCGTCGTCGAACGCCCGGTCGAGCGCGGCCACCAGGGCCTCTCCGTCCACGTCGGGGAACTCCCCCCGGGCGTCCCGGTCCCCGGTGGGCCACGGCTGCTCGCCGGCGGGAGGAAGGCGGCTCGGCACCGGGGCGGGCTCGAAATACACGTCCTCGGAGCCCGGCGGGAGGATCGTGCACCCCTGGTCTCCGTTGTACTCGGCGGTCCGGGACCCGATCCCCGGAGCCGTCACCGTGACCTCCCGGGCCGCCTCGTCGACCTCCCAGCGGTAGGAGTCGCGCCACCGGAAGGCGGGGAAGGGGGCGATGTCCTGGCCGATCACCTCCCCCGGGGTCCGCTGGAGGTCCCGCCCCACCACCCACAGGCCCGCGCACAGGTGGTGGGCGCCCATGCTCGCCGCGTACCACCGCCCCAGGCTGTCGGCCAGGGAGAGGGAGTCCCTCCCCGCCGTCTGCGCCCCGGCGTGGGGGAGGGCGACGGCCGCGGCCAGGAAGAACGCGAGACACATCGGGGTGAGGAGCGGTCGGGTCCGGCTCACGGGAACCTCCGGTGGAAGGAGTCTTCTCTGCCTGCCCCGTCAGCTTCGTTCGCTGCTCACTCGCGGACAAGCGGGCCCGAGCCCCCCGGGTTATCATCGGCGGGCCCATGGGCCTTCCGCTCACCGACGTCCGCGGAGCCCCCGGGAGCGCCCCGGGAGCCGCCGAGTCCCTGCCCGAATGGATCGCGGGGAATCGGGGGTGGCTCCGAGAGCGGCTCCTCGAGCACGGAGGCGTCCTGTTCCGCGGGTGGCTCTCCGGGGAGCCGGACGAGTTCGAGGCGTTCCTCGACGCCGCGGGGGCGGTCCCGATGCGGTATCTGGGGGGAGCGACCCCCCGATCGAAGGTCCAGGGCGCGGTCTACACCTCCACCGACGCCCCTCCGGCCATCCCGATCCCGTTCCACAACGAGATGTCGTACTCGCCGGAGTACCCGAGGGCGGTCGCTTTCTGCTGCAAACGCCCCGCCCCCTACCGGGGCCGCACCCCGCTGTCCGACTCGCGGGCGGTCTACGAGGACCTCCCGGACGGGCTGCGGGAACGGTTCGAGTCGCTCGGCGTCTCCTACGATCGCCACGTACCCGAGAAGACGAGGGTGAGGGGTCGGAAGACGTGGCCGGAGATGTTCGAGACCGACGACCGCGACGAGGTGGAGCGGATCTGCGCCGAGCGGGGGATCGACGCGGGCTGGGAGGACGGCTCGCTGCGCCTCCGGGTCGTCCGCCCGGCGGCGATCGAGCACCCCGACACGGGCGATCGGATCTGGTTCAATCAGGTGAACCTGTACCACCACTCCTTCTCCTCCGAGTTACGGCGCTCCCGGCGGTTCCTGCTCGCCGGCGGTCTCCGGCTGCTGGAGGCCCTCCTCGGCCCCCGTGCCCCCGGCCTCGGCATGGAGGTCCGGTACGGGGACGGCTCGCCGATTCCGAGGGAGACGGTCGAGCGGATCCGCGACGCGTACTGGCGCCAGATGGCCGTGTTCCCCTGGGAGAAGGGCGACCTGCTGGTGCTCGACAACCTGAGGATCGCCCACGCGAGGGAGCCCTACGTGGGTCGCCGGCAACTCCACGCCTCGCTGATCCGGGAGTGGGAAGAGGAATAACCCCCCGTCGCCCGCCTCGAAGTCCCGCTCCTCCCCGGCATCCACCCTCTGGGCCCGGCACGCTTCATGCATGAGTCATGTATACCGCCTTCCGCACGAGTGGAGGCGCGACGATGCTCACGCCCCCGGAGGGGACGAGATGGAATCGACACCCAGGGAGCAGCTCGCCAATCTCGTCGGCGCTCTCGCGGTCGCCGTGAAGGACGAGCTGGACGCTCTCGCGAAGGGCGTGATCGGGTTCGGAGGAACGACGCCGGCCGCATTGATCTGTATCGGGATGCGGCCCGGCCGTTCGATCGAAGTATTGCGGAGTGCGCTGGATCTGAGCCATTCCGGTGCCGTCCGCCTCGTCGATCGCCTGGAGGATCGGGAATGGGTGCGACGGTCACGGGAGAAAGGCCAGCGAAGCGTCTCGGTCGAGCTCACGCCAACGGGAGAAAAGCTCGTCGAGAAGTTCCTCGGGCGGAGACGGAAGCTTCTGATGGCTCTCCTGGATCCCCTGACGGATGACGAGATCCATAAGCTGGGGAAAGGCATCCGGGGCATCCTGGCCGAGATGCCGGAAGGGCGCGAAGAGGAGTGGCAGATATGCCGTCTGTGCGAGTTCCGGGTGTGTCGGGAGATGGTTTGTCCGGTCGACCATTCCGGCTCTGCGGAGGAGAAACATTAGCGTGAATAAATATGTATGTAATCTACATATAAATATGAGGTTCTCTTTGCGCGAAAATCTTCTTGTCCATTATGTGAAATCCTGTGCGGATCACTTGACAGGAAATACGTATTTCTGGTATAAAAATAGTTCGAGCGCGCCGAGAGAGGGGCCCGTCGGCGACGGTATCACCATCGGAGAGCGGATCGATTTCGTGGAAACGAGAGGGCGGGATAGCGTCCAAAGCCCTCCAGAAGAGGAGAAAGTCCCTCCGAGTGCCGAACGGGAGCGTCGCCATCCCCTCCTCTGATTCCCGCCTCGATCCTCGCTGGTACGCCTGCCGCACTCGGAGTCGCGCCGAGAAGAAGGTGGATCGTCTGTTGACCGCCTTCGAGGTGGAGTCCTTCCTTCCCCTCGTCGAGAAGGTCCGGTCCTGGTCCGATCGCACGGCCAGGGTCGAGTTCCCCCTGTTTCCGGGTTACGTCTTCGCGCGGTTCGATCTGTCCCGCCTGGCCGACGTTCAGAGAGTGCCCGGCCTCATCGAGGTGGTACGGGTGAACGGATATCCGACCCCGATCCGGGAAGAGGAGATCCGGTCGGTACGGTCTCTGGTGGAAGGGACGACCGAGACGGGGATCGAACCGACCTCGGAGCAGTATCTCGTCCAGGGTCAGAAGGTCGAGGTCGTTCGCGGACCTTTCCGGGGAATGGCCGGGGTTCTCACCGAAGTGCGAGGCGTCTCGCGGGTCGTCGTCCGGCTCGCGGCGATTCGCATGGCCGTGAGCGTGGAGATGAAGCCCGAGTTCGTCCAACCCCTAGCGCCCTGAGAGAAAGCCCTCCCGAACTCTCCGGCTGACCCCACGGGCGAGTCGGGGCCCTCCGCACGAGGCCGCACTCCGATCGCCAGGGCGAGGGAAGAGACGTTTTGTTCGGAATGGACCCTCAGACCGTGCTCGAGCTGCTCCTCCAGCAGGAGTTCCTGAGAGGGGTGGCGATGGGGCTGGTCGCGGCCGTCGCACTGGTTCTGATCCCTCGATTGGATTGGTTCCTGGCGTGGAGCCTGGCGGCCCTGGCGGCCGTGTTCTGGATCGGCAAGCTCGGGATTTCCGTCACGGTCTGGTGGAGCCTGCCCGCCGCCGGCCTGGTGAGCCTGTTCGCCGGAATCGGGGCGAAGGAGCTCGAGCGGAGCGTTCCATCCTGGGCCGTCCTCCTCGTGTTCGGCCTCTCCGTCCTGGGTGCGTGGGGCACGGTGCCGGACACGGAGCGGGCCGCGGCGCTGACGGGCGTCACCGTGGGGGGGCTAGCGGTGCTGATCGTCCGCCGTCGCGTCCCGATCGGGTGGATCGGGGCCATCCTGGCCGTCGGGGTGCTGGGGGGCGTGATCGTCACCGACGGGTCGAGTCGGGGTGGAGCCATCGTGGGGGCCCTGGGCACCGTGGGAATGCTGGTCGTGGCGCCCGGAATCGTCACGATCGAGGGAGCCCGCTCGAGGTTCCCCGTGCTCTGGCTGCTGGCGTGCCAGATCCTGCACGTGTTCCTGAGCGGACGGGTGGCGGGAAGGATGCAGGACCCCTTGGCCGCTTTCCTGATGGTGCTCGTCTCCGCCGTCCTGGTGGGGGGGCTCCTGTGGGGCGGAACCCGGTATTCGGCCGAGAGAAGAGGCCCCGTTTCCTGATTCCGACCCCTCCAAAGTGGAAAAAGAGTTCCACGTTTCCGGAACCTTCTGTCCATCAATGTACCTTTTCTTCACTTCGCTTGACGGCATAGGGAACAGCGTGTATAAAAGAGATTCCGACAAAAGGGAATTCCGCTCTCCTTCTTCGGGTTCGGTCTTCCAGGCGTCGGAGCAAAGAGACTCGGTTCCCCTCCCCCAGGCCGGAGAGACCGACGAAGCGCTTCGCGACGCGAGGCGCCGGGAGCCGTTGTCGCTGGCATCTTTTTCGAGGTCCCGTCGGGACTGACAGGGCGGAGCCGCATCCACCGCCGCCCCGCACGGTCGACAACCTCAAAACCTCAAAACGAAAGCGGGGTCCCCCATCCCCCCGTCCCTCCATCGGCTGCTCGCCTCGGCGGCGAGCAAGTCCGTCGCCGCCATCCGCCCCGAGCGGGTCTCCGCTCTGTCGGGCAATGTGCCTCTCCGCAGGGCCGTCATCGTCGCGGTCCATCTCGTCCTGATTCCGGTCGGGTACGGGATCGCCTTCCTGCTGCGGCTCGACTGGCCCCTGCAGCCTCGCTACGTCTCCTTCTTCTGGGAGACGCTGCCCCTGCTTCTCGTCCTTCGACTCGGCGCCTTCTGGGTGTTCCGCCTCCTGAAGGGATGGTGGCGGTACGTCGGGATGTACGACCTGGTCGCCCTCTTCCAGGCCATCTCGGCCAGCTCGACCGTCTTCCTCGCCCTCCTCTTCCTGATGGGCAGAGTCGGCGAGCTGCCCCGATCGATCTTCGTCCTCGATTGGTGCGTCGCCTTTCTCCTGTTCGGAGGAATCCGCTTCTTCGTACGCTGGGTGCGCGAGGGGTCGCGGCTGCAGAACGGGGGAAAGCGGACGCTGGTGATCGGCGCGGGCGACGTCGGAGCGCAACTCGTACGCCAGGCGCGGCTCGACCCGACTTCGGGGGTCGAGATCGTCGGTTTCGTGGACGACGATCCGAGCAAAGGACGGCTGAATCTCCACGGCGCTCCGGTGCTCGGGACGACGAAGGACATCGAGTGGCTGGCCGTCAAGCACGAGATCGAGCTGGTCGTCGTAGCGATCGCCACGCCGACGCGGGACGAAATGCAGAAATTCGCCGAGCGGATCGCCGGCCTGAAGGTCGAGTTCAAGGTCGTGCCCTCGCTGGTCGAGCTCATGGACGGGAAGGCGCGCCTGGATCAGCTGCGTCCGGTCGAGATCGAGGACCTGCTCGGCCGGCCCTCGGTCCGGCTCGACCTGCGTCAGGTCGACGAAGACCTCAACGGGAAGGTCGTCCTCATCACCGGGGCCGCCGGGTCGATCGGCTCCGAGCTCGCCCGACAGGTGTCGGCGTTTCAGCCCCGGCGCCTGATCCTGCTGGATCAGGCCGAGAGCCCGCTGTTCTTCGTCCACAAGGAGTTGTCCGAGGACGCGAACCTCGAGGTCGTTCCCGTCATCGCCGACGTGACCGACGGGGAGCGAATCGAGCGGGTCATCGCCGAGTACGGGCCGGCCTACGTTTTCCACGCAGCGGCGTACAAGCACGTTCCGCTGATGGAGGCGAACCTCGAAGAAGCGATCCGGACGAACGTGCTGGGGAGCTTCCACGTGGCCCGGAGCGCGGCCCGTCACGGCGCCACCCGGTTCGTCCTGATCTCGACCGACAAGGCGGTCCGCCCCTCCAGCGTCATGGGTGCGAGCAAGCGGATCGCCGAGCGGATCGTCCTCGGTTGGCCGGAGCTCCGCCGCTCGGGCACCGACTTCCGGGCGGTCCGTTTCGGGAACGTGCTGGGATCCACCGGGAGCGTCGTCCCGGTCTTCCGGAAGCAGATCGCGGCCGGGGGGCCCGTCACGGTGACCCACGCCGAGATGATGCGCTATTTCATGACGATCCCCGAGGCGGTCCAGCTCGTGCTCCAGGCCGCCTCGATCCCCGAGGCCGCCGGCCGGATCTCCCTGCTCGACATGGGCGAACCGGTCAAGATATTGGAGATGGCGGAGAACCTGATCCGCTTCTCGGGTCTGGAACCGTACAAGGACATCCCGATCGTCTTCACCGGCGTTCGGCCCGGCGAGAAGCTCCACGAGGACCTCATGTCGGAGGTCGAGCAGGCCGTCCCGACGACGGTCGACAAGGTGCGACTGGTCCAGACCGACGAGACGGACGAGAACGCGATCCAGAACGGGTTGCTGGAGCTCGAGGAGGCGCTGGTGATCTGCGACCGGGACCGGTTGCTGCGGACCCTGTGCGACCTCGTTCCGGAGTGCACGACGCCGCTCGAGGAGCGCGGCGCGGAGGCCGTGCGGCGCCTCGCCCGCCGCGGCCGGCGTCACAGTCCGGGCCGGGCCGAGCCCGACGATGTCCGGATCCCGGAAGGTCGAGGGAGATCATCCGTATTCTCGTCCGATGCGTTCGTGATCCATTTCAACCAGTGATCGCGGCCGGAGACGATCCGGCACACAGCCGTCGAATCGGCAAACCCTCTTTCCACAGGATCTGACTATGTACAAGTCCTTCGTCCTACCCGTGGTGCTCCTCTGGTGTCTGTTGCCGTCGACGGTGTCGGCCCAGGACGTTGCCGGCCTCAAGCCGGGCGACGCCGTCGAGATCGCGGTCTGGCAGAGGCCGGGGTTGAGCGGAATGTTCACGGTGGCTCCGAACGGAGCGCTCCTCCACCCGCTCTACCGGCAGGTCCAGGTCGCGGGGATCCCGGTCGACGAGGTCGAGCCGCGCATCCGCGATTTCCTCGCCCAATTCGAAACGGATCCCCAGGTCGTCGTGCAGCCCTTCTACAAGGTGGCCGTCTCGGGGGTCGTCATGACCCCGGCGCTCTACAACGTCCCGCCGGGGACCACCGTGTCGGAGGCGGTCCTCCGGGCGGGAGGGGTCATCGAACAGGACCGGGCGGACGACGTCCTCCTCGTCCGGACCGGAACCACGATGGAAGTGGACCTCACGGATCCGGCGGACGCGACCGCTCGACAACCCGTGCGATCGGGAGACCAGATCCTGGTCGAGCCGGGTGAAACCACGAGAAGCGTCCTCCAAGAATCGGTTCTGCCCATCTTCCAGCTCATCACCGGGATCGCCAGCGTCGTCGCCATCGCAACGAACTGAACCACCGGAGTCCATCATCATGGAGAGAGAGAGAGACAGAGACATGGAAAGGTCGAGCGCACATCCGCCTTCTCGTCGATCCTACCTCCCGGGGGACCGATTCGAGTCCTCCTACGAGATAGAGGAGTCGAATCGAGTCGAAGAATCCGGGGCCGGATTCGACCCGCATCGGATCATGAACGCGATCCGGCGGAACGTCTGGTTGTTCGTCGGTGTGGTCGTCGCCTGCGTCGCGATCGCCGGGTACCTGGTGCAACGCGAGGTGCAGCTCCACGAGGCTACGGCCGTGATCCGACTCGTGGACTGGAACGCGTCGATCGTCGGAGAGGCTGCCGAGGAGGGACCGACACCCGTCGCGCAGGTGGATCCGATTCTCTCGGAGATCATGGTGATCCAGATCCGCGAGGTTCTCGGGGAAGCCGCCGATCAGGCGGGACTCCGGCTTTTCGAGTCCACGACGAACAGGCCGGTGGCCTTCGTGGAGGACGCCAGCGTGACGCTGGCGGCCGAGGAATCCGCGGAGATCCGGCTCGTCTTCGGACCACGGGAGCTGAGCTACGAGTCCGGAGACGCCCGCGGAACGGCTCCCTACGGCGCGGCCGTGGAGGTCGCCGGAGCCCGGTTCACTATCGCCGAGCGGCCGCAGGAGGACGCCGCCACGATCAAGATCGTACCCTACGACCGCGCGACCACCT
>JAWVZN010000032.1:0-25565 GCA_033722155.1 Gemmatimonadota bacterium | reverse complement strand
TCCTTGACGAAGATGTCGTGGAGGACCCGGTTGGGGTTCTCCAGCCCCCACCGGCCCACCTCCTCCGGGTTCTCCCGGTCGGAGACGTCGATGACGTGCATGTCGCGGGTGCCGTTGTGCACGGCGTACACGAGGTCGCCGACGAGAAACACGTTGTGGACGCCGCCGGGGACGGTCTCGGTGAACTCGGAGAGGATCGTGGGGTGCTTCGGCTCGGAGATGTCGAGGATCACGATCCCGTTCTTCCGGTCGGCGGCCCCCTCGCGGGTGATCACCGCGTATCCGGCCTCGACGTTGACCTTCACGTCGTTCACCCGCCGGGCGTCGACGACGACGGAGTCGGTCATCACGGGGTTCGTCGGGTCGGAGACGTCGAAGACCCGCATCGCCCGGTCCTGATAGCTGCCGAGGTAGGCGACGTCGTCGAACACCCACAGGTCGCCCGTGTGGGCGAAGGAGACGGGACCGCGGCCCACCCGCCGCAGCTTCCGGTCCTGGGCTCGGGGCTCTACGTCGATCGTCGCCACGGCCCGTCGATCGCCCAGGTCGGCGGCCACCAGATATCGGCCGGGCGCCTCGGCGACGAACGCCCCGTCGGGATGAACGCGGCCGTCGGGGCCGCTCACGGTGTAGCGGGGAAAGACGTTTCCGGGGACGGGTGAGCCGGCGATCCTCGGCGCGAGGCGGTGGACGTCGCCGGTCTCGATCGGTCCGTCGGGAGAGGCGAGGGAGAGGACGCCGGGAGGGGCGTCGACGACTTCGATGGTCCGGCTCGACTCGGCGTCGCCGGCGCGGGCGGTGAGCGTCACCGCGCCCTCGCGTCGGGCGTGGAGGAAGCCCCCCACGATCCCGGCGATCGTCGGATCGCTGGAGGACCAGGCGAACCCGGTCTCGAAGACGATCCTGCCGAGTCGGTTCCGCGCGACGGCGTCGAGCGGGAGCCACGATCCCGTCCCGACCCGCGTGGACGGGACCCGGACCTCGACCTCGGCAGGCGGCAGGGGCGCGACGATCACCGGCACCGACGCGCTCGTCTCGCCGCTCGTCGCCACGATCCGGTTCTCCCCCTCCCGGGCCGCCACGAAGGTGCCGGTGGAGTCGATCCGCCCGATCTCGTAGGAGGTGAACCACAGGACCGACGAGGGGAGGGGGTTGCCGTCGGCATCGTAGGCGGTCGCCTCGAGGCGGACCGTGTCGCCCACCGCGGCCTCGACCCGGTCGGGGACGATCTCGATCTCGGCCGGCTCCTGGGCGGTGGCCGGAGCCGCGATCAGGAGGCAGGCCAGGGCGGCGAGCAGCCCGGTTCGGGCGAGGTGCGGCATGTCCATGTCTCCTCTCTCTCTGGCGTCGATCAGCGTCTGGGTCTCGCGGACGAAGACGTCGGGGGGGATCCGGTCGCTCATCCGCCCCGGAGCTGGCGGAGCACGTACTGGAGGATGCCGCCGTGGCGGAAGTACTCGAGCTCGACCGGGGTGTCGATCCGGACGATCGCGCTGAAGGCGGTCTTCGCGCCGTTCTTCGTCGCCTCCACCGGGAGCCGCTTGCCGGGCCGCAGCCCCTCGGCGATCCCCCGGATCGCGTACGTCTCCTCGCCGGTCAGCCCGAGGCTGGCGGCGTTCTCCCCGGACCCGAACTGGAGCGGCAGCACCCCCATGCCGATCAGGTTGCTGCGGTGGATCCGCTCGTAGCCGTCGGCGATCACCGCGCGGACGCCGAGCATCAGCGTTCCCTTGGCGGCCCAGTCCCGGGAGGAGCCCGAGCCGTACTCCTTGCCGGCGATCACGATCAGCGGGGTGTCCTCCTCGGCGTACCGCTCGGCGGCGTCGAAGATCGTCATCTCCTCCCCGCTCGGGAGATGGCGGGTCCAGCCGCCCTCCCGCTCGACGAGCCGGTTGCGGAGCCGGATGTTGGCGAAGGTCCCGCGGACCATCACCTCGTGGTTCCCGCGCCGTGAGCCGTAGGAGTTGAACTCCTTCGGCTCCACCCCCCGCTCCATCAGGTAGCGGGCCGCGGGGGAGTCCTCCGCGATGGAGCCGGCCGGCGAGATGTGGTCGGTGGTGACCGAGTCGCCCAGCAGCGCCAGCACGCGCGCCTCCTCGATGTCCTCCAGCGGAGGCGGCTCCACCAGGACGTCGGTGAGGAAGGTGGGGCGCCGGATGTAGGTGGACTCCGCCGGCCAGTCGAAGCGGTCGCCCTCGGGGATCTCGAGCGCGTGCCACCGCTCGTCCCCCTCGAAGACGTCGGCGTACTTCTCGGTGAACTGCTCGGTCTTCACCGCCGAGCGGATCGTGTCTCGGATCTCCCGCTGGGAGGGCCAGATGTCGGCGAGGTACACCTCCTCCCCCTCGGCGTCGGTGCCGATCGGCTCCTCCTGCAGGTCGATGTCCATTCTCCCGGCCAGGGCGTAGGCCACGACCAGCGGCGGCGAGGCGAGGTAGTTCGCCCGGGTGTCGGGGTTGATCCGCCCCTCGAAGTTGCGGTTGCCCGATAGCACCGAGCAGGCGACCAGGTCGTGCTCCTCGATCGCGTCGGAGATCGGCTCGGCGAGCGGCCCGCTGTTGCCGATGCAGGTGGTGCACCCGTAGCCGACGAGGTGGAAGCCGAGCGCCTCGAGATCGTCCATCAGGCCCGCCTCCTCGAGGTACTCGGTGACGACCATCGAGCCGGGGGCCAGCGAGGTCTTCACCCACGGCTTCGTCTCGAGGCCCCGTTCGACCGCCTTCCGGGCGAGCAGCCCGGCGCCGATCATCACGCTCGGGTTCGACGTGTTGGTGCACGAGGTGATCGCGGCGATCACGACCGACCCGTTGTGGAGCTCCACCCCGACTTGCTCGCCGTCCTCCTCGGTCGTCAGGGAGACGGTGGCGCGCGGCGGCGCGGTGGTGGCGACGGCGGCCCCCTCCGGATCCCCTCCCTCCTCCTCCCAGGTGTGGAGGTGGGTGTCGGGGTCGGGGAGCTCGACCCGGTCGAACATCTCGTGGAGGTCCCGCATGAAGGTCCACTTGGCGTTCGACAGCGGGATTCTCCGCTGCGGCAGCTTGGGCCCGGCGATCGAGGGCTCCACGGTGGCGAGGTCGAGCTCGAGCGTGTCGCTGTACTCCGCCTCGGGCGCGCCCGCCTCGTGGAAGAGGCGCTGCTCCTTCGCGTACGCCTCCACCAGCGCCACCCGCTCGGGGTCGCGGCCGGTGAAGGAGAGGTACTCGAGGGTCTCCTCGTCGATCGGGAAGATCGCGCAGGTGGCCCCGTACTCCGGACTCATGTTGCCGATCGTCGCCCGGTCGGCCAGCGAGAGCGAGCCGATCCCGTCGCCGTAAAACTCGATGAACTTCTGCACCACGCCCCGCTCGCGGAGCATCTCGGTGACCCGCAGCACCAGGTCGGTGGCGGTCGCCCCCTCGGGGAGCTCGCCGTACAGCTTGAAGCCGACCACCTGCGGGATGAGCATCGAGATCGGCTGGCCGAGGACCGCCGCCTCCGCCTCGATCCCCCCCACGCCCCAGCCGAGCACGCCGAGGCCGTTGATCATGGTGGTGTGGCTGTCGGTGCCGACCAGGGTGTCGGGGTAGGCGAGGGGCTCGTCGCCGCCCAGCTCGGTTCCGAACACGACGCGGCCGAGATACTCCAGGTTCACCTGGTGGACGATGCCGGTGTCGGGCGGGACCACGCGGAAGTCGTCGAACGCGGTCTGTCCCCACCGGAGGAAGGCGTACCGCTCGCGGTTCCGCTCGTACTCCCGCTCGGCGTTGATCAGGAACGCGGCCTCCCGCCCGTAGGCGTCGACCTGGACGGAGTGGTCGATGACGAGGTCGGCCGGGATCTGGGGATTGATCCTCCCCGGATCGCCCCCCATCTCCGCCATCGCGTCCCGCATCGCGGCGAGGTCGACCAGCGCGGGGACCCCGGTGAAGTCCTGCAGGAGCACCCGGGCCGGGTGGAAGGCGATCTCGTGGGAGGGCTCGGCGTCGGGGTCCCAGCCGGCCAGCGCTTCGATGTCGCGCCGCTGGACGGCGACCCCGTCCTCGTGTCGCAGCAGGTTCTCGAGCAGGATCCTGAGCGAGTACGGCAGCCGTCGGAGATCGTGGCCGGCCGCGGCGAGCTTCGGTAGACTGTGGATCGCGTATTCGCGCTCCCCGACTTCGAGAGAGGCGCGCGTATCGAAGGAGTTCCGGCTCGTCATGGAGCCTCCGTGGGGTCGAGATTCGACGTTGTCGTGGCCCCGGAAAAGGTAACAGGAGGGGTGGGGGTCCCCCACTCCGGCGGCTCGGAATACGGCCGGGGGAGCCGATCGTACCCGGGGATGGACGGAAGCGCTTCCGCCGTCGCGGAGAGAGGAGGGCGAGAGACCCGTGAAGCCGACGATTCGCGCCGCCGTTCTCCCCGTAGCGCTCGCCCTCGCGGGCCTCTCCCCGCCGGCCGCCTCGCCGTCGTCCGGGCAGACGCTCGGCCACGCCCTGCGGACCGTGGATCCCGAGCCGATCGGGCCGGCCCGCGCGGCGGTGGAGATCGGCGCGGTCTATCTTCCGGGGTCCACCTTCGGCGCCTCCGGGCTCGCGGGCGATCTGCTGCGAACGCCCTCGGTGACGGCGCGGATCGGGCTCGGCTCGGACGCCGAGTTCGAGATCCACACCGGCTGGAACGTCCTGATGGTGGAGGAGCGATTCGCCGCGCCCCTCGCCGACCGACTGGAGTTCGACGGCGACGCCACCAGCGACATCGCCGATCCGGTGGTTTCGACCAAGCTCCGGATGCTCCACGAGGCGGATCGGCTCCCCTCGCTCGCGCTCCGCGCGGCGACGCGTCTCCCGGTCGCCAGCAACGAGAGCGGTCTCGGCCTCGACACGACCGACTTCTTCCTCTCGCTCCTGCTCGGCAAGACGGTCGGTCGGACCCGGCTGCTCGGGAACCTCGGGCTCGGGATCCTCGCCACGCCCACCGAGGCGACCAGCCAGAACGACGTCCTGCTGTACGGGCTCGCCGCGGTCCATCCCCTGCGGTCGGGCCTCGCCCTGGTGGGCGAGATCTCCGGGCGGGTCGACCCCTCCGGAGTCGAGTGGCCCGGCCTCGAGGACTCCGGCCAGGCCCGGCTGGGCGTCCGGCTCGGGGAGGGCGAGACCTCCTTCGACGCCGCGCTCGTCCTCGGCACCCACGAGGTCGACGCCGACGTCGGCCTGGTCGTCGGCCTCTTCCGCGCCTTCTCCCTCCCGCGCTGACCGCCCCCGGCCGGGCTTCCGGACGGAACCGCGCCCCCCTTGCAGACCGCGACGCTCGCGGCGATCGTGACGCCGTCTCGAGCTAGGAGGTCGAAGTGGAGAAGATCACGCCGATCCTCGCCGTCGAGGAGATCGAGCCGTCGCTCGAGTTCTGGGTCGAACGCCTCGGGTTCGAGACGACGGTCGAGGTGCCCCACGGGGACCGGCTCGGTTTCGTGATCCTGGAGCGGGCCGGCCGCGAGGTGATGCTCCAGACGGTGGAGAGCATGGAGGACGACGTCCCGGCGGTCGCGCCGCCAGCCGGTCAGTCGGTCCTGTACGTCCAGGTCGAGGATCTCGACGCGATCGAGCGCGCCCTCCAGGGGGTGGAGCTCGCGATTCCCCGGCGCACCACCTTCTACGGCGCCGAAGAGGTGTTCGTGCGCGAGCCGGGGGGAAACGTGGTGGGGTTCGCCGAGTTCGCGGAGGAAGAGACGGCGCATTGAGGGGGGCGCGCCCCGTGGGGACCGCATTGCTGCTGGCGCTGGCGGGGTCCGTCGCCGGGGCATCGGCTCAGGAGCGCCCGCTACGGACCGAGGATCCGGTCCCGGTCCCGAGGGGCATCGTCCTGGTGGAGTCGGGGATCGACCTGCTCGCCGACCGCTCCTTCCCGCTCTCGGGGCTGTCGGGAACGCTCGCCCGGATCCCCGCGGTGGGCTTCCGGATCGGCTTCGGCCGGACGGAGTTCCGTGTCTCCGGCGGCTACCAGGCGCTCTTCGTGGAGAGCCGCCGGGCGGCGCCGCTCTCCGGCGAGCTGGAGGTGGACGGCGACGTCGCCGCCGACGTCGTCGACCCCGTCGTCGCCACCAAGATCCAGCTCCAGCACGAGAGAGGGATCCGCCCCGCGGTCGGCGTCCGGCTGGCGACGAAGCTTCCCAGCGCCTCGAACGAGAACGGGCTGGGGACCGACGCCATCGACGTCTTCGTCTCCCTGCTGGCCGGCAAGGACCTCGGGGCGACGCGGGTGATGGCGAACCTCGGCTTCGGCATCCTCTCGATCCCCACCCGGGGCGACCGGCAGAACGACGTGCTCGTCTACGGGGTGGCGCTCGAGCGGCCGGTGGGCGAGGGGTGGGAGGTGGTGGCGGAGATCGCCGGCCGTGAGGACGTGAAGGGCGACACCCCGGCCGGCACCGAGGACCTGGGCCAGGCGCGCCTCGGGGCCCGCTGGTCGCTCGGGGAGGCGTGGACGGTGGACGGAGCCGCGCTC
Organism: Gemmatimonadota bacterium; assembly: GCA_033722155.1. Lineage (GTDB taxonomy): Bacteria > Gemmatimonadota > Gemmatimonadetes > JACCXV01 > JAHWKZ01 > JAWVZN01. The sequence goes on along the minus strand of JAWVZN010000032.1, from coordinate 19,106 downwards.
TTCGGGCTGAACGACGCCGACGGCTCCGTGGGCGCGACGGTGGGGGCCAGCTGGCGGGTTCGGGGATTCGACGGAGGCTGACACGGAAGGGAGGAGCGATGCCGATCATCGACCAGGAGCTGTTCGTGGCGTGTCCCGTCTGCGGCTCGGAGGTCGCCACCGGGATCCGCCGCACCGAGGAGGAGCTGCGGGAGGATCCGCCCGGGGAGCGCCGCTTCACCTGCTCGCGGTGCGGCGAGACCCGCTCCCACGACGGAGAGGACTACTACCACCGCACCGTCGAGCACGACCGCGACATCGTGGACGTCTGAGGGGCACCGATGGCGGGGCCGAAGCGGAGCTTCAGTGGAGCGCCGTGGGAGGCGGAGGTCGGCGACTGCCGCGCCCTCCGGGCGGGCGACCGGGTCCACCGCGAGGCGTTCGGGACCCACCCGCCGGCCACGACGATGGTCGAGGTCGCCCGCCTGATCCACCCCGACATGCTGATCGAGATCGAGGCCGACGCGGTCGTGTCCGGTTGAGGCCGCGCCGCCCACCCACCCGAACCCCCGGAGGATCGCGATGCCCACCGAGAAGCTGACGTTCGATGGGGCGTTCGGCGACGAACTGGTCGGCCGGCTGGAGCGGCCGGCGGGCGAGCCGGTCGGCTGGGCGCTCTTCGCCCACTGCTTCACCTGCTCCAAGGACCTCCGCTCGGTACGGACGATCAGCCGCACGCTGTGCGACCGCGGCTTCGCCGTGGTGCGGTTCGACTTCACCGGACTCGGAGAGAGCGAGGGCGACTTCGCCGAGTCGAACTTCTCCTCGAACGTGGACGATCTGGTGGCCGCGGCCGACTTCCTGGCGGCCGAGCACGAGGCGCCGGACCTGCTGGTGGGCCACAGCCTGGGGGGGGCGGCGTCGCTGGTGGCCGCCGGCCGGATCGAAAGCGCGGCCGCGGTCGCCACGATCGGCGCCCCGAGCGAGACCGAGCACCTGCGCGAGACGCTGCTGGAGGAGGCGCCCGAGCTCGAGGAGACCGACGAGGCCGAGGTGTCGCTGGCCGGACGCTCCTTCCGGATCAAGCGCCAGCTTCTCGACGACCTCTCCGAGCAGGAGGTCGCGACGGCGGCCGCCGGGCTCGACCGCCCGCTCCTCGTCCTCCACTCGCCCGACGACGGCATCGTCGGGATCGACCACGCCGACCGGCTCTTCGAAGCGGCCGAGCACCCGAAGGGCTTCGTGTCGCTGGATGGCGCCGACCACCTCCTGACCGACGAGCGCGACGCCCGCTTCGCGGGGGAGGTCCTCGCCGCGTGGGCCGGCCGCCACGCCGCCCGGGAGGAGGCCCCGCCGCGGGGCGTGGGCGAGCCGGTCGAGCGGGGCGAGGTCGTCGTGAAGGGGGACCGGACCCGCTACACCACCCGGATCGGCACCCGCGCCCACGCGCTGGTGGCCGACGAGCCGGAGGACGTCGGCGGCGAGGACCGCGGCCCCACCCCCTACGAGCTGCTGCTCGCCTCGCTCGGTGCCTGCAAGGCGATCACGGTCCGGATGTACGCCGACCGGAAGGAGTGGCCGCTCGACGAGACGGTGGTCCGGCTCCAGCACTCCCGGATCCATGCCGAGGATTGCGAGGAGTGCGAGACGAAGGAGGGGAAGGTGGACCGGATCGCCACCGTGCTCGAGTTCCGGGGCCCCCTCAGCGGGGCCCAGCGGGAGCGCCTTCTCGAGATCGCCGACAAGTGCCCGGTCCACCGGACGCTCACCTCCGAGACGAGCCTGCGGGCCCGCCTCCGCGGCGGAGCCGGCGGGTGAGCGGCGGACGCTTGCCGGGGACGGGAACCCTTCCGTAGGTTCGCGCCGATGGCCGAGCGAGCCCGACCCCCGCGACTCTTCCTTCCCGGCCCCACCGAGGCCCGGCCCGAGGTGCTGGAGGCGCAGAACCGGCGGCTGATCGGCCACCGCTCCGACGAGATCCACGACCTTCTCGATTCCATCCAGCCGCGGCTGCGGCGGCTCTTCCAGACCGATCACCGGGTGTACGTCTCCACCTCCTCGGCTACCGGCCTCTTCGAGGCGGCCGTCCGCAACGGGGTCGCCGAGCGGGCGCTCTGCTGCGTGAACGGCGCGTTCAGCCACCGGTGGGCCGACGTGGTGGCGGCCAACGGCAAGGCCCACGACCGCCTCGAGGTGGAGTGGGGCGCGCCGATCACCCCCGAGCTGGTCGTCGAGGCGCTGGAGCGCCGCGACGACTACGACGCGGTGACGGTCGTCCACAACGAGACCTCCACCGCGGTCACGAGCCCGGTGGGGGAGATCGCCGACGCGGTGCGCGAGCGGGCGCCCGACGCCCTGATCCTGGTGGACACCGTCTCCTCGCTCGGCGGCATCGACGTGCCGGTCGGCGGGTGGGGGCTCGACGTGTGCCTCACCGGCGGGCAGAAGTGCCTGGCGCTGCCGCCGGGCCTCGCCTTCGCGGCGGTGAGCGACCGCGCGCTCGAGCGGGCCCGCGAGATCCCCGACCGCGGCTGGTACTTCGACTGGCTCGTCTTCGAGCGGTATCTGGAGCGCTCGGAGACCCCGACCACCCCGGCGATCACGCTCCTCTACGCCCTCGACCGCCAGCTCGACCGGATCCTGGAGGAGGAGGGGCTCGAGGCCCGCTTCGCCCGCCACGAGGCGATGGCGCGCCACGTCCAGGGGTGGGCGCTGGAGCGCTTCGGCATCCTCGCCCGCGAGGGATACCGCTCGAACTCGGTCACCGCGGTGGAGAACACCCGCGGGATCGACGTGGGGGCGATGAACGCGTTTCTGACCGAGCGCGACATGGTGGTCTCCAACGGCTACGGCAAGATCGCCGACGTCACCTTCCGGATCGGCCACATGGGCGACCACACGGTCGAGGAGATGGAGACCCTCACCGCGACGATCGACGACTTCCTGGAGCGCGCGTGACCGAGCGCTCCGGCGAGGACCGCTTCCGGATCCTCGTCGCCGACACGATCAGCGACGCCGGCCTCGAGCGGCTCGCCTCCGAGCCGGGGGTCGAGGCGACCGCGCCCGGCGCGGTGGAGAGGGCCGACCTGATCGCCGCCCTCCCCGGCCACGACGCCCTGATCGTCCGCAGCGGCACCCGGGTCGACCGCCGGGCGCTCGACGCCGGCGATCGGCTGCGGGTGGTGGGCCGCGCCGGCGTGGGCCTCGACAACGTCGACGTGGAGGCGGCGACCGAGCGCGGCGTGCTGGTGATGAACACGCCCGGCGTGAACGCGGCGGCCACCGCCGAGCACGCCTGGGCGCTGCTCCTGGCGCTTTGCCGCCGGCTGCCGGCCGCCGACGCCAGCGTCCGGCGGGGGGAGTGGGCGAGGAAGCGGTTCGTCGGCTCCCAGCTCGACGGCAAGATTCTCGGCGTGGTGGGCCTGGGGCGGGTGGGCCGGCGGGTGGCCCGCTTCGGGCGCGCCTTCGGCATGCGCGTCCTCGGCGCCGACCCCTACCTCTCCGCGGAGTCGGCCGAGGAGCTCCGGGTGGAGCTGGTGGACCTCGAGGATCTGCTCGGCGAGGCCGACGTCGTCACCCTCCACGCCCCGCTCACCGAGGAGACGCGCGGGCTGATCGGCGACGGGGCGCTCGGGCGGACGAAGCCCGGCGCCCTGCTCGTCAACTGCGCCCGCGGGGGACTGGTCGACGTCGAGGCGGTGGTGGCCGCGCTCGACGAGGGACGCCTCGCCGGCGCCGCCTTCGACGTGTACCCCGAGGAGCCGCCCGGGGACATTTCCCTGCTGGATCGGCCCGACGTCGTGCTCACCCCCCACCTCGGCGCCTCCACCGTGGAGGCCCAGCGCGACGTCTCCGTACAGGTGGTGGAGCAGGTGCTGGACGCGCTCCGCGGCGTCGACTACCGGAACGCCGTCAACCTCCCCTTCGTCGCCGCCGGCGGGCTGGTGGAGATGCGCCCCTGGCTCGACCTCGCCGAGCGGCTGGGGCGGCTGGTCGGCGCGCTCGGGGACGGCCGGCTGGAGGCGGTGGAGGTCGAGGCGCGCGGGCCCGAGGTCTCCCCCCACGCCCAGCCCCTCTCGGTGGCGCTGCTGGTGGGGCTGCTGCAGCCGATCCTGGGCGAGGAGGTGAACTACGTGAACGCCGCCCACCGGGCGGCCGAGCGGGGCATCGACGTCGCGCGCAGCCGGCGCGCTTCGGCGGCGGAGTACGCGAACCTGGTGGGGTGCCGACTCCGGACCGACGGGGGCGAGCGGACAGTGGCCGGGACCCTGTTCCAGCACCACCCGAGAGCGGTGGAGATCGACGGCTACCACCTCGACGCCCCGCCGGCCGGCGACGCGCTGCTGGTGTGGAATCGGGACGTGCCGGGGGTGATCGGTCGGGTCGGCACGATCCTCGGCAACGCCGAGGTGAACATCGCGGAGTGGCGGCTCGGCCGCTCGGGCCCGGGCGAGACCGCGCTCGCCTTCATCAACCTCGACGACCCCGCGCCTGCCGACGTGATGGAGTCGCTGCGGTCGATCGACGGGGTGCGGGCGGTGCGGCAGGTCGCCTTCCCCGGCTGAGGCACGGCCCCGCGCCGCCGCGGCGTCGTCAGCGCGGATCCGCGTCGCCGATCAGCCCCTCGAGCGCCGTCAGATGATCGTCGAGGGCCTCGCGCCCCTCGTCGGTCAGTGCGTACCACGTGACCGGCTTGCGGTCGACGAACTCCTTCTTCACCCGCACATAGCCCGCCTGCTCGAGCCGCCGAGTGTGCGCCCCCAGGCTCCCGTCGGTCTCCCCGGTGAGGGTCTTGAGGCGGGGGAAGGAGAGACGGTCGTAGCGGGTGAGGAGCACGGCGATGGCGAGCCTCACCCGGTGCTCGAGCAGCCGGTCGACGGCGTCGAGCCGGCCCCGGAGGTCCGGCTCCTCAGTCACGGCGCATTTCCGCGGCCCCGGGGCTCCCGGCGGCATTGGCCGCCACGATCATCCCGAGGGCGACCAGCACGCCGGCGATCGTCCACGCCCACGCCTCGAGAAGGAAGGTGAGGCCGTAGCCGGCGATCACCAGGAGCGAGATCCACATCAGCGGGCGATGGCCGTGGACGCCGGCGAGGAAGTAGCCGAGGGCCACCACGACGAGGATCGCCTGGCCCATCGCCTCGCCGGCGAGGGGACCCGTGGCGGCGAGCGGGACGAGCAGGAGGATCGCGACCAGCATCCCGCTCCAGTGGAGCATGTGCGCGGCCGCCCGACGGCGGCACTCGACCCCCGCTGCGCGGGCGCTGCGCCGTCCGAGCCAGGCGCTGGCGAGAAACCCCGTCGGCGCTGCGACCAGCCAGAAGAGGCCGACCCGCCCGGGCGCGAGATCGGCCAGCGTGAAGCCGACCAGGACGATTCCCGCCCACAGGTACCAGATCGTTCGCGGCATGAGGCCCCGCTCGGCCCGATCCACGACCTCTCTCACGTACCCCAGGTCCTCCCGGGCCTTGTTCGCGTGTTCCACGGTCATCCCTCCTCTCCGTCGGTTCGGTGCAGCGTCGTTCCATGGAACGGGGACAACGATTCCCCATCCTCCAGCCGGACGTGACCCCTCTCGCGCCAGACACAGGGCGCGGGAGAGGAGATGGTGTATCGGACTTCCGGGTCGTCGGGAACCTGAAAGTTCCAGTTGTCACAGCGATTCATAGTACTTTGGATTATAGAGTACTTTTGTAAGCGATGTCAAGAGGGACGCGTGGACGCGCCTACCGGGCCGCTCGTCGCGCAGCCCGAACCCACACCCGCACCCGGGCCGGCGGGACCGGGTGCCCGCGGGCGGCGAGGTCGGCGGCGAGCTCCGCCGGATCGGCGCGGGCGAGGACCTCCACGGTGGGGATCCCGACCCGCCGGAGGGCGCGCGCGTGGTCGGCGCCGATCCCCCGCAGGGTCGCCAGGCGGGCGGTCGCGATCCACCCCCGGGCGACCTCCGGCTCCACCCGGGCCGCGGCGGCCAGCTCGTCGGGATCGGTTCGCGCGAGCTCGAAGGGATCCTCGATCCCCACGCGCTGGAGGGCGGCTTCGGGCACGCTCGGCAGCCCGGCGAGCGAGGGGAGGGTGGAGGAGACCGTGTCGCGGTCGATCCCGGCGAGGACCGCCAGCGAGAGAACGAGCGCCGCGGCGGCCACCGCCGCCCGCGCTCCGGCCGGGGCGGGCCGCGTCCGTCCCTCCCGGGGGACGGCGGCCCCCGCGACCACGAGCGCCTGCCACACCGCGAACCCCTCGAGCGCGAAGGGCGGGAAGCCGAGAAAGCCCAGCACCGGCATCTCGAACACTTTCGCCTCCTCGAATCCGGGGACGGTGTAGATCCACTTCGCCCGAGCCTCGATGTTGAACAGCTCCCACAGCCCGCCGATCACGAGCCCGCCGGCCAGCAGCCGGATCGCCCGCCCCGGCCGGCCGGCCTCCAGGTCCCCGATCAGCGAGCGGTCGGGCTCGCGGCGATACACCCACGGATCCACGACGAGCGCCACCCCGCCCCATACGAGCGGGAAGAGGCCCCGCGGCCATGCCACCGCGCCCAGGAGCATCAGGGCTCCGGCGAGCTGGAGGCCGACCAGCAGGGCGGGGCTCACCCGCAGCGGGGCGATCCGCGCCTCCCGGGCCACCCGCCAGGCGTCGAGCAGCCGCTCGAAGCCGAGGATCGCGGGCAGCACCGTGGCGAAGGCGAGCGCGGTGCCGGCCCACCGGAGCTCGAGGTCGGCGGGCACGAAGACGTAGTACCAGTTGTCGATGCGGAAGTTGAACAGCTCGAAGAGGAGCCAGAAGGGGACCGACCAGGCGAGGAGCGTGGCCGCGAAGGCGGGACGGCCGAGAAAGAAGAAGCGGCCGTCGCGCAGGGCGACGGCCGCGTCGACGATCAGCAGGGTGGAGTACCAGGCGAACGAATAGTACCCGGTGGCGAACGGCTCGGCCCCGGCGAGGAGGCCGGCCGTGGCGCCGGCGAGGACGGCCCCGCCGACCCCCAGCGCGAACCGCGCGCGTCGGCCGGCGGGGGTCATCCCGCTACGGTCGGACGGATCCGGCTACGCCAGCCCCTCGGCCTCGAACTCCCGCAGGAAACCCTCGAAGAGGCGCAGATGGCCCTCCTCGTCGCGCTGGATCGCGATCACCATGTCCTGGGTGACGAGGTCGAAGTCGTCGCAGAACTCCACGATCTCGCCGTAATGCTCGATCGCCCCCTTCTCCGCCTCGATCACGCCCTTCACGACGCTCACGATGTCGGTCGACTCCTCGGGCGGCTGGAGAAATTTCTGCTCCGGGGCGAACTGCATGGAGCCGGGGACGGTGCCCCACAGCTCCTTGATCCGCTCGGCGAACTGCCGGGCGTGGTCGAGCTCCTCGGCGATGTCCTCCTCGAGCTCCTCGACCACCTCCTGGGCGCGCACCCCGTCGGGGTTGATCGAGTTGGCGAGGTAGCTCGTCACCGTCTCGACCTCCATCCAGTACGCCTTCTTCAGCATCTCGATGAGCCGCTCGCGCTTCTCGGTGTTCTCCTCGGCGAGCACGCCCCGATCGAGCGTGGGCATCACCATGGTGTCTCTCCTCCCCTTCGGATTCGCGGTTCGAAAGAATTCGTCGATCGTGACGAAGTTACGTTACTTCGCGCCGCGGGCGAACACCGTATGCCCTCCTACGATCGTCCGTTCGACCACCAGGTCCTTCAGCTCGCCGGGCGCCACCTCGAAGGGGCTCCGGTCGAGCACGACGAGGTCGGCCACCAGGCCGGGCGCGATCCGTCCCTTGATCGCCTCCTCCCGGGCCGCGAAGGCGTTGTTCACCGTGTAGGCGCGGAGCGCGGCCTCGACGCCGATCCGCTCCTCCGGAACCCATCCGCCCTCCGGTTCGCCGTCCACGGTCCGGCGGGTCACGGCGGCGTAGATCCCGAGCACCGGGCTGGCGGGATACCACGAGGCGTTCGTGCCGGGCCAGTCGCTTCCGAACGAGAGGAGCACCCCTGCCTCGTGGAGGGTGCGGAAGGCGTAGGCCCACCGCGCCCGCTCCCCGATCCGCTCCTCCATCCACCGCATGTCGTCGATCGCGTGGTAGGGTTGCATCTCGGCGATCACCCCGAGCTCCGCCATCCGGTCGGCGACCCCGGGGCCTCGGAGCACCTGGGCGTGGATCACCCGGAAGCGCCGCTCCCGCGGAGGGTTCTCGCGCATCACGTTCGCGTAGAGGGTGAGCAGGGTGTCGATCGCCTCGTCGCCGATCGCGTGGACCTGGGGGGAGTGGCCGGTGGAGTCGGCGAGGAAGAGGAGCCGCTCCATGTTGCCGGGAGGCTCCATCATGTCGCGCCACCGGCCCCGCTCCCCGGTGGTGCGGTAGGGCTCGTAGAAGCGGGCCGAGGAGTTTCCCATGATCCCGTCGACGAACCCCTTGAGACCGCCGATCCTGATCCATTCGTCGCCGAAGCCGTGCCGGATCCCCAGCGCTGCGAGCCGCTCCACCTCGTCGAGGGTGGGCCGGGCGTAGACGCGCACCGTGAGCTCGCCGGCGTCGCGGAGGCGCTGGAACACCTCGAGCTGCTCCTCGCCGGTGATGTCGTGGATCGTGGTCACGCCCCGCTCGGCCAGTCGCCGGAGCGCGGCGCGGGACTCGGCGAGGCGTCGCTCGAGCGGCTTGGGCGGGACCGCCTCCCGCGCCCGGGCGGCCGCCGCGGGCGAGAGCCGACCGGTCGGGCGGCCCCCCTCGCACTCCACCCCCTCGTCCCCGCACGAGAGGCCGGCGGCCTCGAGGGCGGCGCCGTTGGCGAGCCACGCCGAACGGTCCCATCGGGACAGCAGCGCGGGGGTTGCCGGGGTGAGCGAGTCGATCATGCCGCGGTGGGGGGAGAACACGGCCGGGTCGGCGGCCTCCCCGCCGCCGGCCGACCCCCGCTCCCACGCCTCGTAGGCGCCCCAGTCGCCGCCCACGATCCACGCCCCCTCGGGCAGCCGGTCGCGGGCCTCGCGGACCCGCTCGGCCAGCGCGTCGGCGTCGGAGACGTCGAGGAGGTTCACGCCGAGCAGCAGCGCGCCCGCCCGCTCGAAGTGGGTGTGGCTGTCGATGAAGCCGGGAGCGACGAAGCGGCCGTCGAGGTCGAGGACGCGGGTGGCCGCCCCCCGGTGCGCGAACACCCGGGCGGAGTCGCCGACCGCCACGAACCGGTCGCCCGCCACCGCGATCGCCTCCGCCCACGGCCGCGCGGAGTCGCCGGTCCAGGCGCGGGCGTCGTGGAGGAGGAGGTCGGCCTCCTGCGCGGCTGCGGGGCCGGCCATCGCGGCGAGAGCGAGGAGCAGCACCGTCGCCGCCGTCTTCGATCGGAGCATCGCCGGTCCTACTCCCCGAGGATCTTGATCAGGACCCGCTTGTCACGGCGGCCGTCGAACTCGCCGTAGAAGATCTGCTCCCACGGGCCGAAGTCGAGCCGCCCCTCGGTGATCGCGACGACGACCTCGCGCCCCATCACCTGACGCTTGTGGTGGGCGTCGGCGTTGTCCTCGCCGGTTCGATTGTGGGCGTAGGCCTCGGGGCTCGGATCGAACGGGGCGAGCTCCTCGAGCCACCGCCGGTAGTCCTGGTGGAGGCCGGACTCGTCGTCGTTGATGAACACGCTGGCGGTGATGTGCATGGCGTTCACGAGGCAGAGCCCCTCGGCGATCCCGCTCTCGGCGACCGCCTCCTCCACCTCGCCGGTGATGTTGACGAACCCCATCCGCTCGGGGACGTGGAACGTCAGGTACTCGGTGTGGGATCTCATCGTCTCGCTCCCAGGATGGAGGGATTCGGTTCCCTGGCCGGTCTCAGCGGCTCTCCGGAAGCCCGAGCCGCTCCCACGCCTCCATGCCCCCGGGGACGTTCCGCACGTCTTCGAAGCCGGCCCGCTCCAGCACGCTCGCGGCCACGGTGGAGCGGTATCCGCTGCCGCAGATCACCGCGATCGGTCGCCCGTCCCGGGGGATCTCGTCGAGGCGCTCGGCGACGAAGCCGCCGTGGACGTGGATCGCGCCCTCGATGTGGCCCGCCTCCCACTCCTCGTCGGTGCGGACGTCGAGGACGACCGGGCCGTCGCCCTCCTCGAGCTCCTCGTGGAGGGCGCCGACGTCCATCTGGGGGATCGAGGCGAGACGGCAGCCGGCCTCACGCCACGCCTCGATCCCCCCCTCGAGCCACCCCCGCACGTCGTCGAAGCCCACCCGGACGAGCCGCCGGACCGCGCTCTCCACGTCCTCCGGTCGCGGTGCGAGCAGCAGGATCGGGGTGTCGTACGGGAGCACCCAGGCGGCCCAGCTGGAGAGGCTCCCGCCGATCACCCCGATCCCGAAGGAGTCGGGGACGTGGGCGCCGCCGTACGCGAGATGGTCGCGCAGGTCGAGCACGAGGTGGTCGGCGTCCGCCAGGGCCCGGAACCGCTCCACCGGGATCGGCTCGAGGCCGGGCAGCCCGTTCAACGCGGGGGGGCCGGCGGCGTTGATCTGCTTCATCCGGCGGTAGTAGGGCGGAAACGGAGGGGCGGTGCCGAGGATCCTCTCGACGAAAGCCTCCTCGGTGAGGTCGGGGTCGAGGTAGGGGTTGGCGATCCGTTCGAAGCCCAGCGTCGACATCGGGCGCCCCCCCATCCCCGAGCCGCACATCGAGCCCGAGCCGTGCGCGGGATGGACCTCCAGGCCGCCCGGGAGATCGGCCAGCTTCTGCCGGACGCTCGCGAAGAGTCGACGGGCGAGATCCCGCTTCACGTCCTCGCCCAGCAGGTCGGGCCGGCCGAGCGAGCCGACGAACAGGAAGTCGCCACTCAGCAGAAGCTCGGGAACGATCTCCGAGCGGCTCCCGTCGTAGACGAGGTAGGAGAGGTGCTCGGGCGTGTGGCCGGGCGTGTGGAGGGCTTCGAGGCGCACCGAGCCGACCTCGATCGCGTCGCCCTCCCCCAGCTCCTCGTGGGGGAACGCGACCTCGTACCGCTCGTCCTCGTCGTAGGCCGACTCCCACAGGGTGGCTCCGGAGCGCTCGGCGAGTTCCTTCGCGCCCGAGGCGTAGTCTGCGTGCACGTGGGTCTCGGCGACGTGGGTGATCTCGAGGTGGCGTTCCCCGGCGAAGTCGAGGTAGGCGTCGATGTCGCGCCGGGGGTCGACCACGACCGCCTCGCCGGCCGCCTCGCAGGCGATCAGGTAGGAGTGGTGGGCGAGATCGTCGTCCTCGAACCGCTCGAAGAGCACCGGCGCCTCCCGCTGGGGTCCCGGCCAGTGTAGCGAAATCGGCGCCGGCCGAACAGTTCGCGGCCCGAAGAAGCCCCCCGGACGCACGACGGGCCCGGCGGGGGAGGACCGGGCCCGGTCGTGTCGCGCGCGGTCGGCCGGGGCTCAGCCGGCCGTGCCGGGCGTGTGGGCGCCTGCCACGGGGGCCGGTCGATCGGCCCCGGCGACCGCGTCGGCCGAGGGAGCGTGGAGCGCGAGGCCGAGCAGCACGAAGATCGTGAGGCAGTAGAGGGCTCCGACGGCGATGGAGGAAACGATGGATCGCATGGCCGATCTCCTTTCGGGAAAGTTTCTATCGTCGACTCGTACCGGCCCTACGAGCGGATCGCACGCCGGGTTTCAGGAGAGATCCCGGAGGTCCTACTCCACCCGGCCGGTCTCCAGGAACCGCCGGATCGGGGGCCCGAACGTCTCGGGGTGGATCAGGAAGGAGTCGTGGCCGGTGTCGAGGTCGAGCATCAGCAGCCCGGCCGGGTTGGCCGCGGCGGTGAAGGCGTCGGCCAGCTCGTAGATCTCGAACGGCGGGATCAGCACGTCGGTCGTGACCCCGATCAGGAGCGGCTTCGCCTCGATCCGCTTCACCCCGGCAACCAGCCCGCCGCGGCTCCGGCCCAAGTCGTGGAGATCCATGGCGCGGGAGAGGTAGAGGTAGCTGTTCGCGTCGTACATCTCCGGGTACTTCTCGCCCTGGTGCTGGAGGTAGGACTCGATCTCGAAGCGCCCGTCGAACCCGAGCATCTCCCCGTCCCGCCACTCCCGGCCGAAGCGGTCCGACCACTCGACGTCGGACCGGTAGCTGATCGTCCCGATCTCCCGGGCGAGGGTGAGGCCCGCGGCGGGCTGGCCGTGGTCGTAGTAGTCGCCGCCGCGCCACTCGGGATCCAGCATGACCGCCCGCCGCTGGACGTGGCGCAGGGCGATCGCGTAGGGGTGGCTCATCCCGGAGGCGGAGATCGAGATCAGCCGGCCGACGGTCTCGGGGAAGAGGGCGGCGTACTCGAGCGCGAGCATGCCCCCCATCGAGGACCCCACCGCGGCGTGGAGACGGTCCACGCCGAGGTGCTCGAGCAGGCCCCGCTGCAGCCGCATCACGTCCCGCAGGGTGATGAAGGGGAAGTCCATGGCGTAGGGCTCGCCGGTGGCGGGATCGGGGGCGGCGGGCCCGGTCGAGCCGTGGCAGCCGCCCAGAACGTTCGCGCACACCACGAACCACCGGTCGGTGTCGATCGCCTTGCCGGGCCCCACCATCTCCTCCCACCAGCCGGGATCGTCGTCCGGGCCGTGGCGGGCGACGTGGGCGCTCGGCGTGAGCCCCGTGGCCACCAGCACCGCGTTGGGGGGATCCGTCCGCGGCTCGCCCCACGTCTCGTAGGCGGTCACCGGGGCCTCGATCGTCTCGCCCGACTCGAGCGCGAACGCTCCGGGGTGGGTCCAGTGCTGGCGGTAGGGCTCGGACACGGAGGCCCAAGCTAGCGAGGACGCGACCCGACGGGCAAAAGGCCCTAACCTTGGGGACGATGCGCCGTTTCCGGCTCCCGCTGCTGCCGCTCGCGCTCCTCGCGCTGGCGGGGTGCGCACCCACCCGCACCGTCGTCTCGGAGGGCTCTCCCGGGGGGACGGTGACCGTCCACCCGGCGATCCAGGTCCGCGAGCGCACCACGACCTATCCGGTTGTCGGGGCCACCGAGGAGGCGATCCGGCGGTCGCTGGACCACGGCGCGATCGGGATCGACGGGCGCCGGTATCGGGGGCTCACCGACTGGAGGATCCGGTGGCGCTTCCGTTACGAGCGGCAGGGCTCCCGCTGCTCGATGGCCCGCGTGGACGTGCGGCTCGAGATCACCACGACTCTGCCGCGCTGGGAACCGCCTCCGGAGGTCGACCCCGGACTGGAGGAGAAGTGGCGCCGCTACCGGATCACCCTCGAGGAGCACGAGGCGGGGCACCGCGACCGGGCGGTCCTGGCGGCGAACGAGATCCTCCGCTCGCTGCGCGCCATCCGCGACACCGACTGCCGGAGCATCACCGCCCGGGCGAACGAGCGGGGCCACGAGATCGTGCGCCGCTACCACGAGGAGAACCGGCGCTACGATCACGAGACCCGGCACGGCCGCGCCCAGGGCGCGGTCTGGCCGCCGATTGACCCTCCCCGGGACGCGCCGTAAGGTTCCTCCACCATGCGCCCGTTCCGGATCGCCCTGTGCCAGATCGACCCGGTGGTCGGCGACCTCGCCGGGAACCTCGAGCGGATCCGCTCGGAGATCGCGGCCGTGGAGGGGGAGCGACGGCCCGACCTGATCGCCTTCCCCGAGCTCGCGCTCTCGGGCTATCCCCCCGAGGACCTCTTGCTGAAGCCCTCGTTCCTGGCCGACGTCGAGGCCGCGCTGGAGGATCTCGCCGCCGACGTGGGCGAGGCCGTCGTGGTGGTGGGCTACCCCGACCGGAACGCCGACGTGTTCAACGCCGCCGCCGTGATCCGCCGTGGCGAGGTGCGCCACGCCTACCGCAAGCGGTACCTCCCGAACTACGGCGTGTTCGACGAGAACCGGTACTTCCAGAGCGGCGGCTCGATCCCCGTCTACCGCCTCGGCGACGTCGTCTTCGGGGTCACCATCTGCGAGGACATCTGGTACCCGGGCGAACCGCTCACGGCGCAGGCGCTCGTGGGCGAAGCCCAGCTCGCCGTGAACGTCTCCGCCTCCCCCTTCCACGCCGGCAAGGGATACGACCGGGAGCGGATGATCCGCACCCGGGCGGAGGACAACGCGATCGTCGTCGCCTACTGCAACCTCGTCGGCGGCCAGGACGAGCTCGTCTTCGACGGCCACTCCGTGATCGTGGACGAGGACGGCGAGCTCGTCGCCCGCGCGGCCGCCTTCGAGGAGGACACGCTGGTGGTGGACCTCCCGCTCGAGCGGGTGTTCCTGGAGCGGCTCCACGACCCGCGCCGGCGCAAGGCGCGGGAGCGGGGCCTCGCCGGTCGGGTGGAGATCGACCGGATCGACCTGGGCGAGCGGCGCGACGACGGGCGCGGGGACGAGGCCGCCCCGGTGGTGGTGGCCGAGCCCTTCGACGAGCCGGCGGCGGAGATCCTCGCGGCGATCACGCTCGGGCTCGGCGACTACTTCCGGAAGAACGGGTTCGACGACGCCTGCCTGGGCCTCTCCGGCGGGATCGACTCGGCGGTGACCGCGGCGATCGCGGCCCGCGCGCTGGGGCCCGAGAACGTGCACGGCTACCTGATGCCCTCGCGCTTCACGAGCGACGAGAGCGCGAGGCTGGCCCGGGCGACGGCGGACAACCTCGGGATCCATTACGGCGAGATCCCGATCGACGCCGTCTTCGAGGTGTACCTCGAGGCGCTCGCCGACGAGTTCGAGGACACCGCCCCCGGAACCGCCGAGGAGAACATCCAGGCGCGGATCCGCGGCAACTTCCTGATGGCCCTCTCCAACAAGTTCGGCTGGTTGGTCCTCGCCCCCGGGAACAAGAGCGAGCTGTCGGTCGGCTACGCCACCCTCTACGGCGACATGGTGGGCGGCTTCGCGGTGCTCAAGGACGTGATGAAGACCCAGGTGTACGCGCTGGCGGAGGAGATCAACCGCCAGGCCGACGGGGAGGTGATCCCCCGGGAGACGATCGAGCGTCCCCCCTCCGCCGAGCTGAAGCCCGACCAGAAGGACGAGGACGTGCTCCCGCCCTACGAGGCGCTGGACCCGATCCTCGAGGCGTACGTGGAGCGGGACCTCGCCTCGGACGACATCGTGGCGATGGGGTACCCCGAGGAGACGGTCCGGTGGGTGGTGGAGGCGGTGGATCGCAACGAGTACAAGCGGCGCCAGGCGGCCCCCGGGATCAAGATCACCTCGCGGGCGTTCGGCAAGGACCGGCGCATGCCGATCACGAACCGGTATCGGGGCTAGCGGGGCCCTCCCCTACCACTCCCGGACCTCCCGGCCGGGGAGCATCTGCGCGAGGTGGCGGCGGTACCGGACCCCCCACACCAGCGTCAGGAGGAGATAGACCCCCGCCACCTCCATCCTCCAGTGGGGAACGACCAGCTGGACGGCGAAGGGGAGGAAGATGAGCCCCGCCTGCCACCAGTTGAGACGTCGGTCGGCGAGCATCACCACCGCGAAGATCGACTGGGCCGCCGTGAGGAAGATCTCCTGCTTCTGCTGGAGGTCGAGCCGGAGAGGCGCGATCGCCCCGGCCGAGATCGAGTACACGAGCGCGATCGTCCCGATCAGCAGCGTCCACTGGTTCACCTTCGAGCTGATCAGCGCCGACAGGGCCATGGTGGCGTGGCGCCGCACCGTCCACAGCGCCGCGATGATGAACTCCGGGGCCTCGCTGGCGAGCGGCGCGATCCACTGGACCAGCAGGAACTCGTCGATCCCGAGATGGTGGCCGGTGTCGATCAGGCTCTCGGCGAACGGCTCGGCGGCGAGGAAGATCACCGCGCCCGAGAAGAGGAAAAGGGCGACGTTGACGAGGATCCGCCGCCGGCGGGAGAGCTGGCCGATCATGTAGGCGGGCCCCACGAGCTCCGGCTCCTCGACCCCCAGCCGGCTGGTGCGGATCAGATACCAGACGAACAGGCCGACGAGCAGGACGGTGTCGAGCCACCAGAACATGCCGACCGCCGAGATCACGAAGGCGTAGACGGTCGCCACGGCGAGGAACCGGACCGCGATCATGTCGCCGGCGGCGAGCTCGATGGCGGGCTCGCGCCACCACGCCCAGAAGAGCCACACCACCACCGGCCACCCCAAGCCGACGAGAAGACGGTTGGCGCCGGTCATGTTGGCGGCCGCGTAGTGCCCGTAGACCGGATCCTCGGCCGCCATCCACGCGAAATACAGGTCGACGGCGTACTCGGGCAGGATCGCGATCAGCGCGAGGATCGCCAGCGCGAACGCCTGGCTGATCTCCAGCTGGGCGACCTCGGCGGCCCAGGAGAGGAGGAAGGCGGCACCGAGGATCCCGGCCCCGTAGATCGAAGCCTCGAGGGGAGGGGAAGCCGAGAACCCGAGCCCCTCCCACGCCAGGCCCGGTACGGTGAGGAGGATGGCGCCGACCAGCCAGCCGGCGCGGCCGAGGCGGGTCATTCCTCGTCGCCGTCCGCGATCGCGCGGCCCCACCAGGCGCGGATCCTGTCGGCGACCTCCCCGGGGGCGTCGACGTGAGGCCAGCGGGCGGTCCCCGGCACCACGCTCTGCTCGATGTCCGGCCGGACCGCGCGGTACAGCTCCGGCGCGGCGGGGTTCACCCGCGCTTCGGCTCCCCACACGCCGAGGACCGGTGCGCCGATTCTCGCCAGCGCCGGCCGGGGATCCCACTTCAGATCGCCGACCCACAGCGACCAGAGTGGCCAGTGGGCGTCGGGCTGCCGGGCGTAGCGGTGGCGGCGCTCGGCGCGCTCGTCGAGATCGTCCGGGCGCGCCGCGAGATCCTCCTGGATCGCGTGCCGTCGCCAGGGGGTGGCCGCGTGGAGCGCGTGGTACACCTCTCCGAACGGGGACCGGACGAGCTGGTAGAGGAGAGGCCGAAGCGTCGGCGTCTCGATCATCCCGGGACCACGCGGCTCCGGCGGGGCGAGCATGACGAGGCCGCTGACCTCGTCCTCGAGGCGGACGGCGGCTTCGGCGGCGTAGGCGGCGGAGAGGCCGCTTCCCACCAGCAGGGTCGGCCCGTCGATCGCGTGGCGGACGAGCTCGACGATCGCGTCGACGAAGAGGTCGGGCCCGAACCGCATCGCCGGCCTCCCCGACCGGCCGAAGCCGGGGAGGTCCGCGGCGTGGACCTCGAAGCTCTCCTGCAGCCCGTCGCCGAGGGCGGCGGTCTCGTGGGAGGACGCGCCGGTGTACAGGTCGTGGAGCAGCAGCGCGGCCGGGCCCCGGCCGCGGGTCGCGAGATGGATCTCGGCGTGGCGCCAGCCGTACCGGTCGGGCGTGCCCGGAGGGGGCGGAGGAAGATCGACCTCGCGGGATCGGAGGGCGCGGGCCGCCGCCGTCGCCGCCGCGACGGCGGCGGCGGCGCCCCCGATCAGCTTTCCGAGCCGTCCCAAGGCATCCGCTCCCGGATCAGCTCGAGTCGCTCTCGAACGCGTGGATCGCGACGCTCCGCATGTGGTGCTCGTCGACGAAGATCTCGAAGGTGAACGTGCCGGGGCGGGGGATCTGGAAGTTGTTGATGTCCATGATCGTCTGCGCCGTCATGGGCCGGCCCGGTGCGGCTCCCTGGAGCTGGAGCTGGCCGTCGATCTTGAACAGCTCTCCGCCGTCCTCGTCCACGAACGGGATCTCGATCGCGTAGGTGCCCTCGTCCCCGATCCGCGCCTCGACCCGCAGGACCAGCGAGAGGTGGGGATGGGTGGCGGGAAACTGCTGGGCGTGGATCGAGTTGAAGATCCCCATCAGGTTGAGCTTCCCCTCGCGGCTGATGTTCGCCGCGTCGCAGCAGACCGCGAGGGTGACCTCGAGCGCCACCCGGACTACTGCTGGGTGTCGAGCCGGCGGCGGGCTCCCTCGGGGATCACGTTCTCGCCTCCGATCTTGTGGATCAGCTCGTCCTCCACCGCGTACTCCCCGTCGGTCTCGTCCACGTAGAAGTCGATGTCCCACACCTGGTCGTCGGGGCCGACGAAGTCGACGCAGGCGCGATATCGGCCGCCGGGGGTGGCGACGACCTCCTCGTGGACGGAGTCGAAGGCGAGCTCGACGCGGTCTCCGGTCTCGGGATGGGCGAGCGGAATGGTGTCGTTGTAGGCGTGGACCCGCTCGACCACCGTCGCCTTCACCCGCTCGGCGACCTCCGGGCTCACCTCCTCGGAGACCTCCGCGGCCTCGGTAGTGTCCTCGGCGGCCTCCGGGCCGGCCTCTTCGGCTCCCCCGCCGCACGCCAAGGCCACCGACGCGGCGACGAGGAACAGAACGCGGATGCGATGCATGGGGCCCCTCCCGTTGAGGATGCGTCTGCCGATTCGCTCACACAGTAATCCCGAGCCGCGGCGCCCACCACCGCGGGGTCCGGTGGGACCCGCTCCGGTCCCGCTCAGCCGGCCAGGATGTCGTGGTAGCGGGAGCGTTCCTCGGGCGAGATCGGGGGGTCGTAGCGGCGGGTGAAGAACCGCTCGGCGATCCGCGCCTGTTCGATCGTCAGGTCGGCGACCCAGTGGATGGTGCGGATGCCGAGATCCCGAAGCTCGTCCCGCAACAGCAGGGAGAGAAGGGCATCGCGGAGGTTGCGGGTGCTGCCGACCATCACCACGTCGCGAGGCGTTCGGCCGGGCCCTTTGCCGAGCAGGAAGATGCCGGTGGTCCGCGGTACGCGCAGCGCGACCGCGATCCGGTTCCAGGAGGTCCTGCGAAGGTCCTTCTCCATGCGCCTCTCGCTTCCGGCGGGGTGGCGTCCTCGGGCGATCGATCGGGGTTGGCGGGGCCGGGCCGGTCGACTGATGTAGACGCCCGACCCCGCCGCACGCGGGGCGGCCCCATCCTTTCGCCCCACGCCGAGCTCGCCTGCGCCGCGCGGACGGCGCCGGCGGCTCCTCTATTCCGTAACGACGACTAGCACTTGCTCCAGCCGCAATGCTTGCACAGGAGGCACGCGTTCTCGTGGACCACCGGGCTGCCGCAGTCCGGGCACGAGGCCATCGGCCGCGCCGGCATCGCTCCGGGACCCTGGAACCGTTCGCTCTCGGTGGCCGCCTGCACCACCGCGTCGTGGGTCGCGGTGCCGTTCGACGACGGCTCGTCGTTCGCGGCCCCCCGGGTCTCTCTCGCTCCGCGCCGCTCCAGGTACCGCTCGAGGGCGCGCCCGATCGCGTCGGGGGCGGAGAGGATCAGCTCGCCGTCGTCCCACACCGCGTTC
>JAWVZN010000031.1:0-27550 GCA_033722155.1 Gemmatimonadota bacterium | reverse complement strand
GGCGGCCGACCGGGAGGGGGTCGACTTCGTCGTGGTCGGTCCCGAGGCGCCGCTCGCCGCCGGCCTCGCCGACGCCCTTCGCGACGCGGGGATCGGGGTGTTCGGACCGGGGCGCGAGGCGGCCCGGCTGGAAGCTTCGAAAGCGTTCGCCAAGGAGCTGATGGCGGAGGCGGGCGTGCCGACCGCCCGGTTCCGGACCTTCGAGGAGCGCGACGCCGCGGCACGCTGGGCCGCCGAGCTCGGGGTGCCGTGCGTGATCAAGGCGAGCGGTCTCGCCGCCGGAAAGGGGGCGCTCGTGTGCCGGAGCTCCGTGGAGGTGGCCGACGCGCTGGAGGCGTGCTTCGACCGTCGGGAGTTCGGCGCGGCCGGCGACGTGGTGGTCGTGGAGGAGTTCCTGGAGGGGGAGGAGCTGTCGATGATCGGGCTCGCCGACGGCGAGTCCCTGGTGTCCCTGCTCCCCTCCCAGGACCACAAGGCGGCGCGCGACGGCGACCGCGGGCCGAACACCGGCGGGATGGGGGCGTACGCTCCGGTCTCGATCGTCGGTCCGGAGCTTCGCGACCGGATCCTCCGGGAGATCTTCCGGCCGGTCCGCGCGGCCCTCGAGGAGGCCGGGGCCTCCTTCACCGGCTGCATGTACGCCGGCCTCGTGCTCACCGACGCGGGGCCGAAGGTGCTCGAGTGGAACGTCCGCTTCGGCGACCCCGAGGCGCAGGCGCTGCTGCCGCTGCTCGAGTCCGACCTGCTCCCGCTGCTGCGGTCGGCCACGCCGGAGGGAGCGCTCTCCGGTGGAGCGGCCTCCTGGCGGCCGGGCGCCTGCGTGACCGTGGTGATGGCCTCCGAGGGGTATCCCGGAGCGTACGAGACGGGCGCCGAGATCCGGATCCCCGGGCCGCTCGCCGGGCCCGACGCGCTGGAGCGCGAGGGGGTGGTGGTGTTTCACGCGGGGACCTCCCGCGAGGAGGGCCGGCTCGTGACCGCCGGGGGGCGGGTGCTGAACGTGACCGCGGTGGGCGACGACGTGGTCGAAGCGCGGAGCCGCGCCTACGACGCCGTGGAGCGGATCGAGTGCGACACGCTGCGGTGGCGGACCGACATCGCCTGGCGGGAGGTCCGCAGGATGGGGACAGCCGCCTTCTAGCGGTCGTGCCCGAGCTTCCCGAGGTCGAGACCACCGTCCGCCACCTTCGGGACCGCCTCGTGGGTCGGAGCGTGGTCCGCGCCGAGGTGGCCCGCTCCAACGTGGTGCGGGGATCGGTCCGTCGGTTCGTCGACGCCGTCGAGGGTTCGACGGTCGTCGGGGTGGAACGGCGAGGGAAGTTCATCCGGATCGATCTCGACGACGACAGGGTGTGGGTCTGCCATCTGCGGATGAGCGGAAAATTCCGGTTCGTCCCGTCTTCCGCCGGACGGGGAGAGCGCTACGTCCGGGCCGTCTTCCACCTCGACGACGGCGGCCGGCTGCTCTACGTCGACCCGCGGACCCTGGGGGAGATGGAGGTGGTGGACCCGGAGGCGTGGGCGAGCAGGGCGTCCTCCCTGGGGCCGGAGCCACTCGATCCGGACTTCACGCCGGCGCTGCTGCGGGAGCGGCTGGAGAGGACCCGCCGCCCGGTCAAGCGCGCCCTGCTCGATCAGAGCGTGGTGGCCGGGCTGGGAAACATCTACGTCAGCGAAGCGCTGTGGCGGGCCCGGATCAGCCCCCGGCGCCGGGGAGCGAACCTCGGCGCCCGGCGCGCCGAGCGGCTCCGCGACGCCATCGTCTCCGTGCTCCAGGAGGCGCTGGAGGGCGGCGGCACCTCGCTCGGCGCGACCTGGCTCAACTTCGCCGACGCGGAAGGCACCCGGGGGCGTTTCTCGGAGTTCCTCGACGTCTACGGCCGCGAGGGAGAGGCGTGCCCGCGATGCGGCGAGGACATCCGGCGGATCGTGCAGGGGCAGCGGGCGACGTGGTACTGCCCGACCTGCCAGCGGTGAAGCGGCGTCGGCAGGAGGACGACCTCCGCGCTTCCGCTCAGCCCTCGAGGTCCACGTGCTCGATCGAGAACTCCCCGCCCCGGACCTCGAGCAATCCGCAGGTGGGATCCGCCCCCACCCCGCCGGCCGTCCCGGGATTGAAGTAGTGCGTCTCGTCCCACACCCGCGAGACCGTCTCGTGGGTGTGGCCGAAGAGGACCAGGGCGGGAGCGATCACGCGGTACTTCTCCACGAAGTCGTCCACCCGGGCCCGCCCCTGGCGATGCCCGTGGATCATCGCGATCCGGATCTCCCCGCGCTCGACCAGGCGCTCGGCGGGCAGGCGATCGACCAGCTCCCGCTCGTCCATGTTCCCGTGCACCGCGAGGACGGGGGCGATCGCCTCGAGCTCGTCGAGGACGTCGGTGTGGCACAGGTCGCCGCAGTGGAGGATCTCGTCGACGCCCGCGAGCGCCTCCCGGAGGTCCGGGAGGATCCGGTCGTGGGTGTCGCTCACGACCCCGATCCGGCTCTCTTCCGCCATCGCTTCCCCCTCTAGATGATCGATTTCCCGAAGGCCGACAGGATCAGCTCCGTTCCCAGCCTCCCGGTCCGGTTCCGCTCGTCGAGGATCGGGTTGGTCTCCACGCACTCCATGCCCACCATTCCCCCGTCGTCGCTGACGATCTCGAGCGCGAGATGTCCCTCGCGGTAGTTCACCCCGCCCTGGACGGGGGTTCCCACGCCGGGGGCGTAGTTCGGGTCCACGAAGTCCATGTCCCACGAGACCCAGTACCCGCCGCTCGCCTCGCCGACGATCGAGAGCGCCCGCTCGAGCACCGGGACGATCCCGTCCTCGTCGATCTCCCGCATCGTGAAGACGCGGAGTCCGGTGTCGCGCACCCGCTCCCGCTCGCCGTGGTCGAGGTCGCGGGCCCCGATCAACGCCACCCGCTCGGGCCGGACCTTGGGCGAGAAGCCGCCGATCTCCACCAGCGAGGGAGGGCCGTGTCCCAGACAGACCGCTAGCGGCATCCCGTGGATGTTCCCGCTCGGGGTCGTCTCGGGGGTGTTCATGTCGGCGTGGGCGTCGAACCACAGCAGGCCGATCTCCTCGCCGCGGTCCCGGGCCCAGCCGCCGGCCCCCGCGACGGAGCCGATCGCGATCGAGTGGTCGCCGCCGAGCACCAGCGGGGTGGCTCCCTCGTCGAGCGCCCGCCGCACCCGGCTCGCGAGGGTCCGGTTCACCGCGGCGATCTCCTCCAGGTAGCGGGCGGCCGGCTCGCCGGGATCGGCGGACTCCGGAGGGGGAACCCGGATGTCCCCTCCGTCGACGACCTCGCAGCCGATCGCCTCGAGGCGGGACCGGATCCCCGCGATCCGCAGCGCGGAGGGTCCCATGTCCACGCCCCGGCGACCGGCGCCGAGATCGAGGGGTACGCCGAGCAGGTGGATCGTGAACGGACGGGACTCAGGCACGGGACCCCCTGACGGCGTGATGAATGGCGGCGATTCCCCCGGTAAGATAGACATGACGGACCCGGTGGAACCCCTCCGAGCGAAGGAGCGCCGCCAGCGAGCCGACGTCGGGAAACGCCTTGACCGACTCGGGGAGGTAGCGCGACGCGGCGGGGTCGCCGGAGATGGCCGCGCCGACCCGCGGGAGGACGTGATGGAAGTAGGTGTGGTAGACGGCGCGGAAGAACCCCCCGGGAGGCGTCGTGAACTCGAGGACGACGAGCCGACCGCCCGGCGCGAGGACGCGCCGCATCTCGGAGAGCCCCCGGCCGTAGTCGGCGAGGTTCCGGAGGCCGAAGCCGACGATGCAGCCGTGGAAGGAAGCGTCGGCGAACGGCAGCCGCAGCGCGTCGCCGGCGACGGGCCACAGCGGCCCCGGCGCCGCGGCGGCCTTCTCCCGTCCGCCGGCCAGCATCCGGAGGGCGAAGTCGGCGGCCACGACCCGTGCGCCGGGCGCCCGATCGGAGATCATCCGGGAGAGATCCATGGTCCCGGCGCACAGATCGATATGCCGCTCCCCGCCCCGCGGAGCGAGCGCGGCGACCGCCCGGCGGCGCCAGAGGCGGTGGACGCCGGCCGAGAGCAGATCGTTGAACCGGTCGTAGCGGGGGGCGATCCGGTCGAACATGGAGCGGACCCACGCCGCCTTCTCCTCCGGGGGAGGCAGCGACGGGGACGGAGCGGGCGAAACTTCCACCGGGCGATCCTCGTTGGGAGGAGCGTGTGGGCAAGAGCGACGAGCAACTCGTAGCGGAGGCACGGGGCGGATCCCAGCGCGCCTATCGGCAGCTCGTGGACCGGTTCGAGCGTCCCGTCTACAACCTGGTCGCGCGGATGGTGCGCGATCGCACCCTCGCCGAGGATCTCGCCCAGGAAGCCTTCGTCAAGGCCTTCCACCGGCTGGAGACGTTCCGTCCCGAACAGGGGAAGTTCTCAAGCTGGCTCTTCAAGATCGCCCACAACACGACGATCGACCACCTGAGACGCTCCCGTCTGGACACCGTCCCCCTGGACGCGGAGGGGGAGGACGAGCCCGACTACCACGCGATCCTGCCGGACGAGGAGGCGACCTCGCCGCTGGACGCGACCCTGCGGGGGGATCTCGGCCAGCACCTCTCCGTCGCGATCGAGCGGCTTCGCCCCGAGTATCGCGAGGTGATCGTGCTCCGTCACCAGGAGGGGCTGGCGTACGACGAGATCGCCGAGGTGGCCGGGCTGCCGCTGGGAACGGTGAAGACCTACATCCATCGGGCCCGCAAGGAGCTCGCAGCGTTGATGACGGAGGCGGGATGGGGACCGGAAGCGGAAGCGGGGGCGGGATGACGCGGAACTGGCGAGACGCCGTTTCCAGGACGAAACTCGCTGCGACCCTCTCTCGTAGGGCGAGCAGGAGGCAGAATGAAGGATAGCGATCTTCGAACCGAACTCATGCGTTGGCTCCGGGCGGAAGGGGCCGACGACGACCGCGCCGATCAGGCGTTCGGATCGCTGATGGCCGCGATGCCGCGGCTGTCGCCGAGCGCCGGCTTCGCCGAACGGGTGATGCACGCCGTATCCCCCGCGTCGGCCCCGGCGTTCGCCTGGGGCTGGAAGGTCGCGCTCGCCGCGGCCCTCACGCTGGCCGGCCTGGCCACGGCGCTGATCCCCGCGCTCCGTCTCGTCCCGGTCGAGCCGCCCCGGCTCGCCACGGTGGCGAAGGCGTTGTCGGACGCGACCGGCTGGGTCGTGGAGTGGATCGCCGGCGGTCTCCAGGTGTGGGACGTGATGGCCCGCGTCGGCCAGGCCGTCGCAACGGCCATGGCCACCCCGGAGGCGACCGCGGCGCTCGTCGGAAGCGCGATCCTCGGATCGATCGCCCTCTATACCTTGAATCGTTTGTTGACCCTCGAGAGGAGAATGGTCGGATGATTCGGATTCCACGCACCATCGGCTGCGCCCTGATCGTGGGCGTTGGGCTCCTCCTGGCGCCCCCCACGGGGAGCGTCGAGGCGTGGGCCCAGGCCGACACCGTCGCGCAGGCCGAGCAGGAGCGGACCCTGCGGGACCTGCGCGAGACGATCGAGGAGAGCTACCGGGTGCTGCCCGTGCGGGACGGCATCCTCCTGATCCCCCGGGTCGGAGAGCCCGACGTCCAGTCCATCGAGCTGTCGAACGGCGACATCGCGATCGACGGCCAGGTGGTCACCGGCGCCGAGCTGCGCCGGGCCCTCGGCGAGGACGCCGACGCGGTCCTGCGGCTCTCCTACCTCGACGTCACCACGCGGCGGGTGTTGTTCGGGATCGGCGAGCCGCCCGGCGTGGCCGCCGCCGACACGGCGACGGGCGAGGTCGTCGCGGCCGACACCGCCGCCGCCGAGGAGCCGGAGGACCGGCCCAGGGCGGTCCGGTCCGAGGGCGACCGCGTCCGTATGGGCGGAAGCGTGGTGGTCCGCGAGGACGAGCACGTCGAGGGCGACGTGGTGGCGGTGGGAGGCTCGGTCCGGATCCTCGGCAGCGTCGAGGGCGACGTCTCGGCCATCGGCGGCTCGGTCCGGCTCGGGCCCGGAGCGGTCGTCGACGGCGACGTCGTCGCGGTGGGCGGACGGATCCATCGCTCTCCCGGCGCGGTCGTTCACGGGAGCATCGAGGAGACGTCCTGGGCGGTGCCCGAGATCGGCGGCGTGCGCGGCGCCCCCGACTTCGACGCTCCGTTCGAGGGCGTGGGAGGCTTCGTGGCGACGGTGGCGTGGATCGTGTTCCTCGGCCTGCTCACCGCGCTCGCGTACCTGGTCGCCCGGAGGCCGGTGGAGCGGATGGAGTATCGGGTGGGGACCTCGGGGTGGAAGGCCGCCGCCATCGGCCTGGCTGCGCAGATCCTCTTCTTCCCCGTGTTGATCCTGACGATCGTGGTGCTGGCGATCTCGATCATCGGGATCCCGCTGCTGATCGCGATCCCGTTCGCGCTGCTGGCGCTCATGGTCGGCGTCCTGGTCGGCTTCACCGCGGTGGCGAAGAGGCTGGGGCGCGAGGCGGAGGCCCGGTTCGGCTGGGATCACGCCAGCCCCTACCTCTCGATCATGGTCGGGGTGGGCCTGATCATGGCGGTGCCCTTCTTCGGTGCCGCTCTCGGGATCGCCGGCGGGCCCCTGTCGGTGTTCGCCATGGTGCTCGGCGCCGTCGGGTTCGTGATCCAGTACGCGGCGTGGACGGTCGGGCTCGGGGTATTGCTGATGACCCGGTTCGGCACGCGGTACTCGTGGTCCGAGGAGGGCGGGACCACGCCTGCGCCCCCTCCGGCTCCGGAGGCGAGCCCCCCCGCTCCGGAAACGACGCCGCCTCCACCCCCGTCGTCGGGGGAGGCGGATCGCTCCAGGGGCCAGGAAGAGGAGGAGCCGCGCGCGGAGACGTGAGCGGCCCCGGTTCGGGAAGCACGGGCGTCGGAGGGCTGCCTCCGGCGCCCGTTTCTTTTTCGGACGTACCCACGCCGTATGGAGTAGAGATCGGAACCCCGGGGCTCCGCGACGGTATGAGATGACGATCAGCGACTCCCCGGGAGGAGGTTCCGACATGCGAACCGCGATCGACACCTTGCGCGCGGGCCGGCCGCTGGCCGTCGCGGCGGTTTTCGTCGTCTTCGGCCTGACCCCGCGGCCCGCGGCCGCGCAGGCGGCCGACACCACCTATCGGGTGATCCTGTACGTCGCCGAGAACGGGGCCCCCGCGGAGATCTCGCTGCGGCGGCTGACGGAGGTGTGGTCCGAGGGCGAAAGCGTCGACCGGTTGGGGGAGCTCCTCTCGAGCAGCCGGATCCAGCGCCTGGAGGAGGTCACCGTGAAGCCGGGGGGCCGCACCCCGGCGCTTCGCCTGGGAGACGTGACCGTACGGGTGACGGGCGCCTATCGCGAGCCGCGACGCGACGCGATGTATCTCCGCGTCGAGATGGAGGGAGGCCGGGAGACGTTCGTCAAGGAGATGATCTCCGGCTTCGACGAAACGATCGTGCTGGCGTATCCCCTCACCCGGGCCGACCGCTCCGTGGTGGCGCTGATCGTCCCCACCGGAGGCTCCCCGGAATAGCCCGGCCCGCTTCCGTGGCGGGCCCTTCCGTCGCGGCTACCTTCGCGACGGGAGCCACGGAGTGACGAAATCGTATCCCAACTGGATCGCGGGCGAGCCCGCCGGCGGCGACGAGCGCCGGCCGGTGCTCGACCCCTATGGCGGGGAGTCGATCGGGGAGGTCGCCCTCGCCTCCGCCGCCGATCTCGATCGGGCGATCGAGGTCGCCCGCGAGGCGTTCGTCGTGATGCGGCGGCAATCCGGCCGGGAGCGGGAGGAGGTCCTCCGTTCCGTTTCCGGCGGGATCGGCGAGCGGGGCGAGGAGCTCGTCGACCGGATGATCGCCGAGAGCGGCAAGCCCCGGCGCTTCGCCGAGGAGGAGGTGAGACGGGCAGGCTCGATCTTCGGTCTCGCCGCCGAGGCGGCGAAGCGGTTCGGCGAGGAGCAGGTCCCGTTGGACGTTCCGGAGCGAGCGGAGGGGGCCGTCGCGCTGGCCCGCCGCGCCCCTCTCGGGCCGGTCGCGGTGACGGCGTCGTTTCGCTCCCCGCTCGGCAGCGTCGCGCACCGGGTGGCCCCTGCGCTGGCGACGGGAAACCCGGTCGTGGTGAAGGCGCCTTCGAGGGCGCCGCTGACCAGCCTGATCCTCGCGGAAATCGTCGGTCGGTCGGGGGCGCCTCACGGCTCCCTCGGCGTCCTCCATCTCGCTTCCGACCTCGCCGGGAGGCTGGCCGCCGACGAGAGGGTCGTCACCCTCGGCGAGCCCCTCGCGCGGCGGCCCGGTGGTGGGGCGGAGATGATCGTCCACCGTGACGCGGAGTGGGAATGGTCGCTCGAGCGGGGGGCGGTCACGGGGTTCGCCCACGCCGGCCAGATGACCGTCGGCCTGCACACGATCCACGTGGACGACGTCGTCGCGGACGACTGGATTCCGGCGTTCGTGGACCGGGTCTACGGCCTCCGGATGGGGGAGCCGGACGATCCCGGGACCGTGGTCGGTCCCCTCATCGACGACGAGGCGGCCGATCGCGTGGAACGGTGGCTGGCCGGGGCGAGGGAGCGCGGAGCCCGAATCCTCACCGGTGGCGACCGGCAGGGGCGCTTCGTCCGGCCCGCGGTGCTCACCGAGCTGGATCCCGAGACGGAGGGCGGCCTCCCGAGCCGGGGCGGGCCGGTGGTCGTGGTGAAGCGGTACCTCGACTTCGAGGAGGCGGTCGAGAAGGTCGGCCGCTCCGGACGCGCCATCCAGGCCGGGGTGTTCACCCATGACGTCCGCCGCATCGGACACGCCTTCCGGACCCTCGAAATGGAAGCGGTGACCGTGAACGACATTCCGACGTTCCGGGTGCGGTCCCTCCGGGTCCGCTCCGCCATGAGGGCGATGACCGCTCCGAGGGTCCTGATCCTCGATACGGCTCACTGAGCCGCGGGGGAGCCTTCCGGCCGGACTCTTCGGATCCCCGTGAGCCACCCCGCCAGGCGGGCACCGAACTCCGACCGGGACGGGTCCTGCGGGCTCAGGGCGTCCCACGCCACGCCGTTGCGGGTGGTGGAGGCGTGGAGGAGCCGGCCCTCCCGCGCGAGGAGCCCGACGTGGCTCACGCGCCCTCCCTCCGGGGCGAAGAAGGCGAGGTCTCCGGCGGCGACCCCGCTCCAATCCTCCCCGGGATCGACCGGCGCGCCGGATCCGGCCTGCTGGTCGGAGTCCCGCGGGAGCCGGACCCCGTGGAGCCCCCAGATCCGCTGGACGAGTCCCGAGCAGTCGAATCCTTTCTCGCTGGCGCCTCCCCACAGGTAGGGAAGGCCCAGGAACTCCCCGGCGTGGGCCACCACGGCGGCCCCGTCGCGGGGGAACGCGGTGGGAAGCCGGTCGGCGGGAACGGCGTCTCCGGCGGGGACCCACCCCTCGGTCCCGTCCGGCAGGACCACCCGGACGGCGCCCTCCGCCCGCCGCTCCACGCGGACCCGGCCGCCCTGGACGAGATCGGCGACGGCGGCCGCGCCGGGCTCGGAGGAATTGCGGGCGACGGCCCCGCGCCCGACGACGATCCACGTCCCCGGTGGCGGCTCGCCCGACTCCAGGCGAACCTGGAAGGCCCCGGCGTCCTCCGCCTCCTCGATCAGGAGCGAGCCGCGATGGGTCCAGGCCACGTAGGGATCGGCGGTCCGCACCTGCACCCACTCCCCCTCCTCCCGCAGGACGAGCGCCTCCTCGCCCAGCAGCAGCTGATGGACGAGCTCGGCGGCGTGGGAGGGCTCCCGGCGCAGATGGGCGACGCTCCGGTGGGCGACTCCCCGGAGCGCCCCGCCCCGCTGGTGGTCGGGCAGCGGGCGGACGCCGAACTCCGCGCCGGCCTGGCGGGCCGCCTCGCGAAGCGCGTCCCGCCCCGCGGAGGAGGTCGTGGCCCCGGTCAGCCGGCGAACCGATCCCTCGGAGACCACCTCCACCTCCCACACCTCGAGCCGGGGGTCGGGGGCGTGCTCCGCCCGCAGCGACGCGAGCCGCTCCTCGAGCCGGCTCATCGGGCGGCTCCGGTCGCGGAGGGCCCGGCGTACTGGAGGGCGTGGAGGCGGGCGTAGACGCCGTCGGCGGCGAGCAGCTCCTCGTGGGTGCCCCGCTCCTTCACCTCGCCGTGGAGAAGAACGACGATCCGGTCCACGCGCCGGATCGTCGAGAGGCGGTGGGCGATCACCACCGCGGTGCGGTCTGCCAGCAGCCGGGCGACCGCCTCCTCGATCAGCGCCTCGGTGGCGCTGTCGACGCTGGATGTCGCCTCGTCGAGAACGAGGACGGGGGGGTCGTGGGCGAGCGCCCGGGCGAAGGCGACGAGCTGCTTCTGACCGGTGGAGAGGCCGCGGCCCCGCTCGCCGAGCTCGGTGTCGGCCCCGCGAGGCAGCGCCCCGATCCACCGTTCGGCTCCCACGGCGGTCAACGCCGCGTCGACGGCGGCGTCGTCGATCCGGTCGGACCACAGCCGGACGTTCTCCCGCACCGATCCCGAGAAGAGGAACACCTCCTGGGGGACCAGGCCGACCCGCCGACGGAGCTCGGGGAGCGGGTAGGCCCGGACGTCCACGCCGTCGAGGAGCACCCGGCCGCGCTCGGGCTCGTAGAACCGGGAGAGGAGGGCCGCGCAGGTGGACTTGCCGGCTCCGGTCGGACCGACCAGGGCGAGGCGGCTCCCGGCGGGAACCGTGAAGGAGACGTCCCGCAGCACCCAGGCGTCGGGGTCGTAGCGGAACCAGACGTTCTCGAAGCGGATCTCGCCGCGGGGCTCGGGAAGCCGCTCCGCCACCCTCGGGGCGGGCGCCCGCGCCTCCGGCGCGGATGCGCGCTCGGGTTCGTCGAGGAGGGCGAGAAGGCGCTCTCCCGAAGCCATCGCGGCCTGCAGCAGGTTGAACTTCTCGGCCAGGTCCCGGATCGGGCGGAAGAACTTCCGCGCGTACTGGAGGAAGGCCACGAGGGTGCCGAAGGTGAGCGCGCCCTGCAGGATCTGCCCCCCGCCGTACCAGATCAGCAGCCCGACCGAGACCGCCCCGAGGACCTCGACGACGGGGTAGAAGAGGGCGTAGTGGTGGACGGAGCGGATCTGCGCGTCCCGATGCGCGCGGTTGATCCGGCCGAACTCCTCCCGGCTCTCCGGCTCGCGGCGGAACAGCTGGACGACCGCGAGGCCGTCCACCCGCTCCTGGAGGGTCGCGTTCAGCTCGGCGATCCGTCGTCGGATCTCGCGGTACGCCTCCCGCATCCGGACCCGGAACCACAGGGTGACCGCCACGACCGCGGGCACGACCGCCAGGGTCACCAGGGCGAGCCTCCAGTCGAACAGGAGCATCGCCACCGCCACCGCGAGGAGCATGAGGGCGTCGCCGACGATGGCGACGATTCCGGAGCTCAGCAGCTCGTTCAGGACCTCGACGTCGGTGGTCACCCGCGTGACCAGGCGGCCCACGGGAGTGCGGTCGAAGAACCCGACCGGCAATCGCTGGAGCTTGGCGAAGAGCCGCTCCCGAAGGTCGTGCATGGCCCGCTGCCCGATCCAGGTGGTGAGGAGCGTGCGGGCCGCGCCCACGCCGAACTCCAGGAGGAGGAGCGCGAGGTAGGCGACCACGATCGTGGCGAGCCCGCCGAGGTCGCCGGTGGCGATGTGGCGATCGATGGCGACCTTGACGAGCCACGGCTGGGCGACCTCGATGGCGGCCATGGCCAGCAGCAGGGCCACCGCTCCGGCGACGGGGAGCCGGTAGGGGCCGAGAAACGCCAGCAGCCGGCGGGCGACGTGGAGGTCCCAGCCGCCGTATCGCGGATCGGTCTCGGGCGGGCTCGACGAGCGCTTGGAGCGGATGGTGCCCCGCGCGCGGCGCGAGGGTAAAGCGGGGTCGAGGGGCCGTTCGGGGGGCGGGATGGGCGGCCGCGAGGCGAGCCGGGGGTCCCCCGACCCATGGGGAAGCCCACCGGCGGTCACGACCGCCCGTGAAGGGGTACCGGATCGGGGAGGCTAGTAACGGCCCATCCGCTTTGGGCCCGTCGCGTGCTCCACAGCCCTCCCCGAATCCGGTTCCGTCGTCGAGGCCGGACGGACGGGGCCGCGCCGTCCGCCCGTCCCGCTCGGAGGAAGTAGCAGCATCAGGTCGTACGCCTCCCCCGCCCGCTGGACGGCGGGGCGCGCCAGTGCGGCCTCGGTTCGCGCCAGCGTCTCCGGAGCGCTCTCCCGTATCGAGCGGTGCGCCAGCATCACCGCAAGATCAGGCCGTAGCGGGAGAAGTGGTGCAGCGATGCCGTGACCGCACCGTCGTCGTACGAGCCCCCGATCGCCGTCCAGTCGTCCTCGTCGTCGGAGGCTCCCGCGACGGCGAGCCGGTCGGGATCGATGCCCGCATCCCGCAGCGTGGCCTCGTCCACCGAGATCGTGAGGGTGGCGGGGGATCGAAACTCCAGCCCGCTCGGGCCGAACGCGTAGGCGTGGAGCTCGGGGTCGGCCTCCATGGTGATCGTCACCGTCTCGCCCACCGCTCCCGCGGGGACGGAGAGGGAGCCGTCGGCGAGAGCGACGGTGCCGCCCGATCCGGGGGTGACGGTGGCGAGGGCCGACGCCGCAGCCTCGAGATGGCGCCCGGGAAGGCGCTCGAGCAGGCGAACGCCGTTGATCGTGACGGTGGCCGCGCGGATCGCCGGGCTCTCGGTCGCCGTCGGGGTCACCCCGGCCTCGCAGGCGGCCAGCGCGGTCGCGGCGACCAGGAGGGCGCCGCCCACCAGCTTCGGAGCACGCATCGGCTCTCCTCCTCGTCTCTGCCGGAAGCGGATCGTTCGCTCGATGAGGGGAGAGCCTACGGCGGAGTCGGCACCCGCCGTTAGGAAAGTTCGTAGCGATTGGGGAGCGTTTGTAGCGCCGGCAGGGTTCCCCGGCCGCTCAGCCCCGCTCGGGACGGAGGATCGGGGTGAGGAGCTCGGCCACGAACCGTTCGGCGACCCACCGCTGGCCGTGCTCGTCGAGCTCGGCGAGACCACGCCCGACGAGCCGGCGGGCCCAGGCCCGCAGGGTCTTCGGGTGGACGCCCACCTCGCGGGCGGCGTGCTCCCACCCCATCGCGGGCGGCTTGCGGCCGAGCGCCCGCAGCAGCACGATCCACGCCAGTGCGTCCTCCAGCCGCGCGGGATGCTCCGTCCCCACCGCCCGGCGCCATTGGCGGGCCAGCGTGGTGCGGTGGCAGCCGACCGCTTCGGCCAGCTCCTCCACCGACGTGACCGGCTCGGGGGACCGGCACGCGTGCACGAGGGCCTCGCGCAGGGAGGCCTCGAGCCGGTCGTCGCTCCGGAGGGTCCGGGCGACCCACCGCATCAGGCCGCGCGAGGTGGCGCGCCGCAGCGCGGGTCGCACGCCCGCGTCCACCTCCGAAAGCCAGATCACCTCCTCCACGTCGAGCTCGACGAGGTGGCGGGCGTTGTCGGCGTCGCGTTCGGTCACGAGGACGACCGGAACGAAGGGGGTGGAGCGCTTCAGCTCCAGGAGGCGGCGCCGGGTGAGCGTTCCGTCGATGCGGGGCAGCACGAGCACGAGGCAGTCCGCTGCGGAGGCGAGCCGTCGCAGCCTGCGCCACTCCTTGACCGCCACCAGCCGGCGAACGCCCCACAGCCGCCCCTGGATCCGCTCGGCGAGGCGACGGTCGGGAGAGAAGAGCAGCACCTCCAGCCTGAGCACCGGCTCCTCCCCCTCGCCGCGGTCGTCTCGCGGGATCCGGGACGCCACGGAAGAGCCGGCCGGTCCCCCGGGAGGCATCCGGCGCCGGGTCGGGCGACGGGCGGACGCGAACAGCCGCCGCTGGTGGTCGCGGAACACCGCGGCCGGAGCGGCCCCCCGGGCCGCGCGGAGCGCCGCGTCGAAGTGGCGCTCCGGATCCGATCCGCGCCGCTCCGCCAGAACTCCCGCCAGGCTGTGCAGCATCGCGCCGTCGTGGGAGCGGCCCGTGGAGAGGAGGCGACCCGCCTCCTCGGCGAGCTCCTCCGGCGAGGCGGGGCCGGCGCCGTTCGCCATCACCGTGCGGAGAACCAGGAGATGGCTCCGGGCGTCGTGCATCCCGGCCCGCTCCACCGCGATCTCTGCTTCTCGGCACACCGTCCGGGCCAGATCCGTCTCGCCGGAGAGGATCGCGGCTTCGGCGTAGTGGAGGTCGATCTGGGCGGCAAGCTTCAGGCTCGGGTCGGGGAGGGCGGAGGCGCTCTCGAGAGCCTCGACGGCGCGATCGATCTCCTCTCCGTGGAGCAGGAGCGCGGCGAGGTTGACGAGGGTGAGCCCGGCGGGCTCCACCTCGTCCGGATCCTCGCGCAGGATCGCCAGGCTCCGATCGTACAGGCGCTCGCCCTCCGCGACCTCGCCGACGATCCCGCGCACCGAGGCGAGCTCGCTGAGGGCGTACGCCTCGAAGCGGTCGGCCCCCCCCTCGGCCCCCGCCTCCACGGAGAGCCGGAAGTGGTCCTCGGCCAGGTCCCGGCGGCAGAGGGCGCGGAGGAGGTGGCCCATCAGCATGTGCCAGCGGGCGCGCTCGGAGGGCTCGAGCGGGATCTCGGCCACCGAGCGCAGCACTCCCGCCGAGGCGCCCAGCGCCCCCTGCTCGAGCAGGGTCCATCCCAGCAGCACCCCCACGCGGCCCAGTCGCTCCTCGGAGGCACCGGATCGGGCCGCCCGGTAGGCGTGTCGCAGATGGAGCTCCGCCTCGGTGAAGCGCCCCCGGGCGAGCGCCCGGTCGGCCAGGTCGAGGAGCTCCTCGAAGGGGCGTGGCTGGATCTCCGCTCCGGGACCGCCGTACCGCTCCAGCAGCCGGCGGGTGCGGGGGTCCACCCGGGGGTGGTCGCTCGCTCGCATCGGCGTCTACCCTTTCGAAGAGACCATCGCGGGCGAAGCGAGTATAATCCCCCTCCGCCACGGGGACCAAGCGGTCGGGAACATCGCGGGGGGTGCCGGGGTGGTGTAACTTGGAGGGAATCGATGAAGAGAACCTGGATCCTGATCGGGATCCTCGCCCTGGCGTCGCCGATCGCCTGCGACCGCCAGGACGGGGGTGGAGAGGCGGACGACGCGGAGGCCGAGGTCCGGATCGACCCCGGTCTCGGCACGCTCCGGGTGGCCAACCAGACCACCGAGCCGGTGGCGATCCACATGGACGGGGAGGAGCTCTACACGGTTCCGTCGGGCCGGGCGTACACCTTCCGCAACCTCCCGACACGCGAGGTGGACGTCTACGGCGTCGGCCGCATCTCCCGAAAGCACTACGATCTTCCGAGGCTCACCATCGAGGAGGGAGGCGAGTACGAATGGACGATCCGCCCGTGAACGGCCAGGGCCGGGGCCGGATGGCGAGCCTCGTGGTCGTGGGCCTCGTCCTCGGCCTCGCGGCCGGCTGGATCGTCTGGCGGGGGGAGCCGGGCCCGACCGGCGAGGTCCCCGGCCCGCCCGTTCGGACGAGCCCGTCGCCGGAGACGGTGGTGGAGGGGGTCGACGTGACGAACGATCCGACGCTCGGCCCCGCCGACGCCCCGGTGACGATCGTCGAGTTCAGCGACTTCGAGTGCCCGTTCTGCACCCGGTTCGCCAACCGGACCGCTCCCGCCCTGCGGAGGCAGTACGGGGACCGGATCCGCTGGATCTTCGTCAACAACCCGCTCCGCTCCATCCATCCCGACGCCTACGACGCCGCCCTCGCCGGCGAGTGCGCGGCAGCACAGGATCGCTTCTGGGATTTCTACGACGCGATGTTCGCGGGCGGAACCGACGCCTCCGACCCGGCGGTGCGAAGCGCGGCGGGGAAGATCGGCCTGGACATGGAGGAGTTCGAGGCGTGCTGGAGGGACGCGCGCTACGCCGAGGAGCTCGCGGCCGACATGAGGGAGGCGCAGAAGTTCTACATCCTCGGTACCCCCACCTTCTTCATCAACGGCCGCCGCCTGGAGGGCGCCCAGCCCCCGGAGGCGTTCGCGGCGGTCATCGACTCGATCCTCGCCTCGGAGGGCTGAGCCGCGACCGCTACGTCGTCTCGATCTCCGCCTCGAGGCGCTGACGCCGGTCCAGCTCCGCGTACCACCCGTCCCGCTCGACGAGCTCCTCGTGGGAGCCCCGCTCCACGATCCGTCCCTCGTCGATCACCACGATCCGGTCGGCGTGGCGCAGCGTCGAGACGCGGTGGCTCACCAGGATCGTGGTGCGCCCCTCGAACACCTCGCCGAGCCGATCGAGGATCCGCTCCTCGGTGGCGGTGTCGACCGAGCTGAACGCGTCGTCGAGGATCAGGATCCTCGGATCCGACAGCACCGCCCGGGCGAGGGCCGCGCGCTGCTTCTGGCCCCCCGACAGGGTCACGCCGCGCTCGCCGACCGGGGTGTCGTACCCCCGGGGGAACCCCGCGACGTCCCCGGCGAGCCCCGCGACCGCTGCGACCTCCTCCACCCTGCGATCCCTCTCCTCCGGCGGGCGATCGTCGTCGAGGCCGAACGCCAGGTTCTCCCGGAGGGTGGCGCTGAAGAGGAACGGCTCCTGGGGAGCGATCCCGATCACGCCGCGCAACGCGGAGAGGGGGTACTCGGCGATCGGCCGGCCGTCGATCTCCACCGCGCCGGTGTCCGGCTCGTAGAGCCGGGGGAGCAGCCGCACCAGCGAGCTCTTCCCGCCCCCGGTGGGTCCGGTCACGCCGAGGACGGTGCCGGCGGGGATCTCGAGGTCCACCCCCCGGAGGGCCGCCTCGCGGTCGGAGGCGTACCGGAGGGTCACGTCTCTCAGGGAGATCCGGCCGCGCTCGGGGCGCGCGCCGGGGTCGGCGGAGCCGTCGTGGATCGCCGGCTCCGCGAACAGGATCGACTCCAGCCGCCGTCCCGCCGACGCGGCGCGCTGGAAGAGGTTCGTGATCCATCCGACCGCGATCATCGGCCAGCCGATCATTCCCACGTACATGGTGAACGCGACGAAGTCGCCGAGCGTGATCGCCCCGGTGGCGACCCGGCGGCCCCCGATCCACAGCACGACCAGGAGGCCGGCCCCCAGCAGGAGCGTGAGGAGCGGGGAGAGCACCGCCCGCACCCGCGCCAGCGCCATGTTCGCGTCGACGTATGCCTCGCTCTCCTCCCGGAAGCGACGC
Source organism: Gemmatimonadota bacterium (assembly GCA_033722155.1). Classification (GTDB taxonomy): domain Bacteria; phylum Gemmatimonadota; class Gemmatimonadetes; order JACCXV01; family JAHWKZ01; genus JAWVZN01. Next base: position 10,420 of record JAWVZN010000031.1, on the reverse strand, counting down.
CGGGCGGCGTCCTCGCGTCCGTACGCCCGGACCACCCGCAGGCCGGAGAGGTTCTCCTGCACCGCGGTCGACACCTCGGCGAGCGCCTGCTGGGAGGCCCGGCTTCGGCGGTGGAGGCGCCGCCCGAGGATCTTCACCGCGACCGACACCCCCACCAGCGGGAGCAGGGCCCAGGCGGTCAGCGCCGGATCGATCGCGGCCATGAAGCCGATCGCAAGGGAGACCGTCACGAACGTGTCGATGCCGAAGAGGAGGCCCGGACCGAGCACCATCCGGATGGCGCCGAGGTCGTTGGAGAATCGGCTCAGGACGTCCCCGGTGGAGAGGCGGTCGAGGAAGGCGGGGGGCTGGCGGAGCAGGTTCGCGAACAGGGCGTCGCGGACGTCCGTCTCGACGTCCCGGGAGACCCCGTAGATCGTGCGCCGCTGCAGGTAGCGGAAGACGCCGCGGACCACGGCGATCCCCACCACGGCGGCGGCGTAGAGGGCGATCGCCGTCGGAGTGGTTCCGGTCCGGAGCGCGTCGACCGCGGCGCGCACCACCAGGGGGGCGACGGCGCCGGCCGCCGCGCCGGCGACCACGGCCGCCGCCCCTCCGACGAGGGAGGCGCTGCGCGGGCGGAGGAACGGGAGCAGGAAGCGGAGGGCGCCCATGCCTCGTTCGGTCCGAGTCCGGCTCAGTAGCCGTCGGCGGTGCCGCCGCCCCGCAGGTCGCTGCGGCCGTAGAGCCGGCCGTCCTCGCGGCCGATCTCGATCCCCTCGGCGCGCCCCGAATATCCGTCGCGGAACCGGAAGGCGTGGCCCAATCGGCGCAGGATCTCCACGGTGTCGACGGAGAGGCCGAACGGCTCGACCGCGATCTCGTCGGGCAGGTGCTGGTGGTGGAACCGCCGGGCGTCGATCGCCTCGGCGAAGGTCATCCCGTAGTCGATCGCGTGGATCAGGATCTGGGCGACGGTGGTGATGATGGTCGAGCCCCCGGGCGTGCCGACCAGGTAGCGGATCGCCCCGTCCTCCTCGACGATCGTCGGGGTCATCGCCGACAGCGGCCGCTTGCCCGGCTCGATCGCGTTCGCCTCCCCCTGCACGAGCCCGTAGGCGTTGGGCACTCCGGGCTTCACGGTGAGGTCGTTCATCTCGTTGTTGAGGAAGATCCCGGCGACGGTGGCGAGCGAGCCGAACCATCCGTTGATCGTGGTGGTGGAGGAGACCGCCGTGCCGTCGGGTCCGACGATCGAGAAGTGGGTCGTCTCGGGGCTCTCCTCGGGGATCCGCATCTCGTACAGCTCGGGCCGGACCTCCGCCGAGGGGGTCGCCCGCGAGGGATCGATCGTGAGTGCCAGCGCCCGGCCGTACGCCTCGGTCCACAGCTCCGCGGGCAGGTCGACGTGATCGGGGTCGCCGAGCAGCGCGTTGCGCTCGGCGTAGGCGCGGCGCATCGCCTCGACGATCCGGTGGACGCTGGCCGCCGAGTGGAACGGGACCTCCGCCATCTCCCACGTCTCGAGCTGCTCGAGGATCCACATCAGGGTGAGGCCGCCCGAGGAGGGCGGGCCCATGGAGTGGATCGTGCGGCCCCGGTAGTCGAAGGTGACCGGCCGCCGCTCCTTCGCCTCGTAGCTGCGGAGGTCCTCGTGGGTGATCAGCCCCCCGTGGCGGCGCATCGCCGCGACGATCGAGTCGGCGATCGCCCCCTCGTAGAACGGCTCCGCGCCGCCCTCGGCGATCGACCGGAGGGTCCGGGCGAGCTGCGGCTGCTTCAGCGTGTCGCCGACCGCGGGAACGTCGCCGCCCGGAAGAAGGATCGCCGCCGCCGCGGGATAGCGGCGGATCGCCTCCTCCTTCGAGGCGATCGCCCGGTGGGTGTAGGGATCCACCGCGAACCCCTCCTCGGCGTACCGGATCGCGGGCGCCACCAGCTCGCTCCACGGGACCGTGCCGTGGCGCTCGTGGACCAGCGCCATCCCGGCGACCGAGGCGGGGGTGGCGACCGCCTGCCACCCGAACCACGAGGCGCCCTCGATCACCTCCCCCTCCTCGTCGAGGTACATGTCGGCGGCGGCGGCGAGGGGGGCGCGCTCGCGGTAGTCGTAGGCGTGGACGACGCCGTCGGGCCGGCGGACGATCATGAACCCGCCGCCGCCGATGTTGCCGGCGTAGGGGAGGGTCACCGCGAGCGCGAAGTGGACGGCGACGGCCGCGTCGACCGCGTTGCCCCCCCGGCGGATGACGTCGAGCCCCACCTGCGTCGCCTCGGCCTTGGCGGACGCGACCATGGCGGTGTCGGCGACGACCGGCGACCACCATCGCGCCTGCTGGCCCGCGGCGGGGGCGGCGGTGGCGAGGAGCAGCAGGAGGGGGGCGAGGGCGCGGCGGATCATGAGTCGTGAATATCGGAGGCGGGCGGCGAGCCGGGCAAACCGGGGCCCGCTCCCACGCGCGAGGGGAGCGGGTCGCTTATATTCGGTTTCCATGGGACCCGCGCGCACCTTCGCGCCGATCGCGACCGCGGCGCTTCTCTCGAGCCTTCTCGTCGTGGCCCCGAGCGCGCAGGAGGCGGACACGACGGCCGGGAGCGGGGGAGCGGCGGAGCCGGGCGTGGTCCACCGGGTCGTCGTCGACGGGGCGATATCGCCCGCCTCGGCGGAGTTTCTCGAGAAGGCGATCGAGAGAGCCGACGAGGCCGGGTCGGAGGCGCTGGTGATCCAGCTCGACACCCCGGGCGGGCTGGTCGACTCCACCCGCGACATCGTGCAGGCGATCCTGGCGAGCCCGGTGCCGGTGATCGTGTACGTGGCCCCGGGAGGCGCCCGGGCGGGCTCGGCGGGAGTGTTCGTAACCCTCGCCGCCCATGTGGCCGCCATGGCGCCGGGGACCAACATCGGGGCGGCGACCCCGATCCAGCTCGGCGGGGACGACATCGCGCCGGGAGGCCCCGCCCCGGCCGACACCGCCGCCGAGCGGGCGCGGGAGGGCCCCGACGACGAGGCGCTCGAGCAGAAGATCCTGAACGACACCATCGCCTTCATCCGCTCGATCGCGGAGAAGCGCGGCCGCAACGCCGACTGGGCCGAGCGAGCCGTGACCGAGGCGGTCTCCGTGACCGAGACCGAGGCGGTGGAGCAGAACGTGGTGGACCTGGTGGCCTCCTCCCTCGCCGAGCTGCTCGACGAGGTGGACGGACGCGAGGTGGAGGTGATCGACGGGACGGTGACCCTCCGCACCGCCGACGCCGAGATCGAGTCGATCGAGAAGAGCCTGCGGTTCAAGATCCTCGACACGATCGCCAACCCGAACATCGCGTTCATCCTGATGATGATCGGGATCTACGGGATCTTCTTCGAGCTGATGAATCCGGGAGCGATCCTCCCGGGCGTCGTCGGGGTGATCTCGATCCTGCTGGCGTTCTTCGCGCTCCAGGCCCTCCCGGTCAACTACGCCGGGGTGCTGCTCATCCTCTTCTCGCTGATCCTCTTCGTCGCGGAGGTGAAGGTCGTGAGCTACGGGATGTTGACGATCGGGGGGATCATCGCGTTCGTGCTGGGGGCGACGATGCTCTTCGACGCCCCCTCGCTCTTCCGGGTGAGCTGGAGCGTCATCATCCCGGCCGCGCTGCTCACCGCCGGCTTCTTCGTGTTCGCCATGGGCCTCGCCTACCGCACCTGGAAGTCGCGCCCGACGACGGGTCGGGAGGGGCTGGTCGGCGAGCGCGGCGTCGTGCGCCAGCGGATCGACCCGGAGGGCCGGGTCCGGGTCCACGGCGAGCTGTGGCGCGCCACCGCCGCCGAGACGATCGAGGCGGGGGAGGCGGTCGAAGTGGTCGGCGCCGAGGGGCTCACCCTCGAGGTGAGGCGCGCGAAGACGTGATCGCCGGCTCCGTCGCGGAGGCGAAGGCGGAGCTCCGACGGGAGGTGCTCGAGCGGAGGCGCTCGCTCTCCCCGGAGGAGCGGTCGCGGCGCTCGACGGCGATCGCCCGGCGGCTCCTCTCGCTCTCCCCGTGGACGGAGGCCGGCGTCGTGCACGCCTTCGTCGGCATCGACGGGGAGGTGGAGACCCTCCCGCTCCTCCGGGAGGCGCTGGCGGCCGGCAAGCGGGTCGTGTGCCCCCGGGTGGTGTGGCGGGAGCGGCGGCTCGAGTCGCTCGAGATCGGGACCCTCGACGAGCTCGTCGAGTCCGATCGCGGCCTGATGGAGCCGGATCCCGCGCGGGCGCGTCGGGTACGGGAAGACGAGCGGATCGACCTCGTGCTCGTGCCCGGCGTCGCCTTCGACCGGGCCGGGGGCCGGATCGGGTACGGCGCCGGCTTCTACGATCGCTTCCTGGAGACGACGGAGGCCGAGCGGGTGGGACTGGCATTTTCCTTGCAAGTGATAGACACGGTTCCGACCGAGCCCCACGACGCGCCGGTCGACCGAATCGTGACCGAGGAGGAGGCGATCGTCTGCCGGAGCGAGCCCGAGCCGGAGGCGAGCCCGAAGCCCCGCCGGGAGGAGGGTTCATGAGCGCCATCGAGCTGCGCGAGCTGCGGAAGTCGTTCGGGTCGTTCGAGGTGCTGAAGGGCCTCTCCCTCGAGGTGGGTCGAGGACAGCTGTTCGGCTTCCTGGGCCCCAACGGGGCCGGAAAGACGACCACGATCAAGATCCTCACCGGCCTGCTGCTCCCGTCGGACGGGGGCGTGAGGGTCGCGGGCTTCGACGTGGTCGAGGAGCCGCTCGAGGTGAAGCGGCGGGTCGGCTACGTTCCGGACCGCTCCTACCTGTACGAGAAGCTGACCGGGCGCGAGTTCCTGGAGTTCGTGGGCCACCTCTACGGCCTCGAGACGGAGACCGTGAGGCGCCAGGCCGAGCCCCTGCTCGAGCGGTTCGACATGATCGAGTGGCGGGACGAGCTGATCGAGGCGTACAGCCACGGGATGCGGCAGAAGCTCACGGTGACCGCGGCCCTGCTCCACTCCCCCGAGATCGTGATCATCGACGAGCCGATGGTCGGCCTCGATCCCCGCAGCGCCCGGACGGTGAAGGCGCTGCTGCGGCGCCTGGTGGACGAGGGGCGGACCGTCTTCCTCTCCACCCACACGCTCGAGGTCGCCGAGGCCCTCTGCGACCGGATCGCGATCATCCGGACGGGGCGGATCCTCGCTCGCGGCACGCTCGAGGAGCTGCGCCGGGAGGCGCGTCACGAAGGCTCGCTGGAGTCGGTCTTCCTGACGCTGACCGAGGAGGGGGAGGATCCGATCGGGCTCTCCGGGTCGGAGGCGGTCGTGCCGGAGGCCCGCGCGTCGTGACCCTGCTGTTCCCGCGCCTCGCCGTGGCGGGCCGCGAGTGGCGTTCCACCGGCGCCCTCCGAACGCTCCTGCTCGCCGTGCTGGGAGCGGGGTTTCTCGCCGGCGGGTACACCATCAGCGTGCGGATCCTGCGCCACTTCGTGACCGTCGATCCCGACCTGGGGCGGATCCTGGCGGCGAAGACCCTGGCGCTCCTCTTCCTGCTCCTGCTCTCCTTCCTCGCCTTCTCCACCCTGATCACGGCGCTCTCCCGGTGCTTCCTCTCGAAGGACCTCGCCCTGTGGGTGGCCGCGCCGGTTTCGTGGACGCGGATCTTCCGGACCAAGCTCCTCGAGGTGACCACGCTCGGGTCGTGGACCGCGGTTTTTCTGGCGATCCCGGTGTGGGTGGCCTACGGGGTCGTCTTCGACGCCGGCATCGGCTACTATGCGGCCCTTCCCGCGGTGGTGATCCCCTGCGTCGTGCTGATCGCGGCGCTGGGGATCCTCCTCTCGGTGGCGGTGGTGAACCTTTTTCCGGCCCGCCGGGCGCGGGACCTGCTCTCCCTGGTCGCGATCGTCTTCATCGTCGCGCTGGTGGTGCTGGTCCGGGTGGTGCGTCCGGAGCGGTTCGTCCGGCCGGAGGACTTCGGGTCGTGGGCGGAGTACCTGGTGACCCTGTCGAACCCGACCCTGCCGTGGCTTCCCTCCTACTGGGCGTCGCGTGTCCTCGGGGAGGTGCTCGGGATGTACCGGACGACGAGCTGGGAGGCGGCGGCGCTGTACGGGGCGCTCCTGGTGGGTGCGGCCGTCGTCGCGGTGGCGCTCGCCGCGGCCGTCTTCCGGGAGAGCTTCCGCAGCGGCTTCAGTCGCGCCCAGGAGGCCCGCCAGGTCCGGTGGACGAAGCAGGCGTGGTGGAGCGGGGCGCTCGAGACCCTGGCGCGCCCCTTCCCGCGCCGGATGCGGGCGATCATCGTGAAGGACGCGGCGACGTTCTTCCGGGACCCCTCGCAGTGGTCGCAGCTCTTCCTGCTGATGGCGATCGTCGGGGTGTACCTGTACAACTTCATGGTGCTCCCGCTGGATCCGGCCGGCGGCACCGGCTACTTCATGCGCAACCTGCTCGCCTTCCTGAACGTGGCCCTGGTGGGCTTCGTCGTGACCGCGCTGGCCGCCCGGTTCCTGCTTCCCGGCGTGAGCCTGGAGGGGAGCACGCTGTGGATGCTCCGGACCAGCCCGATGTCCACCGGGGAACTGCTGTGGGCGAAGTTCTGGGGCGGATTTCTCCCGCTCGTGGTGGTCGCCGAGCTGCTGGTGCTGTTGTCGAACTCGCTGCTCCACACGACCCGGATGCTCGAGGTGCTGTCGGTCGCGGCGGTGTTCTGCCTGTCGATCGCCATCGCCGGCCTCGCGGTCGGGCTCGGGGCGGCGCATCCGCGCTTCGACGCCGCCGACTCGGCCGAGGTGGCCACCGGCTACGCCGGCTTCCTCTTCATGGTGCTGAGCGCGCTGATGGTCCTGTTCGCCGTCGTCGTGCTCGCCTGGCCGGTGTACCACAGCTTCCGCGCGACCTGGCTCGGCTGGGGCGTGGGAGCGCGGGAATGGGGCGGCCTCGCCGGCGGTCTGGTGGCGGTGGCGGCGCTCTCGGTGATCGCGCTGGTGACCGCGATGCAGAAGGGAAGACGCAGGATGGAGGTGCGAGAGGGATGAACGGGAGGATCTTCGCCCGCGTGGCGTTCGCGCTGGGGGTGGCGTGGCTGGGAGCGGCCCCCCTCGCCGCCCAGGGCCCGGGCCCCGGGGGCGGGACGGCGACCGCCACCCCTGAAGGGATCGCGGAGCGGCTCGACCCCGTGGTCCGGGGCCACCGGGGTACGGTGGGGGTCGCGGTGTACTCGGTCGACCGGAACCTGCCCCTCTATCTCCACGAGGCGGACGAGTCGATGCTGCCCGCCTCGAACATGAAGCTGTACACGACCGCCGCGGCGCTGGACCGGCTCGGCCCCCACTTCCAGTTCACCACCTCCCTCTACGCCGACGGACCGCTCCTGCCCGACGGGACCCTTGCCGGCAACCTGATTCTCGCCGGCCGCGGCGATCCCACCCTCTCCGGCCGCTTCTTCAGCGACTCCGTTCCGTACGTGTTCGACGTGTTCGCCGGGGAGCTCGCGGAGGCCGGGGTGCGGCGCGTGACGGGGCGCCTGATCGGCGACGCCTCCTACTTCGACGACCGCCTCGTCGCCCCCGGCTGGGAGGAGGGGAACCTGCTCTGGTGGTACGGAGCCCGCGTCAGCGCGCTCTCCTTCAACGACAACGTCGTGACGATCGAGGTGACGCCGGGCGACTGGGTCGGAGCCCGGGCGCGGGTGGCGTTCGTGCCTCCCGGGAAGCGGTTGAACGTGGTGAACCGGATCCGCACCGTGAGCCGGAGGGGCGGACGCGCGATCGGGGTGGAGCGGCGACCGGACCTCGCCGGCTACGAGATCTGGGGTCGGATCCCGATCTCCAGCCGCCCGCTCCGCTACGTGGTCGCCGTCGACCGGCCGGCCTCCTACGCGCTCTCGGTCCTTCGCCATCGCCTCTCGCGGGCGGGGATCTCGGTCGTCGGCCGCGACCAGGTGGTCCACGACCGGGAGTTCCTGCCCGATCGCCCCCGCCGCCTCGTCGCCAGCCACGTCAGCCCCCCGTTGATCGAGCTGGTCCGGGTGGTGAACAAGCGGAGCCAGAACTTCTTCGCCGAACAGCTGCTGAAGGCGCTCGGCGCGGTGGTCCGGGGCGAGGGGAGCTTCGTGGCCGGCCGTCGCGTGGTGGAGGCGTTCGTCCGGGAGGAGCTCGGCGTGATGGCGGAGGGGCTCCGGGTGGCGGACGGATCGGGGCTGAGCCGGCTCGACCGCACCACCGCCCGCACCACCGCCGAGATGCTGGTGGCGATGCGCGACCACCCCTGGTTCGACGAATGGTACGACTCGCTGCTGATCGCCGGGATCGACGGCGATCCACGCCGCCTGGACGATCCCGACGCCGTCGACAACGTCCGTTCGAAGACGGGGACGCTGCGGGGGGTCTCCGCCCTCTCGGGCTACGTCACCACCCGCGACGGGGAGCTTCTGGCCTTCAGCGTGATGACCAACGGGCTGCCGCGGGGCAAGAGCGCCTCGATCGCGATCGAGGACGCGGTGGCGGAGCGGCTCGCCTCCTACTCCGCCTGGCACCCGCCGCTGCTGCAGAAGGATCGGGGACGCTAGGCGGGGATCGCGGGGCCCGCAGCCCGGCGGGTCCGCGGGGTCAGTCCCTGCGCAGGAGGGTCGCCAGCTTCACCAGGCCGGCGGTCGCGGCCAGGGCGAGCGAGGAGAGCACCACCTTCGCGGTGGTGGTGAGCGGCCGTCCGAAGTGGAGGCGCGCCCGGTGCCGGCTGACGCGGTCGGCGGAAGCACGGGAGGCCCGGTCGTGATCCTTCGCGAACCCCTCGAGGTTGCGCTCGATCGCCTGGTGGAGCTTCCGGACGGCGCTCGCCTCCGAGCTCCCGTAAGCCACGTATCCGGGCAGCGCGGGGGAGGTGGCGACGAAGGTGTCGTCCTCCCGCTCCACGAGGACCTGATAGTCGCGCTCGGCCGCGACACGGGGGCGCAAGAAATCCAGCACGTCTACAAGGTAAGAACGCGACCGGGCCGCGGGCAATTCCGCGCCCGATTCGAATCGGCGCCGCCGGGCGGGCTCGCCCTAGGGGAGAGCCCCCCGACTCTCCTCCTGCTCCCGGACGAGGGGCTCCCCCTCGGCGTCCGGGTCGAGGCCCATCTCCTCGAGGAAGCGCCGGCGCACCCGCCTCACCGCCGCCTCGCCGTCCTCCCCGCCGCCGAGCTCGATCTGGCCGCCCGCCATCCGGCCGTGCCCTCCGGCGGTCCCCAGCTCGCGAACGATCCGCTGGATCGTGATCCCGGCGTCGTGTTCCTCCTCGCGCGTCCGGAGGCTCAGGTACACCCTCCCCTCGTGACGGCCGATCACGAGGGAGTGGTGGATCCGGTCGAGGGGGATGAAGAAGTCGGCGAGCTCGGCGACCAGGTCGGGGTTCTCCACTTCGCCCAGGTCGCTCACCAGCGCGCCGTCGTGGATCACCCCCTCCTCGAGCGCCTTGTGGTACGCCTCGAAGTACGGTCGGGGGATCCGCGGGCTCTCGATCCGCGCCAGCAGGGTGAGGTCCGCCCGGGGGAAGATCTCCAGGTAGGCGTGCAGGTCCGCCTCGCTCGCCTCCCGCTCGAGCTCGCGGGTGTCCGACTTGATCCCGAACAGGAGCGCCGTCGCGAGCTTCGTGGGGAGATCGATCCCCGCCGCCTTCAGGTAGTAGTACATCATCGTGGAGGTGGCCCCGTACTCGGTGCGGACGTCCGCGAAGGTCGCTTCGTCGGGAGCCCCGAAATCGCCGCGAGGGTGGTGGTCGATCGCGATCGCGATCGGAAGGTCGGGGGGCAGCGAGTGGTTTCCCGTCTTCGGCTGGGTGTCGATCAGGCAGTGGGTGCCGAACGCCTCGTAGTCGATCGCGCGGAGCGGTTGCATCGGAATCGAGAGCAGCTCGATCATCGCCCGGTTGGTGGCCCGCCCGATCGTCCCGCCGTAGGCGAGAACCGGATCGGCGTCGAGCTTGCGCGACAGGAGGTGCTCGAGCGCGTAGGCGGCGGCGATCGAGTCGGGGTCGGGGTGGTCGTGGGTGTAGATCGCGATCGGCCGGTCCGGATCGACCGCGTCGAGGAGCCGGCCGAGGTTGCGCTGCGCCTCGCTGTTGGCTTCGGCGGGGGTGGCCCGCCGGTCGGCTCCCGGGCTCACCTCACCCCACCCGCTGGAGGATCCGGCGGGCGATCTCTTGGAAACGCTCGGCGATGGGGGAGTCGGGGCTCGCCACCACGATCGGCTGGCCGCGGTCGCCGCTGGGGGTGACTTCGGGGTGGAGGGGGATCGTACCCAGGAAGGGAACGCCGAACCGCTCGGCAGTGGCGCGGCCGCCGCCCTCGCTGAAGATTGCGTGCTCCGAGCCGCAGTCGGGACACACGAACGTTCCCATGTTCTCGACGATCCCCACCACCGGGGCGCCCACCTTGTCGAACATCCGCATCCCCTTCTTGGCGTCGATCAGGGCGATCTCCTGGGGGGTGGTGACGATCACCGCCCCG
>JAWVZN010000030.1:0-27834 GCA_033722155.1 Gemmatimonadota bacterium | reverse complement strand
CGGGCGAGACGAGCATCTACGAGGGGACGCTGCCCAACCGGGAGGAGGCCGCCGAGCTCCTCGTGGTCGCGGCCGACCCCGAGCGCGCCAACTTCGGAGTCGACCGGCGTCCATTGGCGGAGTAGGGAGTCGCCCCGATGCGAGGCGTGGTCTCCGCCCTCCGGGACTTCCTCACGAACCCCGTCTTCCTGTGGATCTGGATCGGGCTGGTGGCCGGGTCCCTCGTTACGCTCATGTGGGATCTCCGGGAGAACAACCCCGAGGTCCCGAGCCTGATGAAGGGGGTGTGGATCGCCACGATCCTCTACTCGGGGCCGGTCGGCCTGGCGCTCTACTGGTACTCCGGCCGCAAGCAGATCCCCCGGGACACCGTGTGGCGTCGGGGGGTCCGGTCTGACGCCCACTGCTACTCGGGATGCGGGGCGGGCGAGGTCGCCGGGATCGTCATCGCCGCGGGAATCCTCGCGCTCGGCACTTGGTGGGTCGCGGCGATCACGTTCGCGCTCGCCTATGTCGCGGGCTACGCTATGACGGTCGGACCGCTGATGCAGGAGGGGGTCGGCCTCCGGGAGGCGATGATGGACGCCCTCTACAGCGAGACGGCGAGCATCACGGTGATGGAGGTCGTGGCGATCGGGGTAGACATCTACTTCGCCGGGGACGCGAGGATGGGCGAGCCCCTCTTCTGGTCGGCGCTCTTCTTCTCGCTCTCGATGGGGCTCCTCGCCGCCTACCCCGTCAACGTGCTGCTCGTCCGGATGGGCGTGAAGGCGGGGATGATGGATCCGCGCGACTACGGAGAAGAGGCGGGAGCGCACTGAGGAGGTCACCATGGACAACGCGGTCGCCCTGGTCCGGGCCTACCTCCACGTCAACGGCTACTTCACCGTGACCGAACACCCGGTGATCGAGGCGACCGGGGACGGCTCCTACCGCTCGGTCACCGATCTCGACGTGCTCGCCTTCCGGTTCCCGGGGGCGGGGCGGCTGGTGGCCGGCGAGGAGGACGGCGCCATAAAGCGCTTCGAGCCCGACGACGAGCTCGGGGTGCCGGCCGACCGAGCGGACATGCTGGTCGGCGAGGTGAAGGAGAGCCGGGCCGAGCTGAACCGGGGAGCGACAGACAACGCGGTCCTCAGAGCCGCTCTGGTGCGGTTCGGCTGCTGCGACCCGGACCACGTCGAGAGCGCGCTCGGCGAGCTGCGCGGGAGGGGGGAGACGACCCTCCCGGACGGCCACGCGGCTCGCCTCGTCGCCTTCGGCTCGACCGTCGAGGAGAACCCGGAGCAGCCGTACCGGAAGATCCGCCTCGGCCACGTGCTCGACTTCCTTCGCGCCTACGTCGACGAGTACTGGGAGGTGCTCCGTCACTCGGAGTTCAAGGACCCCGCCTTCGGCTTTCTCATGACGCTGGAGAAGGCGCGCCGGGACGGAGGATGAGGGATCGCGCCATGAACACGATCCGCCTCGCTTCCCTCGCCTCTCTCCTCACCGTCCTCCTCGCCGGATGCGACGGGGAGGAGGGCCCGCGTCCGGACGAAGTGCCCGCCGCCGACACCGCCGCCAGGACCTGGACGGACACGGTGTCGCCCGACACAACCGCGTCTGTGGCGGTCGACACGGTTCCGGTGGACGCCGCCGACGTGCCCGGCGCGAGCGGGGCGCTCTTCGTCCGGCAGGGCGCCGACTCCCTCCGCCTCGAGCTCGTGATGACGGGCCTCGAGCCCGACGTCCGCTATCTCCCCAACGTCCACGAGGGCGCGTGCGGGGGGCCGATGGGGCCGGCGGTGGGTTCCCTGCCGCCGGTGACCGGCGGAGGGGCGGACACCGTGCGGACGACCGGGGCGCTGGACCTCTCGAAGCTCGCCGCGGGGAGGAGCTACTTCCTGGAGCTCCACGGCCTGGGGACCGCGGCGTGCGTGGACCTGCCGCTCAGCCCGGCTTCACCGCCCGGAAGTTGATCCCCTTCGTCCCGAACTTCTCCGCGCTCGACTCCTGGGGCGCGTCGGCGAACACCGCCTTGCGCCACGTGATCTCGAAGCCCTCGAACCCGGCGGCCTCGACCGTCGCTCGAAGCTCTGCGTCCAGCAGAGCTCCGGCGATTCAGCCGGTCCAGAGGTCGATGTCCCCTTTGGCGGACTCCGAGACCTCCTTCTCGACGAGGATGTCGGCGATCTGGAGCCGCCCGCCGGGCTTCAGCACCCGCCGCATCTCGGCCAGCGCCCGCGGCTTGTCGGGCGTGAGGTTCAGCACGCCGTTCGAGATCACCACGTCCGCCCATTCGTCCTCGACCGGCAGCTCCTCCATCAACCCCTCGCGGAACTCGACGTTTTCGAAGCCCGCCTCCTCGGCCGCGTTCCGAGCCCGCTCGAGCATCGCCGGGGTCATGTCGACGCCGATCACGCGCCCCGCGGGCCCGACCATCTTCGCGGCGATCAGGGAGTCGATTCCGGCACCGCTTCCGACGTCGACCACCCGGTCGCCCGGGACGAGCTCGCCCAGGCGGAAGGGGTTGCCGGTCCCCGCGAACGACTCGATCGCCGTCTCGGGGATCCCCTCCAGCCACTCCTCCTCGTAGCCGACGATTTGCGTCAGGCGACGGCCGGTGTGGAAGTGGAAGCCGCGCCCGGGGTCGTGCGCGACGGTCTCGTACTCCTCCTGGATCGCGCCCCGCAGCTCGTCGACATCGAGATCGACCGGGGCGGGAATGCTCTGCTCTGCCACGCTTCCTCCCGTGGAAAGAGGATCGATTCCGTAGGAATTACGATCGGGCAGATCCGGGAGCGTGTCAAGCTCGCCGCGTAACCCGCCGCGACGGAGTCGGCAGTAGAGGAATTGCCGGGGTGACCCGGTCCCAGCGACCGGACCGATCCGACGGCTCCTCCTCCGTCACCGGGTCAGGCCGGCTCCTCGCCGAGTACGTCCCGGATCCGCTCCTCCAGCCGGTCGAGGTTCCAGTCGGACTGGTCGCGGACGATGCGCCGGAGCATCGGGTCGAGCCCTTCCAGCGTGTCGAGGATGTCCAGCAGGAGCTGGCGCTGCTCCTCCGCCCGGGGGACCCCTTCGCTCGGCTCCACCAGGTCCCCCAGGATCGCGCCGTCGGAGCGGGAGGCGACGATCGGGTCGGCGAGGCCCTCCACGTGCACCCGGGTGCGACGCCCCGGCCCCCGGTCCTCCTCGATCGGGACCAGCGCGACGACCCGGTCGGAGCGGGCGTACTTGCCGTATCCCAGCGGAACGATTCGCTCGGTGACGACCTTCATCGATCCCTCCCTCGTGGGGGTGACGGGCGGCCTCTCCGGGACTGCGGGCTCAACGTATCACCCCTCCGGTCCCGGCTCACCCGTTCGCGGTGCGTTTCCTCGCGGTCGACGTGGAGCCGCCAGAAGGCCCAAGCGAGCGCCACGAAGGTGGCGGCCCAGAAGAGCCACCACGCCCAGTGCATCCCCAGGAACAGGCCCTGGTGGTGCATCACCCTCTGCCCTCTCCGGTGGCCAGCGTGGACGGAGCTGGCTCGAGCCCGCCAGGCGCTCCGGCCTCGGACGGAGCGCGACGGCGCAGCAGGGCCTCCTGGTAGAGCGTCCACACGACCGGGATCACCAGCAGCGTCAGGACGGTGGCGCTCACCATGCCGCCGACCATCGGCGCGGCGATCCGCTTCATCACGCTCGCGCCGGTGCCGTGGCCCCACAGGATCGGCAGCAGGCCGCCGATCACGGCGGTGGCCGTCATGACGACCGGCCGCAGTCGCTGGCCGGCTCCCTCGCGCGCCGCCCGGAACAGGTCGCCCACGTCGCGGAGCTCGCCCTCGCGCTCGAGCCGGTCGCGGGCGTGGCCGAGATACACCAGCATCACCACGCCGATCTCGGCGGCGACCCCGGCCAGGGCGATGAAGCCGATCACCGTCGCCACCGACCAGTTGTAGCCCAGGATCGCCATGAACGCGACCCCACCGATCAACGCGAAGGGGAGGGACAGCATGACGATCAAGGTCTCCCCCACGCTCCGGAAGTTGAAGTACAACAGCAGCAGGATGATCAGCAGGGTCGCGGGCACCACCAGCTTCAGCTTCTCCTTGGCCCGCTGCATGTACTCGTACTGGCCGGACCACTGTATCGAGACGCCTGGCGGCAGGGTGACCATCTCGTCGACCATCTCCCTGGCGTCGGAGACGTATCCGCCGATGTCACGCTCCTCCACGTCGACGAACACCCACGCCGTGGGGAAGGCGCCCTCGGTTTTGATCGCCATCGGCCCGCTCACCTCGCGGATCGTCGCGATCTGGCCGAGCGGGATCTGGGCCGGCCCGGACCCGCCCCCGCTCAGCGCGGTGGCGGCGAGGAGCCCGCCCGACCTCCTTCCCCTCTTCACCGGGATCAGCACCTCCTCGAGCTTCTCCGGCTGGTCGCGAAGCTCGTGGGGGTAGCGAAGCCGCACTCCGTACCGCTCACGGCCCTCGACGGTCCGGGTGATCGTCATCCCGCCGATCGCCGAGCCGACGACCGCCTGGACGTCCTCGACGTTGAGGCCGTACCGCGCCGCCGCCTCGCGATCGATGTCGATGTCGAGGTAGTAGCCGCTGACCGCGCGTTCGGCGAAGACCGAGCGGGTCCCGGGGACCATCCGGATCGCGTCCTCGATCTCCCCCCCGATCCTCTCGAGCTCGGCGAGATCCTCCCCGAACACCTTGATCCCGACGGGCGTGCGGATCCCGGTCGCGAGCATGTCGATCCGACCCTTGATGGGCATCGTCCACGAGTTGGTGATGCCGGGGAAGGCGACCTTCTCGTCCATCTCGTCGATCAGCCGCTCCATCGTCATCCCGTCGCGCCACTCCTCCTCGGGCCTCAGCGTGATCGTGGTCTCGAACATGTCGAGGCCGGCCGGATCGGTGGCGGTGTTGGCGCGCCCGGCCTTGCCGAAGACGGTCTCCACCTCGGGGATCGCCGCAAGGATCGAGTCCTGCCGCTGGAGCGCCGCGCTGGCCCGCGAGACGGGAATCCCCGGCAGCGTGGTCGGCATGTAGAGGATCGAGCCCTCGTTCAGGGGCGGCATGAACTCGGAGCCGATCCGCTGATACGGGATCGCCGTCAGGATCAGGACCGCCAGCGCCCCCCCGACGACCGGCCAGCGGTATCGGAGCACGAACTCCAGCACCGGTCGGTACGCCCACTCGAGCCCCCGGGCGATCGGGTTCGTCCTCTCGGGGTGGATCCGACCGCGGACGAACAGCCCCATCGTCACGGGTACGACGGTGATCGCCAGCAGGCTCGCCGCGGCCATCGCCAGGGTCTTCGTCCACGCCAGCGGCTCGAACAGCCGCCCCTCCTGCGCCTCCAGCGTGAAGACCGGGAGGAAGGAGACGGTGATGATCAGGAGCGAGAAGAAGAGCGCCGGCCCGACCTCCTGCGAGGAGCGCACCACCAGATCCCACCGCTCGGCGGGCGTGAGGATCGCGGTGGAGAGCTTCCCCTTTGCGTCGGACACCGCCTCGCCGAGGCGCCTTCGCTTCTCCTCGATGGCGCGCTCGAGGTGCTTGTGCATGTTCTCGATCATCACGATCGCGGCGTCGATCATCGCCCCGATCGCGATCGCGATCCCGCCCAGGCTCATGATGTCCGCCCCCACCCCCAGGAACCGCATGGCGATGAACGCCATCAGGATCCCGAGCGGCAGGGTGAGGATCGCCACGAGCGCGCTGCGGGCGTGGAAGAGGAAGACCAGGCACACCAGGGCCACCACGATCGACTCCTCGAGGAGCTTCTCCTTCAGCGTGTCGATCGCGCGATGGATGAGGCCCGAGCGATCGTAGACGGGCTTCACCACCACGCCCTCGGGGAGACCTCCCTCGATGTCGGCGAGCTTCGCCTTCACCCGATCGATCGTCGCCAGGGCGTTCTCGCCGAAGCGCATCACCACGATCCCGCCGACCACGTCGCCCCGGCCGTCGAGATCCGCGACGCCGCGCCGGACGTCGGGCGCGAGCTGCACGGTCGCCACGTCGGCGACCCGGATCGGGACGCCGGTCTCGGTGGAACCCACGACGACGTTCTCCACGTCCTCGATGCCCTGCAGATAGCCGAGGCTCCGGACCATGAACTCGCGCTCGGAGAGCTCGACCATCATCGCGCCCTCGTCCTCGTTCGAGGACCGGATCGCCGACATCACCTTCGTCACGCCGATCCCGTAGCCTCGCAGGGCGACCGGGTCCACCGTCACCTCGTACATCCGCTCGAACCCGCCGACGGAGGCGACCTCGCTGACGCCGGGGACGGCGGTCAGCTGGTAGCGCAGGTACCAGTCCTGGATGGAGCGGAGGTCCGCCAGGTCCCGCGTCCCCGTCGTGTCGACCAGGGCGTACTGGTAGACCCACCCGAGACCGGTGGCGTCGGGGCCGAGGGCGGTCTCGGCGGCGCCCGGCAGCTCGCTGCGGATCGCCGACAGGTACTCGAGCACGCGGCTCCGGGCCCAGTAGAGATCCACGTCGTCCTCGAAGATCACGTACACGAACGAGACCCCGAAGAAGGAGTAGCCCCGCACCGTCCGGGCGCCGGGCACCTTCAGCATCTCCGAGGCGATCGGATAGGTGACCTGGTCCTCGACGATCATGGGGGCCTGGCCCGGGTAGTCGGTCTGGACGATCACCTGGACGTCGGAGAGGTCGGGCAGCGCCTCGAGGGGGGTGTCGCGCATCGCCACGATCCCCGCGACGACCACGAGCGCCGCGAAGACGAGGACGATCAGCTTGTTGGAGACGGACCACTCGATGACGCGACGGAGCATCGGTCAGCTCCCGTAGCCGGCGTGGGGGTCGGCGTCGGTCGGCGGATCGGCGGCCTCGCCCTCCATCTCCATGCCGGGCATCGCCTCGATCGCCCCGCCCATGCTGCTTTCGGCGTCGATGAGGAAGTTCGCCGAGGCGACCACGGCGTCGCCCTCCTCCAGGCCCGACAGGATCTCGATCTCCCCACCGGTCACGAGACCGGTCTCGACCTCGCGGGCGAGCAGCACCCTGTCGGGACCGCGGACGAACACCCACGCCCGCTCGCCGGTGGCGTGGACGGCGTCCCGCGGGACCACCAGACGCGGCTCCCCGGTCGGAACCGCCAGCGAGACCCGGGCGTACATGCCGGGCTTCAGCCTCCCCTCGGGGTTGGCGAGCTCGATCCGGACCCGGGCCGTCCGGGCCTCGAGCGACACCGTCGGGTACACGTAGGTGACGGCGCCCGCGAACGTCTCGCCGGGGTACGCCTCGACGCTCACCCGTGCCGGCTGCCCTTCCCGCACCAGCGAGAGGTCCTTCTCGAACACCTCGCCATCGACCCATACGGAGGAGAGGTCGGCGATCCGGTAGAGGTTCATCCCGGGTGCGATCCGTCCGCCCTCGAAGACGTTCTTCTCGACCACGATCCCGGAAGCGGGAGCACGCAGCGTCAGCGTCTTGGTCGGCTGGCCGGTCTCCTCGATCCGTCGGATCTCGGCCGCGGGAACGTCCCACCAGGAGAGCCGGCGGCGGGCGGCCTCGAGGAGCTGACGCGACCGCTCGGCCGTCCGGCTCTCCGGCCCGGCCGCGGCCTCGTCCACCAGCCGACGCGCCAGGATCAGCTCCTCCTGGGCGGCGACCAGCTTCGGGCTGTAGAGGGCGAGAAGCGGCTGACCGCGTCGCACCGGTGCGCCGGTGAAGTCGACGTACAGCCGCTCGATCCACCCTTCGATCTTCGGGTTCACCTCGGCGATCCGGGTCTCGTCGTAGGTCACCGATCCGACGGTCTCGACGGAACGCTCGACGAACTTCCGCTCGGCGACGGCGTACTTCACCCCGATCCGCCGGGCGGCGTCGGCGGCGAGCCGCACCGGGCTCTTCTCGTCTTCACCGCCGCCCGACATCGCCGCGTGGTCGTGGCCCTCCATCCCGCCACCGCTCGCGGAGTCGTCGCCGCGACCGAGGCTCGTGAAGGCCACCACCGCGCCGGCGGCGAGAACGATGGCCACGGACACCAGGATCTGCTTCTTCGTGCTCATCGTACCTCCGTCACCGGCTCGGGGTGGGGGGCAGCTCGCGACCGACGGCCGTCTCCAGCCTCGAGATCGTTGTGCCGTAGGCGGCGAGCAGCCCGTAGTACTCCTGCTCGTATCGGTTCAGCGTCATCTGGGCATCCACGAGCGTCATGAAGTCGACGCCGCCGACGCGGTAGGAGGAGAACGACGACTCGACGTTCGCCTCCGCCTGGGGGATCACCGAGGTGTCGTAGAGATCGATCAGGGTGCGGGCGCGCTCGAGCTCGGCGAGCAGCTCGCCGATCTCGGCCGCCACGGAGGCTCTCGTCTCGGCGAGGTCGGCCTCCGCCACCCGGCGCATCGCGGCGGCCTCGTCGCGCAGCTTGAGCTGCCGACCGGCCGCGAAGACGGGAATCGAGAAGCCGACGATCGCTCCCCCCATCCGCTCGGTTCCCGTGCCGCGGTCGCGCTGTCCGTACTGGAGCCCGACCGTCAGGTCCGGCCACAGCTCCTTCTCCGCCAGGTCGACCCGGGCGTCGGCACGCTCCACGCTCGCTCTCGCCCTCTCGATCGCCGGGCGGGTCTCCTCGGCCCACCCCTGGAGGGTGTCACGGCCCGGAGCCCGCGACGGCAGGGCCGGGAGCACGGGGGAGGGAACCGGGGTCTCGGCGGGACGGTCGAGCAACCCGTTCAGCCGGGCCGAAGCGACCTTCCGCACCGCCTCCATCCGGGCGATTTCGGCCTCCATCCGGGCGATCTCCACGCCGGCCCTCAGCACGTCGCTCTGCCGGCCCGTGCCCGATCCGTACATGGCGCGGGCGACGCGCTCGAAGTCCTCGAGAAGGCGGAGCGTCTTCGCCATCACCCCGATCTGCCGGTCGGCGGCATACACCTCGTAGAAGGCCCTCCCCACCCCGGCCCGGATTCCCCACGCCGTCTCGCCGGCCCCGGAGAGCGCCATCTCGCCCGTCTTCCCGGCGATCCGCTTTCGGAGGCCGAGCTTGCCCGGGAAGGGAACCGTCTGTACGAGCTGCAGTGACGGGGCCATCGAGGACGGCATGTCCGCGTCGAGCTCCGGCAGCGAGAGGTTCGTCGCGCCGAGCTGGAAAACGGGATCGGGCGGAAGCCCGGCCGCGGGTACCTTCGCCGCCGTGGCGTCGGCCATCGCGGCCGCGGCGGCGATCCGGGGGTTTCGCTCGGCAGCCAGGGCGTAGGCCTCGGCGAGGGTCAGCCGCTCTGCGGCCGGCTCGGCGTCCGGAGCGGCGCCGGGCGCCTGAGCCGGGAGCGGAGCCGCGACGAGGAGGGAGGCCACGACGAGCAGACACACGTCGTGGCTCCGGATGGGATTCGATCGCATGGGTTTCGCTCTCTCGAGGGTTCGCAGGGACGGTCGTGCGGTTCCCGGCTGCCGACGTCGGGATCCGACGCTCCGAGGGTACCGGGAGGGCGCTCAAGAGAAGGTGAAGCCACGATGAAGAGACCTTCATCGCGCTCCGACGAAGGCGCGGACCGGAGCGCGGGCTCCAGGGTATAATCCGGACAGCTGTCGCGATCGTACGACGGATTCACCCTTTTCGAGGAGACGAGACCGATGCGCTCGACGACGATTTTGACCGCCCTCCTTCTGACGACCGTACTCGCCGGGCCCGCGCTGGGGCAGGAAGACGGCGAGAGGGAGAAGGAGGTCGAGGTGGAGAAGCGCGTGATGGTGAAGGGCGAGCACGATCACATGGAGATGCGGATGATGCACGCCCCGATGATGTCGGGGATGCTCACCGCGCACGCCGAGGAGCTGGGCCTCACCGACGATCAGGTCGAGCGCCTCGAGGCGCTCGAGGAGCGGATGGAGGCCGAGCGGGAGCGCCACATGGCCGAGATGCGGTCGATTCACGAGGACGCGATGGGGGTGCTCACGGACGAGCAGCGGGAACGGGTGCACGAGAGGATGAAGGCGATGCACGAGAAGCACGGCGAGAACCACGGGAAGAAGGGCCACGGAAAGAAGGGTCACGAGAAGAAGGACCACGAGAAGAAGGACCACGAGAAGAAGCCCGACGCCTGATCGAGGGAGGCTCTCCGGCACGGATCACGAGGCCCCGCTCCGGGCGTCACCCGGGCCGGGCCTCGTCGCGTTCTTCCCTTCCTCTCAGTCGATCGCCGGCTCCGCCGTGGACCGACGACGCATCATCTCGAGGATCGCCTCTCGGTCCTCCTCCATCAGGGGCAGGAGGCCGGTATCCTCGATGTGACCCTCCATCCGGTCGAGCACACGCGCCCACCCCTCGTCGGGGTCGGTTCGAGGCCCCGGCACGTCGTGGCATCCGGCGCAGCGGCGCCGGAGAGCCCGGGCCCCCGGCTCCCCCTCCAGCTCGGCGGCGGCGAGCGGGACGACATCGGGATCGATCCTCTTGCTGATCCCCGCCATCGGGGCTTCGCCGTCCGGCGGGCCGCTCCCCGGGGAGCCGCTCCGCAGGGCGACCGCTCCGACGACGACCGCCGCGACGGCGAGCGTCGTGATCGCGATCCTCCCCCGGCTCATCCTTGTCCGGTCCCCCGGACTCAGTCGCCGTAGGTGGCGTCGGTGGCGAGGCGGATCGTCTCCAGCGACTTCCCCTTGCCGGACATGTCCCAGGCCATCTCGGCCTGGCTGAGGCAGACGTCGCACTGCGCGGCGTGGTCGTCCTCGTAGCAGCTCAGCAGCGAGTAGTGGCCGGAGTGCTCCGAGCAGTCGCAGTAGCAATGGATTCCGTCGAGGACCTCGGGGATCTCGGCCGCCTTGCGGTAGGTGGCCGCGAGCCGGGGCCAGCGGGCGTATCGGGCGGGAGGCTGCAGCGTGATCTCGGCGGCGGTCGCCCGTGGAGCGGGATGATGGTCGGCGGCGGCTACCGCTCCCGGCCGCGTCGCCACCGGGGCGGGCGCGGAGCTCCGCGCGGGCGGAGCCGGCGCCTCCTCCCCACCCATGCTCACGACCGCGGCGACCACCGCCACAACCGCCAGGGCGACGAGCAGCGCGAGCGCGCGACCGTATCCTCCGTCCTCGTTCTTCTTGCGGGCCATCGGTTCCTTCCTTCGATTGGGGCGATGGTGGGCGGGCCCGGAGTGGGGCCCCGCCCGGATCTCGCCGTCAGGATAGGCGGGAGTCCATGAAGCGCGGGTGAGCGGAGGATGAAGACGCCTTCATGCGGGGCCCCCCGTCGTCGGCTCGGTCTCCGCGGGCGGCTCGACCGGGATCGTGGCCCGGAACTCCGCCCCTCCCTCCGGGCGGTTGGCCGCCGTCACCCCGCCGCCGTGCGCTTCGGCGATGGTACGGGCGATCGCCAGCCCGAGGCCGGTTCCCGAGCCGTCGCGGGCCGGCGTGCGGGAGGCGTCGACCCGATGGAAGCGGTGGAAGATCTCCTCCAGTTCCTCGGGCGGGATACCGGGCCCCGTGTCCGCGACCACGAGCTCGATCCGCCCGTCGGAACGGGCCACCCGGACGGCCACCACGCCCCCGGCGGGCGTGTACTTGACGCCGTTCTCGACGAGGTTGCGCGCCAGCCGCTCGATCCGGTCGGCGTCGACGATCGCGGCTGTTTCCCCGTCGATCTCCAGCTCGAGGGAGACGCCCGCGGCGTCGGCGGTGGTGCGGAGCCGGTCGACCACCCGGCGGACACGATCCCCGACTTCCTCCCGACCGAGCCGTAACTCGAGCACACCGGCGTCCGATCTGGCGAGCGTGAGCAAATCCTCCGCCGTCCGGCCGAGCCGGTCGACCTCCTCCAGCGCGCTGTCGATCACGCGCCGGTACTCCTCGGGGCTCCGCTCCCGGCGCCGCGCGAGCTCCAGCTCGCCCCGGAGCGCGGTCAGCGGGGAGCGGAGCTCGTGGCTGGCGTCGGCGGTGAACCTCCGCTGGGCTTCGAACGCGGCGTCGAGCCGGGCCAGCATGGTGTTGAGGACCTCGACCAGCCGCCGGTACTCCAGACCGAAGGCCGAGGCGCGGAGCCGGCGTCCCAGCGTTCCCGCCTCGATCTCCTCCGCCTGGTCGATGATCTCGTGGACCGGCCGCACCGCCCGATCCGCCAGCCACCAGCTTCCCGCGAAGGTGGCCGCCGAGACGAACACCACGATCCCGACGAGGAGGGCGGCGAGGCTGCGGAGGGTGTCGTTGCGGGCGGTGAGCGGAGCCGCCACCTGGAGGACGTGAGGGTCGTGGGCCTCCCCGAGTCGCCCCAGCGGGTAGTACAGGGAGCGGACCGGCATCCCCTGGAACCGCTGGTCCGACCAGGCGAGACCGCCGTCGAGCGCCTCGTCGAGCGCCTCCTCGTCGAGCGGAAGATCGCGGGTGAGGTAGCGGGTCCGGAGCAGGCTCTCTCCCTCCGCCGACCACACCTGGGTGAAGCGGTTGACGTCGCGGATCGACGCCGCCTCCTCCGGGGTGACCTCCCACTCCCGCAGCCGCATCTCGCCCGACTCCGGCTCGGTGATGGCGGCCGCCTGGATCGAGGCGACGTTTGCGATCGAGGCGTCGATCTGGCGGTCGAGGGTCGCCCGGATCGCGAAAAAGGTGAGGACCGCGACCACCGCCAGCGCGCCCGCCATCGAGACCGCGAAGCGGACGGCGAGCTGGGTTCGGAACGACCGGGTCATCCGGAGTCCCCCTCGCGGAGCATGTACCCCACGCCCCGGACCGTGTGGATGAGGGGCGGGCCGACCTCGCGAAGCTTCTTCCGGAGGTTGCCCACGTGGACGTCCACCACGTTGGACCCGGGGTCGAACTGGAGCTCCCACACCTTCTCGAGGAGCTCGGTCCGGCGGACCACCTCCTCGGGATGGAGCAGGAAATGCTCGAGCAGCTGAAACTCCTTCGGGGTGAGCTCGACCGGCTCGCCGCCCCGCGAGGCGGAATGCGCGATCCGATCCAGCTCCAGGTCGGCGTATGCCAGCCGGTCGAGCCGTCCGGCGCCACCCCGGCGCACCAGCGCTCGCACGCGCGCGAGCAGCTCGTCGAAGGCGAACGGCTTGGTAAGGTAGTCGTCGGCCCCGGCGTCGAGCCCGCGGACCACGTCGCCGGTCGAGTCGCGCGCGGTCAGCATCAGGACCGGGGTGTCGTCGCCCTCCTTGCGGAGGTCGCGCACGATGTCGACCCCGCTTTTCCCGGGCAGCATCACGTCCACCACCAGGGCGTCGTAGTCGTACACGTGGGCGTTCGCGTCCCCGCTCGGCCCGTCGTGGGCCACGTCGACGGCGTAGCCGTCTTCCTTGAGGCCGCGCTCCAGGAAGTCGGCTACCTTCAGGTCGTCTTCGATCACCAGGATCCGCATGGGAGCCGAGCTTAGCCCAAGGCCCGCGACACGTCAGTAGGGAGGGGGCGGTCTTCTCTTGTGGGAATTCTCCCGGCAGGCGGCAGAAAGGGGGGAGCCGCCGGAAATCCCCCTCAGGCGCGCTTCGCGGCCGCCTTCCTCCGGCCCGCCTCCGCGGCCGGCTCCCGGTGGATCCCGGTCCACCGGAGGATGTCCTCCATCAGGCACCACTTTGTGAAGGCGGACTGCAGCAGGTTGGCGCCCACGAACGCGGTGAACAGGAACCACCACGGGCTCGCGAACCAGCCGAGCGCCAGGCTCGCCAGGACGAACGTCCCGGCGATCGCGCGGATCTTCCGCTCCATCGTCTCCAGCATCGTCTCTCTCCTCTCTTCTCAGCTCGGGGTCTCGACGGCCTCGCCCGTCTTCTCGCACAGGCACGCCGTCGCTCGCTCCACGTCCACCATCGCCGCCCGGATCGGATGGCTCGGGTCCTGTACGCCGCGGCACTCGGACACCGCATCGAGCAGCCGGGCGGCGGCCTCCCCCTCCACCATCGTCACGATCATCCGCGAGGCGTAGGGGGCGACCTCGCCGTACCAGCCGCGGGCTCCCGGGCCGACCCCCTCGATCGGAAGCCGGCTGTAGACGGCCACCCCCTGCTCGGCCAGCAGCCGCTCGACACACGCCTCGTCGCCTTCGAGGTACATCAAGAGAACCAGCTTCACGGCTCGGCCTCCTCGCTCTCGGGTTCACGCCGCATCAGGTAGTAGATCCCGGGCACGACGATCAGGGTGAGGAGCGTGGAGGCGATCGCGCCGGTGATGAGCGCCACCGCCAGCCCCTCGAAGATCGGGTCGAACAGGATCACGAAGGCGCCGATCACGACGGTGCCGGCGGTGAGCGCGATCGGCCGGGTCCGCACCGCACCCGCCTCGACCACGGCCCGCTTCAGGTCGACGCCGGCGTCCAGCCGCGCCTCGAGATAGTCGATCAGGAGGATCCCGTTGCGGACCATGATCCCGGCCAGCGCGATCATCCCGATCATCGAGGTGGCGGTGAAGAACGCCCCGAAGAGCCAGTGGCCGGGCGCGATCCCGATCAGGGTGAGCGGGATCGCCGCCATCATGACGAGCGGCGTGGTGAACGAGCCGAACCACGCCACGATCAGGGCGTAGATCAGGAGCAGGGCGCCCGCGAACGCGATCCCCAGGTCGCGGAACACCTCCCAGGTGACCTGCCACTCCCCGTCCCACTTCATCACCGGCTGCTCGGCGAAGCCGGGCTCACTGGTGTACAGCACCCCCAGGTCGGCGCCGGAGGGAAGATCGATCCCGCCGAGCTTCTCCCGCAGGTCGAGGATCGCGTACACCGGGCTCTCCTCCTCGCCCGCCACGTCGGCGGTCACGTACACGACCCGCTGGCCGTTCTTCCGGTCGATCACCTGGGGGACGGTCGTCTCCTCGACCGTCACCAGCTCGCCGACGGGGACCATCTCCCCGCCCGCCGAGGCCACGTGGAGGCCGGCGAGGCGCTCCTCGCCCGAGCGGGCGCCCTCGGCGAGCCGCACCCGGACCGGGGTGGGCTCGCGCCGTTCGGGCTCGGAGAGGTGGGTCGTCACCCGGCCGCCGAGGCCGATCGCGATCGCCTCGACCACGGCCGCCTTCGAGACGCCCGACAGCATCGCCTTCTCCTCGTCCACCACGAACTCGCTCTCCCGCTGGGGCGCCCAGGGCGACCAGTCGACGTCCACCACCCCGGGAGCGCCCGCGAACGCCTCGCGGACCTCCTCCGCCACCGCGTGCTGGACGTCGGGGTCGGTGCCGTACACCTCGGCCACCAGGGTGGAGAGCACCGGCGGGCCCGGCGGCACCTCGACCACCTTCACCCGCGCGCCGACCTCCGCGGAGGCGGCCACCTCCTGCACGATCGGGCGGATCCGCCTGGCGATCGCGTGGCTCTGATCCCCCCGCTCCCCCTTGTCGACCAGGTTGATCTGCAGGTCCGCCACGTTCGGTCCCCGGCGGAGGTAGTAGTGGCGGATCATCCCGTTGAAGTTGAACGGGGCCGCGGTGCCGGCGTACACCTCGACGCTCTCCACCTCGGGCACCGCGTCGAGGGAGCGGGAGATGTCGAGCGCGAGGGCGGTGGTGGTCTCGAGCGCGGTCCCCTCGGGCATGTCGACGATCACCTGCATCTCGTTCTTGTCGTCGAAGGGGAGCATCTTGACCGCGACGAACCGGGCGAGGAACATCCCCCCGGCCAGGACCAGCAGGAGGCTCACGCCCCCCAGCGCCCACCACATCCGCCGCGGGCGCTCCAGCAGCGGGCTCATGATCCGCCGGTACGCCCGGTAGATCCGGGTCTCCTCGAGGACGTAGCGCGACTCCCCCTCCTCCGCGTCGTGGCGGAGCAGCCGGTAGGCGAGCCACGGGGTCCCGATCAGGGCGACCAGCAGCGAGAACGTCATCGCCACGGTGGAGCCGATCGGCATCGGGCTCATGTAGGGTCCCATCAGCCCGGAGACGAAATACATCGGGAGCACCGCCGCGATCACGGTGAGGGTGGCGAGGATGGTGGGGTTGCCCACCTCGTCCACCGCCGCCCGGGCGGCCGCCCGCAGAGGGCGGTCCTTCATCGAGAAGTGTCGGTGCATGTTCTCGGCCACGATGATCGAGTCGTCGATCACGATCCCGGTGACGAAGATGAGGGCGAACAGCGTCACCCGGTTCAACGTGTAGCCGAAGAGGTGGTAGACGAGCAGCGTGAGGGCGAAGGTGACCGGGACCGCCGTCATCACGACCAGCCCCGCGCGCCACCCCATCGCCAGCGCCACCACCAGGCCGACCGCCAGGATCGCCAGCAGCAGGTGGGCCTTCAGGGTGTTGATCTTCTCGAGGGCGGTCTCGCCGTAGTTCCGGGTGACCCGGGCGGACACCCCCTGCGGGATCAGCCGGCCGCTCGCCGCCTCGACGTGCTCCTCGAGCACCTCGCCGACCACGCTGGCGTCGGCGCCGGGACGCTTGGAGACCGCCAGGGTCACGAGCGGCCGGGTCGTCTCGCCGGGCCGGTCGAAGAAGGTGTAGGTGTCGACCTCGCCGGGGCCGTCGACGACGGTCGCGACGTCGCCCACCTGAACCAGCTTGCCGTCCCTGACGTCCAGGACCACCGATTCGACGTCCCGGGCGCTCTCGAGGAACGGGCCCGCCTGGACCCGGACCACCTCGCTCGCCCGCGTGTAGGTGCCGGCGTCCACCGCCGCGTTGGCGGCGTGCAGGGCCCCGGCGACCCGGCGCGGATCGAGCCCCCAGGAGGCGAGCCGCTCGGCGGAGAGCTCGACCCGGACCTCCCGGGGCTGCCCGCCGACGATCGACACCGAGCGGACGTCGTCCACCCGCTCGAAGTCCACCTTCAGCTCCTCGGCGATCTCCCGCAGCCCCGCGTGGTCGACCCCGGCGCTCGACAGCGCCAGGGTGAAGAAGGGCACGTCGTCGATCGTGACGGTCTTCACCAGCGGCATCGTGAAGCCCAGGGGCATCTCGTCCATGTGCTTGAGGAGCATGGAGTAGAGCCGCACCAGGCTCTCCTCCATGTCGCGGCCCACCTCGTAGCGGACGGTCACCAGGCCGAAGCCCTGCTCGGCGTGGGAGTAGACGTACTCCACCCCCTCGATCCCGCCGATCACGCTCTCGAGCGGGATCAGCAGCCGGTTCTCGATCTCCTCCGGGGTGTGGCCCGGCATCGGGAGGTACAGGTCGGCCAGGGGAACCACGATCTGCGGCTCCTCCTCGGTCGGCATGGTAACCACCGACCACAGGCCCACCGCGAGGGCGCCCGCCAGGAGCAGCGGGGTGATCTTGTTGTCGAGGAAGGCGTCGGCGAGCCGGCCGGCGATGTCGGTCTTCATCGGGATCCGCCTCCGGGAGCCGTCGCGTCCGCCAGGGGACGGAGGCGCCACGTCTCGCTCTCGACCGCCTTGACGGGGGCTCCGTCCTCGAGGGCGGGGTCCGGACGGCGGACCAGCCGCGCGCCCGCGGGGAGGCCGGCCAGCACCTCGGCCGCGTCGGCCCGGCGCTCGCCGAGGCGGATCCACCGGAGCCGCAGGGTGTCGTTCTCGACCGTGAAGACGCCGGTGAGCTGACCCCGACGGACGATCGCGTCGAGCGGCATCCACCGCACCGCGGGGCCGCCCCGCTCCACCTCCATCCGGACGAAGGCGCCGGGCATCAGCCGGCCCGCCGTCCCGGGGCTCGCGAAGGAGGCCTCCACCCGGAAGCGGCGGCTTCCGGCCTCGAGCGCCGGGACCACCCGCGCCACCCGGGCCGGGATTCGCGCGTTCTCTCCGGGTACGACCACCGTGACCTCCTGGCCGGGGGCCACGGTGCCGGCGCGTCCTGCCGGCAGGTCGGCCTCGATCTCGATCCCCTCGGGAGAGACGAGCGTGAGCGCCGGCTGGCCGGGAACCGCGAGGTCGCCGGGGTCGACCCGGCGCTCGGTCACGACCCCGTCGATCGGGGCGGTGAGGTGGACGTACGCGAGCTGGGTCCGGGCCCGCCGGAGCCTCGCCCGTGCGGTCGCCAGCTGGGCCTCGGCGTCGTCGAGCTCCTGCGGGGTGGCGGCGCCGTCGGCCTCGAGCGCGGCGATCCGCTCGTGGTACCGCTCGGCCCGGCGCACGTCGGCCGCGGCGGCGTCGACGTCGGCCCCGACGTCCCCGCTCTCGAGCGCGACGAGGAGCTGGCCCCGCCGCACCGGGCTGCCGACGTCGACGGCGACCCGCCGCACCAGCCCGCTCGCGCGGGTGGCGAGCTCCACCTCGCGGGACGAGACGACGCGGGCCGGGAACGCCACGGCGGGCGCGGTCGAGTCGACCGAGGAGACGACCACCTCGATCGGCGTGGACGGCGGGGCGACGCGCCCGGGCTCCTCGCCGCCACAGGCGGCGATCGCCAGGGCCGTCGCCGCCAGCGGGATCGCGAGACGGGTCCTCATGGGAGATCCTCCGGGTCGGTTCGGGAACGGACGAATCGGGCGCGGGCCTCCGCGAGGCGGTAGCCCGCCAGGGCGTCGACGGCGCGGGTGCGCATCTCCGCCTTGCGGGCCTCCGCCTGGAGCAGATCGCTGGCGGTCGCCAACCCCTCCTCGAAGCGGCGGCGCATCAGGTCGGCGGCGGTGACGGCGGCCCGGCGGGCGGCCAGCGCGGCCTCCACGGTCTCCGCCGCGGCGGTCACGGCGCGGTCGGCGATCTCGATGTCGGCGCGAGCCTGGCGGACGGCGTGCTCGTAGCGGAGGCGCGCGATCCTCTCCGCCGAGGAGACCCGGGAGCGCTCGGCCCACCGGCCGAAGCCGGCGAAGGCGGTCCACCGCAGCTGGAGGCCGACGGTCCAGTCGGAGCCGTCGGACTCGAGCACGTCGGCGCCGTGGCTGACGGCCTGCCCGAAGGCGTCGATCGCGGGCAGGAACGAGAAGGTGGCCTGGCGCACCCGGGCCTCGCGCGCCTCGAGCGCCGCCGCCATCGATCGCAGGTCGGCGCGCTCGGCGGGATCGAACTCGCCCGGGGCGTACCCGGCGGGAACGGTCAGGGTGTCGGTCGGGACCGGGAGCACCCCGGACTCCCATCCGAGGAGGACGCCGAGCCGGCGCCGGGCCTCCCGCCGGGCGCGGGCGGCGTCCACCCGCCGGGCGCGGGCGGCGTCGAGCTCGGCCTCGGCCCGGAGACGATCGGCGTCGGTCAGCAATCCCCGCTCCTGACGCGCCCGGAAGAGCTCGAGCGTCTCGCGGGCGGCCTCCTCGGAGGCCCCGGCGGCCTCGAGGCGGGCGGCCGCGCGCACCGCGCTCCAGTAGAGCGAGCGGGCCCGCAGCTCGGTGGCCTCGCGGGTCCGGATCGTGCCCCAGCCGGCCGAGCGGGCCCGGTGGCGGGCGGCGCTCCAGCCGGCCCACCGGGCCGGGTCGAGCGCGCCCCACGCCACGTCGGCGGTGGCGCTCCAGTCGGTGATCGGGTCGGGATCGTTCAGGGCGTCGAGCGCGAGATCGGCCTGGCCGAAGCGGGCCTGGCGGAGCCTGGTCCCGAAGGCGAAGACGGGATCGACCGAGCGGACCACGCCCGATCCGAGGTCGACGCGGGGCCACAGGAAGGCGCTCGCCTTCCGCGCCTCGGCGGCGGCGATCGAACGCTCCACCTCGGCCACCGCGAGGTCCACGCTCCCCTCCCGGGCCGCCGCGACGGCCTGCTCGAGGGTGAGCGGGCGCTCCTCGACGGCCTCGCCGGCCTGGCCGCGGGCCGGGCCCGCGAAGCCGACCAGCGCGAGGGCGAGGAGGGCGGTCGTCCGGAGCCCCGATCCCATCGGCCTCACCGCCTCACAGATCGCACTTGCGGATGCAGTCGAGCACACGGGTCACCTTCTCGTCGTGGACGCGATAGAAGACGTTCACCCCGTCGCGCCGGCTCGCGACGATCCCCTTGTCGCGCATCAGGCCCAGGTGCTGGGAGACGATCGGCTGGTCGAGCCCGAGCGCCTCGTGGATCGCGGTCACGTTCTGCTCGCCCCGCTCGTCGAGGAGCTCGAGGATCTCGAGGCGGATCGAATGCCCGATCACCTTCAGCACCTCGGCCGCCTCCTGGATCATCTCGGCGCTGATGCTGGTCTTCGTCTTCGCCTTCGCTGTCATCTCGGGGCTCGTCTCCTCGTCGAAGTGATATCGTAAGATGACTATAATGATATATTATAATTTTACTATGTCAAGTCTCCCACGAACGTTTGGACGGCGGCCGGAGCGCGGCTATCGTTTTCCCGATGCTCCCGCGCGCCATCCCCGTCGCCCCGCTCGCCGCCCTTCTCGTCTCGCTCGTCTCCGGCTGCGGAGGGGCCGGCCCGCCGGAGGGGTCCGAGGCCGAAGCGCCCCTCTCCATCCGCGAGATCTTCGCCCCTCCCGGACCCGACGGCGCCCTTCTCCGCGCCGTGACGTGGCGGCCGGGCGGCGAGGCGGTCGCCTTCCTCGCGCCCACCGAGCGGGACACCGCGACCGGGGAGGAGGTGCTCTCGCTGTGGCTCGCCGACCCGCGGACGGGGGAGCGGGAGCGGCTGGTGACCGCGGAGGAGCTCCTCGGCGCCGAGCGGCAGACGTTCGGGCAGGAGGAGGCCGCGCTCCGCGAGCGGCTCCGGCTCTCGGCGCGGGGGATCACGCGCTACCGGTGGTCGCCCGGCGGCGAGCGCATCCTGCTCCCCCTCTCCGGCGACCTCTTCCTGTTCGACGTGGCCTCGCGCCGGGCCCGCCGGCTCACCGACACCGAGGCGGCCGAGTTCGATCCCCGCTGGGATCCGACCGGCGAGCGGGTGGCCTTCGTCCGCGACGGCGAGGTGTGGGTGCTCGACCTCGAGACCGGCCGGGAGCGGGCGCTCACCTCCGGCGCGAGCGACACCCTGCAGCACGGGGTGGCGGAGTTCATCGCCCAGGAGGAGCTCGGCCGGCGCCGCGGCTGGTGGTGGGACCCCGAGGGGAAGCGGATCGCCTACACCGAGGTCGACCTCGCCGGCGTCCCGGTCTTCGCGCTCACCGACTACCGCGAGCCCTACGGCGGGCTCGTCCGGCAGCGCTACCCGCGCGCCGGCGACCCCAACGCCGTGGTCCGGCTCTTCGTCGTCCCCGCCGGCGGAGGTACGCCGAGGGAGATGGCGATCCCGAGCGGCCCCGACACCTACCTGGGGCGGGTCTCGTGGCACCCGAACGGGGAGGACCTCGTCGTCCAGACGATGACCCGCGACCAGGACGCGATCCGGGTGCTGCTCGTCGACGCCGCCACCGGCAGGAGCCGGGATCTGTTCGTCGAGCAGGAAGAGGGAACCGAGTGGGTGCGGCTCCACGACGATCTCACGTGGCTTCCCGGCGGCGACTTCCTGTGGACGAGCGAGCGGACGGGCTGGCGCCACGTGTACCGCTACGGGCCCGACGGCGCCGTCCGCCGGGCGGTCACCGCCGGCGCGTGGCCGGTCGTCTCGATCGAGGCGGTGGACCCCGCGGCGGGGTGGGTGTACTTCACCGGCCACGCGGACGGGGTGTTCGAGCGCCACCTCTACCGGGCCCCGCTCGACGCCACCGGGCCCGACTCCACCCCCGAGCGGGTGAGCCGGGAGCCGGGCTGGCACGATCCGACGTTCGACCCCGGAGCCGACCGCTACATCGACACGTGGTCGCGCGCGACCAAGCCGCCCTCGTTCGCCGTGCACGCGGCCGCGAGCGGCGAGCGGATCGCCTGGGTCGAGCGAAACCGGCTCGACGAGCTCGCGGCGGGCTTCGTCGAGCCCGACTTCCGTTGGGTCCACCCGATCGGCTCGGACGGGGAGGCCCGGGACGACTCCCTCCCGACGGCCCTCTACCGCCCCCCGGACTTCGACCCGGAGGCGAGCCACCCCGTTCTCGTCTACACCTACGGCGGCCCCGGCGCCCAGGTCGCCAAGGACGACTGGATCAGCCGGGGCCGGACCCCGTGGCACCAGGTGATGGTCGACCGGGGCTTTCTGGTGTGGTCGTGCGACGGGCGGGGGTCGGGGGCCCGGGGCAAGGCGTGGGTGGAGACGGTCTACCGCCGGCTCGGCGTCCCCGAGACCGCCGACCAGGCCGCCTGCGTGCGGGCGCTGTGGGAGGAGGTTCCCGCGGCCGATCCCGACCGCACCGGGATCTGGGGATGGTCCTTCGGCGGGTTCATGGCGGCGAACGCGCTGGTCCGGGAGGGGGAGACGTGGGCCGCGGCCGCCGCCGTGGCCCCGGTCACCGACTGGCGCGACTACGACACCGCCTACACCGAGCGGTACATGGAGACCCCGGCCGAGAACCCGGAGGGGTACGAGGAGACCGCGCCGGTGAATTTCGCCGACCGGATGCGCTCCCCCTTCTTCCTCGCCTGGGGAAGCGGCGACGACAACGTCCACCCGGTCCACAGCGTGCGGCTGGTCGACGCGCTGATCGCCGCCGGCCACCCCGCCGAGATCCACCTGTACCCCGGCCGCGGCCACGCCATCGGCGACCCGCCCGCCAGGATCGCGCTCTTCGAGGCGCTGACCGACTTCTTCCTGCGGGAGCTGACCCCCCCGTCGTCCCCGGAGTGAGCCGGGGTCCCCGGCTCACCGCACCTCGATCCCCCGGCGCCGTACCACCGTGCCCGCCTCGCCGAAGTCGACCGTGAGCTCGAGCGCGTAGCGGCCCTCCGGGAGCCGGGGCAGCTCCACGGCGAGCGTGCGGGGGATCGGACCCGCGTCAGCCGCCACCGTCTCGACCCAGGAGAGGCCCGCCCCGCCGCCGGCCTGCTCGACGAGCCCGAGCGCGGAGCCGAGGCCGTGCCAGAAGCCCCCGCGCTCGTCGCGGACGGCCAGCGTGATCTCGGCCCGCTCCGCTCCGGCCGGCGGATCGATCTCGAAGTAGACGCCGACGGCCTCCCCCGACCCGACCCGGGTCGTCGGCCGGGCGCGGGGGGCGGCCTCGTCGAGCGAGCCGGGAAGCGGCTCGGCGCGGTCGAGCAGGAGGAGGTCCGAGACCGCGGCCGCCCGCTCGGACCCCGTCCGGATCGGGAGCCCGTAGCGGGCGCGTCCGGCGAGGCCCTCGCGCCGGGCGAGAGCCTCCACGCTCACCACCGCGGGCGCCCACGGCACCGTGTCGGCGATCGCGGCGGCCGGCCCCGCCTCCATCGAGCGGGCGATCTCCGGCGGGGCGTCGGGGCCGGCGGCCACGACCAGCGCCGCCTCGACGGGGGCGTCGGCGGCCACCGAGTCGGGCTCGAGCGCGAAGCCCGCCACCACCACCGCCCGCTCGCCCCGCCGGAAGAGAGCGAGCTGATGCTCCAGGTCCACGAACCGGTCGGCGAAGGGCGGCGCCCAGGTGGCGCGAGGCCGCTCGCGGTCGACGGAGAACGCCGCCCGCCGGGCCAGGGTGGGAGCCCCGATCGCCTCCCAGCCGGGCACGAACCCGCGCCCGCCCGAGGCGTGGTGGGCGACGATCGAAGGGTCCCTCCCGCGTGCGATCGAGAGGTGGTCCTGCCGGACCCGCTCGAAGCCGGCCGGCCACCCGTACCGGATCAACAGCTCCCCAAGGTCGTCCCCCCACCGGACGGCGTAGGGGGAGCGGGCGCGTCGCTGCAGCCGGTCGATCACGTGGCGGGCGAGATGCTCGGAGCGCCGCTCGCCGCCGGGCACCGACCACAGGGGATCGGCGAGCCACCACACCCTCCGGGCGAAGGACCTCCGCGCCCCGGGCGCCTCGAGCACCTCCCACCGCTCCCGGGCGTCGCCCTCCAGGACGAGCGCCAGGTCGGTCCAGGCCCGCCGCACCTCGGTCGGCATCGCGGCCAGGGCCTCCTCGAAGGCGGCCTCCGCGGCGGCGTGATCGCTGGCGGCGTGGCGGGCGTAGCCGAGCAGGGCCCGGCACCACCACCGCTCCGCGCGGCACTCCGCGATGGCGCGGACGGCGCCCCCCGGGCGGCCCGCCTCCACCAGGTAGCGGACCCGCTGGCCGGCGATCCACCCGTCGCCGGGGATCCGCTCGGCGGCCCGCTCGAGGATCTCCAGGAGCTCGTTGCGGGCGACGGTCACCTCGAGCGGATCGGGCGGGGGCTCGTACAGCTCCTCCGGATCCTCGTGCCAGAAGCAGAAGCGCCCCACCCGCTCGTCGCACGGCGCGGGGGGACCGGCCCACGTCTCCGGCAGGTGGCGCCGGCGGAGCCGCTCGAAGGCGATCTGCGCGTCGGAGGCCTCCTCCCGGAGGTCCGCCGAGTCGGCCCGCGCCGCGGCCCGCTGGACGGACGCCACCGCGGTCGACGCGGGCTCGAGCGCGGCGGCGAGCAGGAGGAGGAGGAGGAGCCCGAGGGCGCGGCCGGCGGGGCCTGCCCGCACCGGAACTATCGCTCCGTGGCCCACCACACCGCGTTGAACAGGAGCGGGAAGGTGACGTGCGTCTGGCCCCGGAACTGGGGACGGAAGCCGATCAGCACCAGCTTCCCCTCGCCGAAGGTCGTCGCCACCGCCGCCGCCCGCCGCTCGAGCCGCTCGGCGCCCCGGATCCAGCCGGAGAGGCGGATGTCGCGGGCGTCGGCCGGGTAGCGGGCCAGCACCCACCGCTCGAGCTCGGGGCCCGGCGGGGTCGTCTCGAAGGCGGTGGCGTCGTCGAGCAGCACGGGGAGCTCGGCGGGAAGCCCCGCGGTGACCGGGTGGTCGGCCACCCGCGTCCGGAGGAGCGCGCCCGGCGCGGAGAACGCCTCCCGGTCCACCTTCGCGAGCGCGTTTCTCACCGGGATGTCGAACCGGCCGATCACCCAATCGGTCGCCGAGTCGAACGCGATCAGGGTCCCGCCCGTCTCCACGAAGTCGCGAAGCGCGCGCTCGCCGGCCTCTTCCAGGCCGCCCCGGTAGCCCGGCGGGAGCTCCCGGACGTAGCGCACCTCGTCCTGCCGGTGCTCGCGCCGGCCCGTCTCGAGGACGTGCTCGTCGATGTCGGGGAGGACGATCGCGTCGAAGTCACCGGCGAGCCCGCCCGCGCGGATCTCCCCGGCGCGGAGCGGAGCGGGCTCGAAGCCGTACGTCTCGAGCACCCACCGGGTCCACCCCTCGTCCATCGATCCGCCCCACGGCTGGTAGATCCCGATCCGGGGCTCGCGCAGGGGTCGCGCCCCCGCGGGCCGCTCCTCCGCCGGGACGAGCCCCACGCCGGCCTCCCGGGCGGTCGAGTCGGCGGCGACCGCCGCCGCCCGGTCCAGCCACGCCCGCTCCGGGCCGAGCCACACCCGGCCCTTCGCCAGGCCGGCGTTCACCACCCGGGCGGCCTCGACGCTCGTCCGGTCGACGGCGTGCCAGGGAGCGTCCGTCGATCCCGCCTCCCGCGCCCGCCCCGCGTCAACCTCCTCCCACCGCACGGTCCCCGGATCGGGGGGCATCGTCGTCCGCTCCACCTCCACCCCCATCATCAGGGGCAGGGTCCAGGCGGTCACGTCGTAGGGCCGCAGCGGCTCGCCGCCGGGGGCGAGCCGGGTCTCCGGATACCGCTGGGGCTCGAGCAGCTCGGTCAGCAGCCGGGCGTAGGGCTGGGCGAGCGGGACCCACACGTCCCCGTCGTCGGCGACCCGCACCTCCGCGCCGTGCTCGGCGAGCAGCGCCGCCAGCCGCCGGGCGCTCGGCGCGTCCCGCTGATCGGCGGGGATCCGGTACGCCTCGCCGGGCGCGGCCGCCTCCACGGTGGCCCTCGCTCGGGCCGCCATGTTCCGGAGCACGTCCTCGCGGTGCTCCGCCACCCACTCGAGCGCCGCGTCGGAGGCGATCCGGCCGTAGTCGAGGATGTCGCGGAGCCGCCACCACCCGCCGGTCCACGGGTTCGGATGGTTGATCCGGGGGCCGTACTCCACCAGCCCCTTGCGCCCGCCCTCGAGCTCGGTCGGCTCGATCCGCTTCGGCGTGGCGAGGTCGGCCGAGGCGATCTCCGTCAGCACGCCGACGACGTTCTTCCACCAGGGCGTGTTGCGCGTGCCCCCGATCCAGTAGGCGTCGTAGGAGTAGCCGTACGCCACCCCCGCCTTACCCGCCTGCTCGAGCCGGAGCGCCATGGCGGTGCCGATCCCGTCGATCTCCCGGAAGACGAGCGGGTGGACGTCGGGGTCCATGGGACCGGAGAAGGGGGGCACGAACATCCGGGGCCCCTCGTCGCCCATCTGGTGCTCGTCCACCACGATCTGGGGGAACCACCGGTGGTACATCGCCCGGTTGAGGGCTCGGGTCTCCGCCTGGGTGAGCATGAACCAGTCGCGGTTGTTGTCGTGGCCCACGTAGTGGTGGTAGAGCCACGGCATCCGCCCCCCCTCCCAGGGGGTTCCGAGCCACCGGCGGTACCACTCCGTCTCCATGATCTGGCCGTCGGGGTTCGCCGAGGGAACGAGCACCACCACCACCTCGTCGAGCCGGCGGCGGGTCGCGGCGTCCTCCGCGGTCGCCAGCGCGTGGGCCCACTCCATCGCCATCTGGCTGGAGCCGATCTCGGTCGCGTGGATGTTGCAGATCACCATCAACACCGCCTTCCCCTCGGCTGCCAGGCGGTCGATCGCGGCGTCGGAGAGCCCCCGCGGGTCGGCGAGACGGGCCGAGATCTCCCGGATCCGGTCGAGGTTCGCCAGGTTCGCCTCCGAGGAGATCGCCGCCAGCACCATCTCCTCGCCCAGCGTCGTCCGCCCGACCGTCTCGAGCGCCACCCGGGGGGACGCCTCGGCGAGGGTTTCGAAGTAGCCGCGGATCTGCCGGTAGTCGGCCAGCGTCCGGTCGGCACCCACCTCGAAGCCGAGGTGCTCCGAGGGGGAGGGCGGCGGCTCCTGTGCGGGGGCCGGGGCGGCGAGCGCGGCCGCCGCGAGCAGGATCGCCAGGGAGAGGCGGAGGATGCGGTTCACGGGCACGTCCTTTCGTCCGGTGGCATTCCCCCGCAACCGGGCGCCTTGAGGCCGTCCCGGCGATGGGGGTATCATGAGACCACGACAACGATGCCGGGGTGTCGCCGGGATCCCGTTCCGGGCGGCTGAGAGAATACCCGTCGAACCTGATCCGGATCATGCCGGCGAAGGGAGGCCCACCGTGACGAGCAGCGCCACCACCATCGACGTCGACGAGCGTCCACGGACGATCACCCGGGGACCGATCCCCGGCTCCCGCAAAGTGTACGTGGAGGGGAGCCGGCCCGACATCCGGGTGCCGATGCGGGCAGTGGAGCAGGCCCCGACCGAGGGGCGCGAGGGCCCCGAGCCGAACCCCACCGTATACCTGTACGACACCTCGGGCCCCTACACCGACGCCGAGGCGGAGATCGACCCCCGCGAGGGGCTCGACCCGATCCGCGCCCCCTGGATCGAGGAGCGGGGACGCGAAGGAACCCAGATGGCGTACGCCCGGCGCGGGATCGTGACCCCCGAGATGGAGTTCGTCGCCATCCGGGAGAACCGCCGCCTCGACGCGCTGCGCGACGCCGGGCTGCTCGAGCAGCACCCCGGCGAACCCTTCGGCGCGGGGATCCCGGCCGAGGTCACCCCGGAGTTCGTGCGGGACGAGATCGCCCGCGGCCGCGCCATCCTCCCCGCCAACGTGAACCACCCCGAGCTCGAGCCGATGGCGATCGGGCGCAACCTCCTGGTGAAGATCAACGCCAACATCGGCAACTCCGCGGTCTCCTCCTCGATCGAGGAGGAGGTGGAGAAGATGGTGTGGGCCACCCGGTGGGGCGCGGACACCCTGATGGACCTCTCCACCGGCGACGACATCCACGAGACCCGCGAGTGGATCCTCCGCAACTGTCCGGTCCCCGTCGGCACGGTCCCGATCTATCAGGCCCTCGAGAAGGTGGGCGGCGTCCCCGAGGAGCTCTCCTGGGAGGTGTTCCGCGACACCGTGATCGAGCAGGCGGAGCAGGGGGTCGACTACATGACCGTCCACGCCGGGGTGCTGCTCCGGTTCGTTCCGCTCACCGCGGAGCGGCTCACCGGAATCGTCTCCCGCGGGGGCTCGATCGTGGCGAAGTGGTGCCTCGCCCACCACGAGGAGAACTTCCT
>JAWVZN010000029.1:0-30524 GCA_033722155.1 Gemmatimonadota bacterium | reverse complement strand
GGCCTCCCACACCTCGAACCAGTACGCCAGCGCCCGCCATCCGCCCCACGAGCGGTACACCGCCCGCATCCGCGCCTCGGTCGGCGGATCGTCGCCTCGGTCGGGAAAATGGCGATCGCGAACGAACGCTCGGAAGACCGAATCGACCCCGATCCGGTCGTAGCGTCCCATCAGGCCGAGCACCTGCGCGGAGGCGTACGGGCCGAAACCGGGCAGCTCGCGGATCCGCTCCTCCAGCTCGGCCGTCGTCCCGGGCCACGCGTCCCACCGCTCGGGTTCGATCTCGCCCGAAGCGACCCGTGAAGCGAGCTCCACGAGGTACTCCGCGCGATACCCCCACCGCGCTTTCCGGAGCGCCTCGGGGCCGAGCCCGACGACTTCCTCCGCGGTCGGGAAGGTCCCCTCCCCGCCCGAGAGCTCGACCAGCTTCGCGACCATCGCCTCGGTGCCGCTCCACCTGGTGTTCGTGGTAGCGAGCACCTTGGCGAGGTCCTCGAACGCGGTGGGCGCGCGCAGGAGCCGTCCGAACCCGATCTGGGGGGCTCGATCGAACGGCGGGCCCGCCTCCCGGCACAGCTCGTGGAAGGGAGCGATCGATTCGTCGAGCCGGAGGGCGCGCCGGAGGCCTTCCTCGATCGCCGCCCGGTCGCCTCGCTCCAGACCGGTCCGGCGCCCCGTTCCCCCGACCACCTCGAGCTCCACGCCCGATCCCCTCCCTCCCGGCTGCCCCATCGCGACGGTGGCGGCCCCTCCACCGGGGAGGCGAAAGCGATACTCGAGCCGGGCCGCCTGCGGCCGCCACCCGAAGGGGGCCAGCCGACACCATCCGTGCGACCGGACCGTCGCCTCGAAGTCGAAGTCGGCGGGCACCGAAAGCGTGGATCGG
This sequence comes from Gemmatimonadota bacterium, assembly GCA_033722155.1. Classification (GTDB taxonomy): domain Bacteria; phylum Gemmatimonadota; class Gemmatimonadetes; order JACCXV01; family JAHWKZ01; genus JAWVZN01. The sequence goes on along the minus strand of JAWVZN010000029.1, from coordinate 29,638 downwards.
GGGGCGCCGGCCACGGCTCAGCAGACTCGGCGCGGGTCGATGCCGATGGTATACTTCGAGCGCGCGCCCGAAACCGCCTCCTCCATCCCCGAGGTTTCTTGTCGGTCCTCCTCGACATCCTCCGCGCCCTCTATGGGACGCTCATCCAGCAATGGCCCGATCTGATCGGGACCTTCTACGGCGTGCTCCTCGGCGGGCTCGCGACCCTGGGGGTCGTCCGGTGGCAGGTGGGCGAGGAGCGGCGCACCAAGGAGGAGCACGACAAGGAGTTCCTCGCCGTTCTGGTGGAGCACGTGAACCGGGAGATCAGCAAGAACCTGCGGGTGCTGAAGGACCTGGAGGGGGCGCTCCAGCGCACCCGTCGCGCCCGCCTCGACGTGTGGGACTGGGCGGTGACGATCGTCACCTCGTTCACCAGCCAGGCCCACGACGACCTGTACCGTACCGGCCTCCAGCGCTACCTCCCGTCGGTGATCGAGGAGGAGATCCGGAACGCGAACTCGATCATATTCGACGTACGGAACCGCGTCCGCCAGGCCCGGGCCGAGCACATCTTCAACGCCAACCACGTGGAGGACCACGAAGCGCGGAACGACGGGCTCTTCGAGGAGGTCCGCTCCATGCTCCCGGGAGCGGTGATGTCGCTGGACCAGGCCGACCGGATGGTCGACCCCCGCCATCTCCCGTGGATCGAGATCGAGGAGGAGCGGCCGAGGCGGCGGGACTCGATCCACCGGTGGCTCCGGTGGGTCCCCTTCGTGGGCAGCTGACTCCTAGCCCAGCCGCTCGAGCCAGACGTTCCGGCTCCGGGGCCCGTCGAACTCGCAGAAGAAGATCGACTGCCACGTTCCGAGCCGGAGCTCGCCACCCTCGACGGCCACCAGCACCGAGGAGCCCGCCAGGCAGCTCATGGCGTGGGCCGGAGAGTTCCCCTCGGCGTGCCGGTACGGCAGATCCTCGGGCGCCAGCCTCTCGAACACCATCCGGACGTCGCGCGCCACCGACGGGTCGGCTCCCTCGTTGATCGTGATCCCGGCGGTGGTGTGGGGGACGTACACCATCCACACCCCGTCCTCGTCGACCGCCTCCGCGATCCGGTCGGTGATGTCCACGAGGATCCGTTTCTCGCCGGTTCGTACGGTGAGCTCCTCCATCGCCCCCGCTCCTGCAGAAAGAGAAAAGGGCGCCCCGCGTGAGCGGAGCGCCCCGGAAAAAAGCGATCCGGATCAGGCCCGGGTGGTCGCCGCGGCGGCCTCCGTCGGCTCCGAGATCTCGCGCACCGTCTCGCCGACGTCCTCGACCGGCGCGTGGCGCGCCAGATCGGCCTGGGAGACGATCCCGACGAGGTTGTCCCTCTCGTCGGTCACCAGGAGCCGCCGGACCCCGCGGTCGCGCATGAGGTCCGCGGCCTCCTCCGCCGGCCGATCGGGCCGGATGGTGACGACCTCGTCGGTCATCACGTCGAAGGCGTGCTGCGCCCGGGGATCCTCCTCCCGGGCGACGCACCGGATCGTGATGTCGCGGTCGGTGACGATGCCCACCGGCCGCTCGTCCTCGTCCAGGACCGGGACGACCCCGCAATCGTGCTTCGCCATGATGCGGGCGATCTCGGTCACGTCGGTGTTCCGGCCGCAACAGACCGGATCCCGGGTCATGATCTCCTGTACGTGCATGGTTGCCTCCTCGATGGCTCGAGTGTCTCCATCGATCACGTTCACGATATCGGGAAGCGGGGGCTCGCGACGTAAACCAGCGCACGTCCGGTCCGCGAGGGGCGGTGGATCAGGGGGTGACGATCACCTTGGTGCCGATCCGGACGAGGGGGAAGACGACCGCGATGTCCTCGTTGTGCATCCGCAGGCAGCCGTGGCTGGCGGCCCGGCCGACGGAGGCGCGGTCCTCGGTGCCGTGGATCGCGATCTCGTCGCTCAGATAGAGGGCGTAGTCCCCCAGCATGCCGTCGAAGTACCGCTCCTCGGCGTAGTCGGGTGGCACGCTTCGCCCCTTCTCGATGAAATACCAGTCGGGGGCGTACCAGCGGGGATCCTCCTTCTTGCGCCCGATCTCGAAGATCCCGGTGGGGGTGCTCCACTCCCAGACGGAGCCGTCGAGGCGGCGCAGCGTTCCTCCCTTGCCCACGCCCACGGGAAAGCGGTGGAGGAGCTTCGATCCCCGGTAGACGCTCAGACGACGATCGTCCACCGAGACGTGGAGGTACACCTCCTCGGCCCCGACCGCGCTCGCGCGGGCGTAGTCGACCTCGATCGACTCGCCCAGGGCGATCACCCCCTGGCCCGCCGCCGGGACGGCGCCGAACCCGACCCCGAGGACGAGGGCGAGCGGTGTGAAGATCGAGCGGACGGTCCGCGGGCCGGAAAACGTCACGGAGACGCTCAGTACCGCGCCAGCGCGAGGATCCCCTCGCGGATGTCTTCGACCTGGGGCAGGGTCGCGTCCTCGAGGCTCGGCGCGTAGCCGACCTGGGTGTCGAGCGCGGCGACCCGTCGCACCGGGCCATCGAGGTACTCGAAGCATTCGTCGGTGATCCAGGCGGCCACCTCGGCCCCGAAGCCCCAGCTGATCGGATCCTCGTAGACCACCAGCGCCTTGCTGGTCCGCTTCACCGCCTCCCCGACCGCCTCGGCGTCCCAGGGCGAGAGGGAGCGGAGGTCGATCACCTCGGCCTCGATCCCCTCGGACTCGGAGAGTTCCTTCGCCGCCACGAGCGAACGGTTCACCGTGGCCCCGTAGGTGATCACCGTGAGGTCGTCCCCCTCGCGGATCTTCGCCGCCCGCCCGAACGGGATCGTGTAGTCGGGGCCGGGGTAGCGGCCCTTGTTGTACGCCTGGCGGTACAGGTGCTTGTGTTCGAGGAACATGACCGGATCCTCGCACCGGATCGCCGTTCGCAGCAGGCCGTTGGCGTCCTCGGAAGTGGCCGGCATCACCACCCGGAGGCCCGGGTTCGCGGTGAAGAGGATGGTCCCGGACTGGGAGTGGTAGATCGCGCCCCCCTTCAGATAGCCGCCGCACGGCACCCGGATCACCACCGGCGCCGAGAAGTCGCCGTCCGAGCGCCACCGGACCAGCGAGAGCTCGTTGCGAATCTGCATGTACGCGGGCCAGATGTAGTCGTAGAACTGAATCTCGCACACGGGGCGCAGCCCCCGCTCGGCCATCCCCACCGCGCGCCCCACGATGTTCGCCTCGGCCAGCGGGGTGTTGAAGACGCGCGTCCCCCCGAACTTCCGCTGGAGATTCGCGGTCACCTTGAAGACCCCGCCCTTTCCCTTCACCTCGTCGAGGACCTCCTCGCGGGAGGCGTCGGCCACGTCCTCGCCGAACACCACGATCCGGGGATCGCGCTCCATCTCGTCACGAAGGCACGCGTTGAGCAGATCCACCATCGTGGTGGGGTCGCCCTGGGGCTCGGGCTCCGAGACGAACGCTTCGGAGGTGGGATCCACGTTCCTCGAGTAGACGTTCCGGGTCACCGTGTCCGGGTCCGGCTGAGGGGATTCGAGCGCCCGGTCGGCGGCCCCGGCGATCGCCTCGTCCACCTCGCTCCGCAGCTCCTCGAGCTCCTCCTCGGTGGCGACCCCCTCCTCCACGAGTCGGCGCGGGAAGGTGGTGAGCGGATCGCGCTCGGCCTCCTTCTCGCGCTGGGCTTCGGGCTTGTACATTCGCTCGTCGTCGGAGAGGGAGTGGGAGTAGGGGCGGATCACGTGGGCGTGCACCAGCGCCGGCCCCTCGCGGCGGCGGGCCCGCTCCACCGCTTCCTTCATGGCGGCGTAGCCGGCGACCGGATCGCACCCGTCGACCTCGTCCACGTGGAGATCGGGGAAGGAGCGCACGAGAGCCGAGATCGAGCCCCCCGCGGTCTGGACCTCCACCGGAACGCTGATCGCGTATTCGTTGTCCTCGATCAGGTAGACGATCGGAAGCTTCAGGTTGCAGGCGGTGTTCAGCGACTCCCAGAACTCCCCCTCGCTGGTGGTCCCGTCGCCGGAGGTGACGAGTACGACGTCGTCCTCCTTCACGTCGGCGTCATCGGCCAGCTCCGGGATCCGCTCCTTCCGCCAGCGCGCCTCGGCGCACCCGACCGCGTTGAGGAACTGCGTTCCGGTCGGGCTCGAGGTGCTCACGACGTTGTGCTCCTTCGAACTCCAGTGCGACGGCATCTGCCGCCCTCCCGACTGGGGATCGGCCGCGGCGCCGACCGCCTGGAGCAGCATCGCGTCGTAGTCGATCCCGAGCGCGAGGCTGAGCGCACGGTCCCTGTAGTACAGATAGAACCAGTCGTGGCCGGGTCGCAGCGCCCGGGCGGCGGCGACGCCGATCGCCTCGTGGCCCGCGCCCGAGATCTGGAAGAAGATCTTGTTCTGGCGCTTGAGCTGGATCTCCTTGTCGTCGAGCCGCCGGCTGGCGTACATGTGCCGGTACATCTCGAGGAGGGTGTCGGTCTCCAGACCCTCGAATCGGGGGGCGGTGCGGGTTTCGGGAGGCATGGAGCGATTGATTCTACGCCCGCCGATGGAGCCGAGCAAGCCGAGATCCATTATATTCACCGCTGAGCTCGCGACACGCTTGCACTGCCCAACTCCGTTCCCCATACGAGGATGCCGATGCCGATTGATGGAAAGACGCGCGAGGACGCCTGGGCGCTCGTCACCGAGTACACCGACAGCGAGAACCTGATCAACCACATGCTCGCGGTCGAGGCCGCCATGCGCGGCTACGCGAGGATGTTCGACGAGAACGAGGAGGAGTGGGGGATCCTCGGGCTGGTGCACGACTTCGACTACGAGAAGCACCAGGGGGAGAACGGCCACCCCTTCGTCGGCGTCCAGGTTCTCGACAAGAAGGGATGGCCCCGGGACTTTCGCCGGGCCGTCCTCTCGCACGCCGACTACACCGGCGTGCCGAGGGAGTCGAAGATGGAGAAGGCGCTCTACGCGTGCGACGAGCTGTGCGGCTTCCTCGTAGCCTGCGTGCTGGTGCGCCCGAGCAAGTCCTTCTCCGACCTGTCGGTGAAATCGGTGAAGAAGAAGCTGAAGGACGACAGCTTCGCCGCCGGCGTCTCCCGGGAGCACATCGAGAGCGGCGCCGAGGACCTCGGAATCCCCCTCGACGAACACATCGAAAACGTGATCTCCTTCCTGGAGCCGATCGAGGAGGAGCTCGGCCTCGGCGCGGCGTACAAGGAGAAGGAGACGGCCGAGAGCTGACCCTTCTCCACCCGGTCGAGGCCTCCCCCCCGCCTCTCGTCGGAGACCTTACAAATGTGCGACAAACGACATAGTATCATTGAATCGATATCGTTCCAGCCCAGAGCAAGGAGGATTCGATGAGACGAAGTGGAAAGCTGTTCACCGTCCTGCTCACCGTGGCCGCGGTCGGCCTGCTGGGCTGCCAGCAGCAAGGCGGCGAGGAAGGCGAGGCGACCGAGGAGGTCGAGACGACCGAGACCGAACGCGAGATCGAGACCGAGGTCGAAGTGGAGGACGAGGGCCTGGCCGAGGAGACCGGCGAGGCTGCCGAGGAGACCGGCGAAGCGCTCGAGGAAGGCGCCGAGAAGGTCGGCGAGGGCATGGAAGAGGCCGGAGAGGCGATCCAGGAAGGCGTCTCCGACGAGGACGAGGAGCATCTGCCCGAGGAGCAGCGCAACCCGTAGCGGCTCGCCGGTGAAGGTTCCGGAGGACCGCGCGTGCAGCGCGGTCCTCTTTTTTTTCTCACCCCTTGACCGACCGGATCAAGGTGTAGCGCAGGCACCCGGTGCGGTACGCCAGCCAGATCCTCAGAACCCCCCGGCCGAACGCCCGGTCCTCGTTCCCCGGATCGAGCACGTAGCGCCAGGCGGCGGGCCGGCTCGCGAGCCAGCCGACCATCCTCCGCACGCAGACGCTCCACGTCCGGCGCACGCACTCGCTGAGGTCCTCCGCTGCGATCCCCTCGAATCCTGCCCCCCCGAGCCATCCCCGATACTCCTCCGCGGTCGCCAGTCCCGGGAGCCGCCCCTCGACACAGATCGGCTCGAGCAGACGGCTCACCTCCCACGCACGCGGCTCCTCGGCGGCGGTCCAGGCGCACACCACGAGCCTTCCGCCCGGCCGCAGGATGCGGTGGGCCTCCCGCGCGAAGGCCGCCTTGTCCTCCATGTGCTCGCTGCTCTCGATCGCGATGGCGGCGTCGAAGCTCGATCCCGGCAAGCCGCTCTTCAACCAGTCTCCCAGCAGGAACCGGGGGGCGGGACCGTCGACCGGACGGCTTCGGGCGACCTCGACCTGGTTCCTCGAGAGGGTGACCCCGGTCACCTCGGCGCTCCTCCGCTCGGCCAGCCACCGCGCGGTCGCGCCGTAGCCGCACCCGATGTCGCACACCCGCGCTCGCTCGCCGATCTTCGCGGCGTCGGCCACCCGCCGGACCAGCGTCTCCACGGCCGTCTCGGGGGACTCCTCGCCCGTCAACCACAGCCCGTGATGCAGGTGCTCCCCCCACAGCTCGCGATAGATCCCGTCCACCTCGTCGTAGTGGCGGGCGACCCGATCGGTGGTCTGGGGCTCCGGGGGGACGATCACGAGCCCCTGCACCCGGGAGAGACCGGCGCCCCCGGTGAAACTTTTTCGAGATCGCGGACATAGGAGGGCGCAGAGAGCTCCTCTTCCCGACACCCGAACGCGCAGGAGGTGTCATGCGCATCCGCGATGCGCTCGTTGCGACGCCCCTCTTCCTCGTCCTCGCCACGGCCCCGCTCCGGGGCCAATCCTTCGACGTCCCCAGCTTCCAGACACCGTTCCCCGAAACCGGCCTCGGCCTGCTCGCGTTCTATCCCGACGCCGACCACGCCGGCGCCGCCCTTCTGTGGCGCCAGGCCGGCGAGCGGTCCACCATCGGGGTTCGCGCCGGGGTGCAGGATTTCGGCGGGGAGATCGGCTACCTCGCCGGTGTCGACTACAACAGCCACGGCCGCCCCGACGGGGGGGACGGCTTCGAGGGCGCGCTGGTGAGCGGCCTGGGCGTCGGCTGGGCTCCCGACGCCGACGTCGTCCGGGCGCGGCTCCCCCTCGGCTTCGTGTGGGGATGGCGGCACCCCGCCGACGGGCTCGCGATCGTGCCGTATTTCGGGCCCCGGGCCCTGCTCGACGTGACGTTTCGCGAGGAGACGGTCGCGGGCAGCGAAGAGTGGGACGAGGACGTCGACCTCCACCTGAACTTCGAGCTGGGCTTCGACGTCGAGCTCGCGCGATCGGTCAAGCTCCGCTTCGGGGCTACGCTGGGGCACGAGGACGTGGTCGGCGCGGGGGTATCGCTGGGAAGCTTCTAAGCTGATCTCCCCGCGGTCACGAGGGTCCCGCGGAGGGAACCACGAGCGCGGGCTGGAGGGGCTCGGTCTCGGGCTCGTCGAGATCCCGCTCGGCGGCGTCTCCACCCAGCCCGGCGATCCACCAGACGATCGCGACCACGACGATCGCGAGGAGGAGCCAGCCCACGATCTTCCAGACGCTCTTCTCGCGGGGCTTCCGCGGGTCGTGGTAGGGGGTCCCGGGCTCGGTCATCCTCCGGCTACTCCTTCAGGGACGGGTCGCGGAACTCCTCCAGCGTGTCGCGGACGACGTTCATGAAGTGATCCGCCGTGGCGCCGTCGACGACGCGGTGGTCGTAGCTGAGCGAGAAGATCGAGGTCGTCCTCACCCCGATCGCGTCGTCGGGCCCGATCACCTTCACCCGTTTCTCGATCGATCCCACCCCCAGGATCGCCACCTGCGGCTGGTTGATGATCGGGGTTCCCGCCAGCGAACCGAACACCCCGGGGTTCGTGATCGTGATCGTGCCGCGCTGGACCTCCTCGGGGTCGAGCCGCTTGTCCCGCGCCCGCTCGGCCAGGTCGCTCGCCGACCGGGCCAGGCCCACCAGCGAGAGCTCGTCGGCTTGGCGGATCACCGGGACGATCAAGCCGAAGCCCGACTTCGGCTCGGGCTGGGGCAGCGCCACCGCGATGCCGACGTTGATGTCCTTCTTGTAGACGATCTTGTCCTCCCACACCGAGGCGTTGACGATCGGCCACTCCTTCACGCCCGCGACCAGCGCCTTGATGATGAACGGCATGTAGGTGAGCTTGACACCGCTCTCCTCGAGGAAGCGCTGCTTGTTGCCCGCGCGCAGCTCGGCCACCCGGGTCATGTCGACTTCGAAGAAGCTGGTGACGTGGGCCGACGTGCGCCGCGAGGAGATCATGTGCTCGGCGATCCGCTGGCGCATCACGCTCATCGGCTCCACCTCCACCCGCTCGTCCTCGGCGAAGGGCTTCGGCGCCTCCCCGGTCGCCGCCACCGCGGCGGGAGCCACCTCGGCCGGCGTGGGTCGCTCGACGGCCGGGGCCTCCGGCTCGGGCGCCGCGGGGGCCTCCTCGGGGGCGCGCTCCCGCTCCTCGACGTAAGCGAGGATGTCCTCCTTGGTCACCCGACCCGACAGCCCGGTGCCCTCGACCTCGGCGATCTCGACGCCGTGCTCGGCCGCGATGTTGCGGACGACGGGCGAGGAGCGGGTCCGACGCAGCTCCTCCTTCGTGGGGATCTCCCCCCGTCCGTCTCCGGAAGGTTCGCGGCCGGTCGCCGCCGGCGTGGCCATGGCGGGCTCGGGCTCGGGGGTCCCGCCCCGCTCGGCCTCCTCGACCTCGACGGCCTCCCCCGCCGGACGCGGCTCGGCCTCTCCTTCCTCCCCGTCCTCCGGCTCGGACTCGGCCCCGGCGGCTTCCTCCTCCGCGGGCTGCTCCCCCTCCTCGAGGATCGTGGCCACGACCGTGCCCACCTCCACCGTCTCGCCCTCCTCGACCAGGATCTCCCCCAGGGTGCCCGAGGCGGGCGAGGGGATCTCGGCGTCGACCTTGTCGGTGGAGATCTCGAACAGGTTCTCGTCGCGCTCGACGGGGTCGCCCTCCCGCTTGAGCCAGGTGGTGAGCGTCCCCTCGGCGATCGACTCGCCCATCTGCGGCATGACGACGTCGACTGGCATGGCGTCTCCTCCCCGGTGGACCGTATGGATGAACGGCGGCGTGACGAGCGCGCCCGTCACGCGCCCGATCAATCTCGGCCGGCCGGTGGCGGCCGGCAAACGGAGGGCCCGTGCGACCGGGCCCCCTCCGCGGGCTCGAGCTCCCGGCCGAGCCAGCGATGGACCTCTCCCGCGCGCACCGTCTCCGGGAGCCGATCCACGTTGGAGGCGAGGAATCCGACCGTGCTCGTCCGGCGGGCCGAGCCGTGGGTCCCCTCCATCGAGACGAAGGGCTCGAACAGGGACGAGCCCCAGTGCCACCCGTCCTCCAGGCTGACGATCACGTTGGCGGGATTGTGCACCGCCGGCTCGAAGAGGGCCCGCCGGACGCGGCTCCGGAGGTCGGGATATTCGTCGGGGGCGCGCTCCAGGGGGGTCGCCGAACCGGACGCGTCCACCGCCACGACCCGATCCCCTTCTCGCCAGACCGCGAAATCGGCGCCCGCCTCCGACACGACCGCGCGGGCGACCTCCGCCTCCACTCCGCATCGGGTGTACAGGTGGATCGAGCCGATCAGGCCGTAGGCGGGGGCTACCACGTCCCGTGCTTCCCCGAGGGTGTCGGCGAGGTGGAAGCCGCCTCGCTCGAGGGATCCCTGCAGATCGAAACGCTTCGTCGGCCCGTCGCTCATCCCGTGGTCGGAGAACAGCACCACCCGCCGGCTTCCCCCGCCGCTCGCGAGCCACCGGACCAGCACCCGGTCGAGGCGCCGCAGCTGCTCCGCCAGGGCGCTCCACCCGAGCTCGTGGCCGAGCCCGTCGGTGGAGCCCATGTAGAGCGCCTGCCAGGCTTCCCGGCCCCCGCGCAGGAGCCGCTCGATCCGGTCCACCTCGGCGATCGCCACCCGCTCGGGCGCCAGGTAGACGAACGCCCCCCACAGCCGGGGCGACTCCCAGTCGAACACGTCGTGGAAGGGGGCGAAGCGCTTGTAGCCGCCGGCCGCGCGCGCCTCGACCCCGCCGCGGATCCGGTTCGCCTCCCGGTCGAAGAATTTGTCCTCGTAGCCCGCCGAACGTTCGGTACGGAAGATCCGGGTGAAGCTGACATCGGTGAGCGAGGGGAACGGGGCGACCATGCCCGCGGCCGGAAAGAAGGCTCGGAAGCGGCCCTCCCGCCGAAGCTCGTCGAAGATCTCCCGGGGGATCCCGTCGACCGCGATCACCACCGTCCGGGGGGGGTCGGAGCCGGGCTCGGGAGCGGAGACGGCGTCGATCCCCCGACCGTCGTCCACGATCTCGAAGCGGTCCGTGCGACCGTCCCCGTCGAGGTCGACCTGACGGATGACCTCTGCGCGCTCGGAGCCGGTCCGGCAGGCGAACGCCAGCAGGACCGCGAGAAGGGCGCCCGGCAGGATCGAGAGCTCGACTCGGCAGCGGAGCATGGTCCGGCAATGTCGAGTCCCCGCCCGAGGTCCGCAATCGATCACCCGGCGATCGAGGCCGCCACCAGGGAGACGAGGATCCCCCCGATCGCCACCGGGCAGACGAACCGGATCAGCAGCCGCCACGGTCCCTCGAGGGCGAAGCGCGCGGACGCGCCCGCGATCTCCCTGGCCGCCTCCCGACCCTTCCGGCTCCAGCCGACGAACAAGCTCACCCCCAGCGCGCCGACGACGAGCGCGTACTGCCCGAACACGGTGAAGAGGAGCGAGAGGAGGTCGATCCCGAGGCCGGGCAGCCGGGAGAGGGTCTCGACCGCCCCTCCCGAGAGGGCGATCGGGATCCCCAGCGCGAACGCTACCGCACCGATCCCGACCGCCGCCTTCCGACGCGGGGCTCCACGCTCGTCGATCAGCCACGAGACCGGGATCTCGAGCATCGCGATGCCGGAGGTCAACGCGGCCACCGCCAGCAACAGGAAGAAGCCCGTCCCGAAGACGAGCCCGCCCCACGGCTCCGGCGGGATCGAGCCCAGCAGCGAGGCGATCGCGACGAACACCATCCCCGGGCCCTCGACGTCCGGCGGGAAGCCGGCGTGAAAGAGCGTGGGGAAGACGAGCAGGCCGGCCAGGAAGGCGACCCCCGTGTCGAGGCCCACGATCCAGGCGGTGGAGGAGGGCAGATCGTCCTCGGCCGAGACGTAGGAGCCGTAGGTGATCATCGCGCCGGTCCCCAGGCTGAGGCTGAAGAACGCCTGGCCGACCGCCGCGAGCACCGCCGCGGGCGTCAGCTCTCCGAGGTCTACCTGGAGATAGAAGGCGAGGCCCCCACCCGCTCCCTCCAGGGTGACCGCCCGGGCGGTCAGAAGGGCGAGCAGGACGAAGAGGATCGGCATGAGGATCTTCGACCACCGCTCGATGCCCCTCCGGACGCCCCCCGCCACGATCGCGACCGTGAGGCCGAGGAAGGCGAAGGTGGACCCGATCGCCCGGGCGGGGTCCGCCGCGAGCTCCGCGAACGCGGCCGCCGCGTCGCCGCCTCCCAGACCGCCGCTCGCCGCCCGGCCGACGTAGACGAGCGTCCACCCGGCGACGACCGAGTAGAACCCGATGATCACGATCATCGAGAAGACCGCCAGGATCCCGAAGGCGACCCACGCCGTGCCTGGCGCGATCCGCCGGAACGCGCCGATCGGGTTGCGACGAGCCCGGCGCCCGATCGCCAGCTCCGCGAGCATCACCGGAGTCCCGATCGTCGCCACCGCCAGCAGGTAGACGGCGAGGAACGCCGCCCCGCCGTTCTGCCCCGCCAGGGTCGGGAACCCCCATACGTTCCCGAGCCCGACCGATCCGCCGGCCGCGGCGAGGAGGAAGGCGAGTTTCGATCCCCATGTGGCGCGGCCGCGATCTTCCCGGTCGATCCGCTCGGCTCCTCCGGCGTCGGGCATCCGTCCGCTTCAACGAGCGCGGTGGCCTCCGGTATTTCGTCACGCCCTCGCTGCGACGGGGCGTGGCCCCGAAGGGGACACCCGCGAGCCGCCGGCGCTCCGGCTTCACCTGGGGCGCCGCGTCGATCCGCTGGTGGGCGCTCCCGCCCGGGTCACCCCCCGAACCGCTCGGCGATCGCCTCGCAGATCCGCTCCGGGGCGTCCTCCTGGATGAAGTGGGCGGCGCGCTCCAGCGGGACGAGCCGGACGTCGGCGAAGGAGCGCTGCCAGCGGGGCAGGAAATGGTCCGGCGAGAAGGCCGGGTCGCGCATCCCCCACACCAGCAGCATGGGCCGGTCGCCCAGGATCCGGGGAACGGACTTCGCCAGCGCGGAGAGCCAGGGGCCGGCGGCGACCAGCTGGCGCGGGAACTCGGCCACGCCGAGGCGCGCCTCGGGGCTCGGCTGGGCCGCGCGATAGTGATCCATCACCCGGCGGTCGAGATCGCTCGTGGTGCCCCACGGGATCATCCTCTCGACGAAGAGGTTGCGGTGGAGGATCGCCCACCGCAGGGGAGGCGAGGCCATCGCCCTGCCGAAGAGCTTGACCAGGAGCCGGTCGGTCGGCCAGAACCAGGTGTTTCCGAAGATCAGCCCGCTCACCCGGTCCGGCTCGGTCACCGCCGCCGACAGGCCGATCGGCCCGCCCCAGTCCTGTCCCATCACGATCAGGTCGTCGAGCTCGAGCTCCAGGATCAGCTCCCGCACCACCACGGCGTGCTCGGCCGGGGTGTAGCCGTAGTTCGGAGGCCGCACCGAGAGGCCGAAGCCCGGATAGTCGATCGCCACGCACCGGAAGCGGTCCCGGAGACCCCGGACGATGTTCCGATAGAGGAAGCTCCAGGTCGGGTTCCCGTGGAGGAAGAGGATCGGCCTCCCCTCGCCCTCGTCGACGTAGTGGACGCGGCCGACACGGCTCTCCAGCCAGCGGGAGGCGAACGGGTACAGCTCCGGGTCGGGGGAGAGGTCGAGCACGGGCGCGAAGGCAGCGGGACCCGCGCCGGCCCCGGTATCGGATTCCTCCGACCGTCCCGCGGGGGCGGTCAGTAGTCGAGCAGCCGGCGGGAGATCTCCAGCAGGTCGTTCTCGCCGGGCAGGTAATGCTCCTCCAGCGGCGGGCTGTAGGGGACCGGCGTGTCGGGAGCGGTGACCCGCACGATCGGCGCCTCGAGGTACTCGAACGCCTTCTCGGCGATCGTGGCGGCCACCTCCCCGCCGAAGCCGCCGGTCCGCGGAGCCTCGTGGAGGACGATCGCCTTGCCGCACTTCGCCACCGACCTCAGCACCGCCTCCTCGTCGAGCGGAACCAGCGAGCGGAGGTCCACGATCTCCACCTCGGCCCCCTCCTCGGCGAGCGCCTCCGCCGCCCCGGCCGCCACGTGGACCATCGCCCCCCACGTCACGACCGCGAGGTCGGAGCCCTCCCGTGCCAGCCGGGCCACCCCGAGCGGCACGACGTCGTCCCCCTCGGGCAGCTCCTCCTTGATCCGCCGGTACAGGTACTTGTGTTCCTGGTAGATGACCGGATCGTCGTCACGGATCGCCGCCTTGATCAACCCCTTCGCGTCCCGGGGGGTCGCCGGGCACACGACCTTGAGCCCCGCGGTGTGGGCGAAGTAGCTCTCGACCATCTGGGAGTGGAAGGGCCCGCCGTGCACCCCGCCGCCCGCCGGCCCGCGGATCACGATCGGAACGGCCGCGCCCCACCGGTACCGGTTCTTGGCGGCGACGTTGGTGATCATGTCGAAGGCGGGCGAGATGAAATCGATGAACTGGACCTCGGCGACCGGCCGCATCCCCATCAGGGCCGCGCCCACCGAGGAGCCGACGATCGCGGTCTCGCTGATCGGGGTGTCGATCACCCGCTCCTCGCCGAAGCGCTCGAGAAAGCCGTCGGTCACCTTGAAGGCCCCGCCGTAGACGCCGATGTCCTCGCCAAGGAGGAAGACGGAGTCGTCGGACTCCATCTCCTCCATGAGGCCCTGGCGGATCGCTTCCAGGTAGGTGGTCTCGCCCCCGTCGGTCACCGCCCCCACTCCTTGCGCACCTCGAAGCGGGCCCGGTCGGGCCACAGCTCGAGGAGGCGGATCGTGTAGGGGGAGAGGAACTCCTCGCCGCCGGGGCGGAGGAAGATCGTCCTCGGCTCGGCGTCGACGTCGGTCCTCACGGTGAGTTCCACCTGGTCGAGCGCGAGGTCGTCGAGCCGAAGCTCGAGCCCCTCCTCGTCGATCAGGGCGAGCTCGCCCTGCGCGAGCTCCACCTGCCGCTTCCAGATCTCCTCGCCGGGCACGTTCGCGACGCCGTCCCCGCCGATCCGGGCGGTGCACCCGGCGGCGACCAGGAGCGCCGTCGCGGCCGCCACGATCCCCCGGGGGGTCACTCCCGGATCTCCTTCGCGAAGTCGTGGAAGTTGGGGTGGTCGGCCTTCCACCGGGGGGTGGACCACACCCCCTCCAGCGCCGTGGCCGGATTGGGCATCGGAGCCGCCTCGGCCTCCTCGAGGGCGGCGTCGAGCTTCTCCTTCACCTTCTCCTCGATTCTCTCGAGATGCTCCTCGCCCACGATCCCGGTCTCGAGCAACCACCGGGTGTAGCGATCGAGCGGGTCGCGCGCCTCCCACGTCTCGAGCTCCTCCTTGGACACGTACCGCTGGTCGTCGTGCTCGGCGTGGCCCTTGCGCCGGTACGTCTTCACCTCGATCAGGGTCGGCCCTCCGCCCGAGCGCGCCCGCTCGACCGCCCGCCGCGCCGCCGCGTAGCACTGGAGCACGTCGTTGCCGTCCACCTGCTCCCCCGCGCACCCGTAGCCGGCCGCCCGGTCCACCATGTTCGGGTTGCCCATCTGCTTCTCGATCGGGGTGGAGTAGGCGTAGCGGTTGTCCTCGGCCACCAGGATCACGGGCAGCTCCCGGGCGCACACGAAGTTCCACCCCTCGTGGCTCGCCCCGGTCGAGAAGCCGCCGTCGCCGATGTACGCCATGCACACCCGGTCCTCCCCCCTCATCCGGGCGGCGAGAGCCACCCCGGCCATCACCGGGATCATGTCGCCGAGCATCGAGACGGGGCCCACGAACCCCTTCTCGAGGTCGCCGAAGTGGATGTTGAGGTCCTTCCCGCCCGAGGGGCCGGTCCCCTTCGCCATGTACTGCTTCAGGATGTCGGCGGGGTCGGCGCCCTTGACGAGGATGGAGCCGAGATTGCGGATCAGGGGGGTGACGACGTCGCGCTCCTCGAGCGCGTAGGCGGTGCCGACCGACTCCGCCTCCTGGCCCAGCGAACGGTACACCCCGCCGACCACCTTGCCCTGGCGGTACAGGTTGACGAGCCGCTCCTCGAGGCGGCGGTTGAGCAGCATGTACCAGAAGAGGTCGAGGTGCTGCTCGCGCTCGAGGTCGAGGCCCTCGGGCACCACGATCTCGGGCGCCTCCGGATCCTTCGCTCTCGCGGTTTCCACGATGGCGTCGTCGTTCATCGATCCTCCCGTCGCGCAATGTAAGGAGGCGAGGAACGCGCGGCGACCGCTCTCAGCGAACCACCGCGCAGGCGATCCGCTCCCCCGCGGCACCCGCGGGATCGGTCGCGTAGTCGTCGGCTCCCGCGTGGAGGACCAGCGCGGCGCCGTCCTCGTCGAGCAGGGCGAGGCCGCCTCCCCCGCCACCCCGCGAGAGCCCGCCGGCGAAGGCGTCGAAGCGGAGCTTCCCGCTCTCGGGCACGTACACGTTCGGCAGGTCTCCCGCGTGGGGACCCCCGGGGCTCCGGAAGCCGTGGGCGCTCCCCTCGGCGGCGAGGTGGCCCCCGGACGACGTGAAGGGGGGCTCGCACAGGCCGGTCTCGTGCACGTGGAAGGCGTGGACGCCGGGCGGGACGCCGTCGAGCCGGACACGGATCAGGACCCCGTTCGGCGTTCCCTCGACCACCGCATCGCCCACCTCGGCCCCGTCCCGGTCGAGGAACGCGACGGCGAGGGTGTCGGGGGCCGCTTCGGGGGCCGCCTCCGCGACGGTGTCCCTGGCCGCGGCCTCCTCGGAGGCCGGCTCGCCGGGACCGCAGGCGGTTGCCACGGCGAGGAACATCGCGGCGAACATCGACGGGAGGGATCGGCTCATGACGCTCCTCCTTGGGGGGGGTGGGGGGCGGGGGCACCGTCTCTTCTGTCCTTCGCGAACCTAGCAGGCGGGTCGCCTCGATGGTAGCGACCGGGGCCCGCGCCATCGGGACGGTTCGACTACAATGCCCGCATGCGGATGCGCGAGCGAACCGGGCGATGGGATCCGGTCGATTGGGCCATCGCCGCCTACGCGGGGGCCACCGCCGTGGTGCTGGTCGCGACGGGGCTCCCGGGGGGAGGGTGGTGGATGCTCGCCACGCGGGTCGGGGTGTTCGCGGCGCTGCTGCTCCTGCCGCCCCGGGGGGCGGCGTGGGAGTCGCGGGCGTGGGAGGAACCCGTTCCGCGTCGGACGATATGGGGGGCGGGCGTGCTCCTCCGCTACGGCTGGCCGCTCCTCGCCGCACTGTTCTTCTTCCAGGAGGTGCCGGGGATCCTGTCGGCGCTCTGGGGCGAACCTCCCTGGTGGTTCGAGCCGCACCTGCTGCGGGCCGAGCGAGCCCTCTTCGGACGGCCGGGCGTGGCCGGGTGGCCCACCGCGGCGGTGGAGGCCGTCTACGCCACCTACCTCGTCGCCTACTACCCCGTGGTGGCCGGCGGGCTGCTCTACGCCGCGACGAGCGGCGGGGAGCGCGACGGGCGGCCCGGTGCGGCATTCGGCCCGGCGCTCGCCGGCACCGTATTCGCCTTCCTCGCCAGCCTGGCCCTCTTCCTGGCGCTGCCCGCCCGGGCGCCGCGCCACATCCCGGAGCTCGCAGCGGACCTCCCCGACCCCCCGCGAGCCGTGTTCGTCCCGGTCGTCGAGTGGATCCAGGGCCTGGGGGGCGTCCTGGGAGGAGCCTTCCCCAGCGCCCACGTGGCCGTAGCCTGGGGGCTCGTCGTCGGGCTGTCGCGGCACCGGCCCCGGGCCGCCGCGCTCCTCGTGGCCCTGGCCGTCGGTCTGGCCCTGGCCACTCCCCTCACCCCCTACCATCACGCGCTGGACGCCGTGGCCGGCGCCGCCGTCGGCGTCGTCGCCGGAGCGCTCGCCCGCCGGTTCGACGGGGGATCGGGATGAGAGCTCGGGCCGGTGCGGTCCCGATCATGCCGCCTGTCTCAGCGGGGGATCACCAGCTCTACGGTTCCCGCGAAGATCTCCAGCTCCTCGCCCCCCGGGCGCAGGTAGACGGCGACCCGGTAGGTTCCGTCGGGCAGATCGTCGCCGAGGACGTCGGCCGCGCTCGCGGCCGGGGAGCCGAACTCGCGCGACTCGCCGGGCTCCAGCGCCAGGTCCACCAGAGCCATCGTGCAGGCGACCTCCGAGGCCTGGTCCCAGACCGGCTCGGACCCCTCCGGCCGATAGGCGCGCAGCAGCACCACGCACCCGTCCGGGAAGGTGACCTCCACCCGCTCGTCGGTGGTGTTGGTGATCGTCACCGTTCCGGCGAGCTGGACCGGGAACGACTCCATCACCTGGATCGTGGCGGCGTACTCCAGCCCGCCGCGTTCGGCCACGCCTTCGAGCGGCCTCCCCGGCTCGGGGCCGGTCCGCTCCGCGCCGTTGCCCGCACAGGCGCCGGCGACCGCCACCAGGGCCGCGATCCCCGCCACGAATGCTCTCATGGTCGATCCTCCTTCGTGAAGTCCGTTCCGCGCCCCCGATCGTCGGTGCCCACCCCGTCAGTGTACACCGTCCACCCGTGTAAACAACGTTTCCCTGTATACGGCGTTTACGGAGGGATGCCTGAAGGGTGGCACCGGCGTCGATCCCGGCAGGTTACCCGGTCCCTGGTCGGTCGCGTCCGATCTGCTTCGAGCCGGTCACCGCGCTCCCGTCAAGACGAACGGGGCCCAGTAGTAGGGATCGCTCCACTGCGGGTTCTGGCGAACGGTCCGCTTCGCGTCCCGCAGGGCGACGGCGTAATCCAGCCCCCGACCCGATCGCTCCGCCTCGGCGATGGCATCGAAGAACTCGCCCATGATCCGCGCCGTGGAGTCGTCGTTCACCGACCACTGGCTCGCGATCACGCGCCGCGATCCGGAAGCGAGGAAACCGCGCGAGAGCGCGAAGACCCCCTCCGCTTCCACACTCTCTCCCACGTTGCTCTCGCACGCCGACAGCACCGCGAGATCCGAGCTCAGGAGATCGAAGTCGTAGATTTCGTGGAGCTGGAGGAGACCGTCGTTGCCGGCGGTGACCGTCCCCTCGGCGGGGACGGTGAGGACCAGCGTCGCGAAGAGGCTGCTCCGCCGCGGGTCGACCCGGCCGTGCGTGGCGAGGTGGATGTATCGCTTCCCGCCGATCTCCCGCCTCAGCTGCTCTTCCGTGGCGTTCAGCCCCTGAAGAGCGACGAATTCCCCCAGGGTCCGGTGCCCTCCGAAGGCCGCGAGGATCGCGTCCGTCTCCCGTGCGGTTCCCGGCAACGGAGGAAGAGCTGATACCAACAGGGTCTCCTCGCCCCGCTCCAGATCCGGATCGCGGTCCCGCCGTGATTCGTCGTCTCTCCCTTCGGGACGCGAGCGCCCCGGATCGTAGACGGGGTTGGAGAGGCTGAGCACGCCGGCGGGACGTCCGGCAGGGCCGGCATCGGGCCGCTCCAGGAGGTTGTACATGATGCTGGCCGACGGCGCATAGGTGATGGCCGGGCCCTCGTCCAGCCAGTAGCGAACGCTCGAGGGGTCCGGATCCGTTCCGGCGCCGGGATTCACGACGAGGGCCTCGAAGGGGACGGAGTGGAGCTGGTCATCCAGGATCAGCGCGACCTCGGCGGCCTCCATGACCCGTGCCCGGATCGATTCGGGGACGAGCACCTCCCACAGGGCGTGGAGTCGGCGGACCCGGGACCGGAAGGTCTCCCGCCCTTTCTCCAGGCCCAGGCCCCGCGAGGGGCCCCGGTCCGCGAACCCGATCTGATCATCCCCGGATGCCTCCCTTCGGCTCCCCAGGACCCGCACCAGTTCCGCGTGCGCGAGGGGACCCGGGTCGAGGTCCAGGGCACGCGCGCTCCGCTCGGTCACCGAAAGTCGGAACGCTCGCGGGGTTTCCGGCCTCTCGGGGATCACGAAGACCCAGCTCGCGTCCGGGCCGATCTGATACAGCAGGAGCAGACCGTCTCTCGGAACCAGGCGGCGCTGGACGGTGGAGAGCGCGACCTGCTTTCCGCCCCGCGTGATGTGATCGCGCCACAGCATGCTCGCGTTCTTGATCTGCGCGTACGCTCGCGCGTACGCCCGTTCCGACTGCCGGAGTGAATCCCGGAGGGCGTTCATCCGGGCGTCCCGTTCGAGTTCGGACGGCTCGCTTCGTCCGGAGAGCACGGTGATTCGCCTGTGGTACTCCGCCATGCGCGCCCGGGCGGACTCCTCCATCGCCAGCAGCTCCCGCCGTCGACCCTCCGGCTCGATGTGGTTCCGGATGTCGATCCCCGCCCCCGAGAGCTGATCGAGCAGGACCCGGGCGCGCGCGCGCTCGGCGTACTCGAACGCATCCTCGATCCGCTGGTCGGACAGCAGCCAGTCCACCATGCGGTCGAAGTCCTCGGAGAAACGGACGAAGAACTCCGATCGGGTTCGCTCGTCTCCACCGGACAGAGGTCTGAGCCGCTCGACCTGCTCGAGGCCCTCGGCGAGGTCCCGCATCGCCTCGTCCACCGAGCCCCGCTTCTTGTGGAGCCGACCCCGCCCCAGATAGGCGGATATCCGCATCTCGGGGTAGATCGGGACCGCTTCGAGGATCTCGATCGCCCGGTCGTAGCGGGATTCGGCTTCGGCCAGCCGATCCAGGTCCGCGTACAGGTCTCCGAGATGAACCGAGCTGACCGCGACGTCCGGATGATCGGCACCCAGGACCGCCTCCCGCACCCGGTAGGCATGGAGGAGCAGCTCCTCGGCCTCCGGCAGCCGCCCCAGGGAGCGCAGAAGGGCGCCCAGATCGTTGAGGGCATGGGCCACCTCGCGGGTGTCCGCTCCCAGCATCGCTTCCAGCTTGTCCAGGGAGCTGCGATAGAGCGATTCGGCCTGGGAAGGACGCCCCTGCACCACCCGGAGCCACGCCCAGTGCCTCAAGGTGATGGCGAGCTCCGGATGGTCCGGGCCGAGGCCCTCCTCCAGCGCCTCCGCTGCACCCGCGAAGAGCGAGTCGGCGGCGTCGTAGCGTCCCTGCTCCGTGTACAGGACCGCGAGGGCGTCCAGCGCCTGGCCCCTCTCGATCCGGGCGGTGCCGTCGGAGGCGTCCAGATCCCGCACCGTCCGCGCGAGAAGCGTCTCGGCCTCCGGCAGGCGTCCTCGATCCATGAGAACCCTGGACAGGGTCCTCCGCGTCCTGGCGAGCTCGACATCGTCCGGTCGCGCGGTCGACTCCCAGATCGCGAGAGCGCGCTCCAGCATGGACTCCACCGCGTCGTATCGCCCGAGCTTGTGCTGGACGACCGCCAGGTTGTTCAGGGTCTGCGCGTAGTCGGGATGGTCGAATCCGAGCGTGTTCCCCCGGATGCGAAGCGCCTCCTCCAGCATCGCCTCGGCTTCGGTCAGCCTGCCCAGGGCTTGCTGGACGGCCGCGAGGTCGTTGATCCCCTCAGCGATGTCGCGATGGTCCGGGGGAAGCATCTCCCGCCGGATCTGCAGCGATCGTTCGAAGAGATCCTGCGCCTCGGAGAAGCGCCACTGCTCGTAGCGGACCCGGCCGAGGCCGTTCAGGGCACGGGCGTAGACGAGGGAGTCCGCCTCCCCCGCCTCCAGGATCGAGATGGCGTTCTCCAGCAGCTGCTCGGCCCGCTCGATCCGGCCCTGTTTGTAGCGGATGTGTCCGAGTGCGGTCAGGCATGCGGCGACGCTCTCGTCACGGGGCCCGAACGAGCTCCTCTTCAACTCGAGCGCCCGCTGGTGAAGCCGGCCCGCCTCCTCCCACTCCCGGGCCTCGAAGTGATTCGAGGCCAGCTGGACGAGCCGGGTGATCTCCCGTTCTCCTCGCTGCGCCCGCAGAACGGACGGAGCAATCAGGACCGCTCCTCCGACCAGAAGGATCGCGAGCCGTATCTTCATCGCCGCATCAGAACCGCCAGGCAGCGCTCCGGGAGCGGGTACCCTGGCGGTCGTCCTCGTCCTCTTCCTCTTCCTCCTCGTCCCGGGGCGCGGGCGCCGGACGGGGTGCCGGGGCGGGCCTCAGCCCGATGCCCACGCCGATGAACATCGCCAAATCCTCGGCGCCACCGTGCTGGAACGCGCCCAGGGAAACTCCCACCCCGCTCGGATGACGGACGTGGACGCCGAGCGAGTAGGGGGTCTCCGTGCCCTTCTGCTCGTCCTCGGAGGAAACCTCACCCACGAGGTACACCCACTTGGGGAGCTCGACCTCGAGCCCGCCATAGACCACGCCCTCCGTTTCCTCGGAGGCTGCGTCGTCCCAGGTGTGGCGAGCCCCGCCGTGGAATCGAATCGATCGCACGAATCCCTCCCCCGGAACCTCGATGCCCTTGGACACCGCGGAGAAGAGGACTCGCTTCGGCTCGCCCGAGAGGGTGTTCCATTCGTCCGCGTAGTAGCCGAAGGCGATCTCCGGTACGGCGGTGCCGCTCCGGTCGGGTAGTGCCCGGACGCGGATCATCGGTCCGTAGGCCGGCCCCTCCCCGTTGTTCTGGACCTTGAAGAAGTGAGGGCCGAGCTCCAGCCAGTCGGTCACGGCGTAGGTGAGCAGCATCCTGGTACCCACGATGCTCGTGGGGTCCGGCGCCGGGGTCTCGAAGGCCGCCGCACACACCTGCGCGGTGAAGAGACCCTGCGGAGGGGTTCCGGAGGTCGGGTTGATGAAGAGACCGGTCGGACCCTCGACCGTGAGGATCCCGCGACCTCCCGGGAAGGCGAGATTGGTATCCTGCCCCAGAGCGGGGGTCGTCACCAGGAGCATGAGTCCAACCAACCACCGAATCGCTGCCACACCCACCTCCGGACTGGATTTCGCTTCACAAGCTCGCGTGTACGCACGGAAGAGGTTCGGAGAACCTCTGGATCCTATCACCAAGACGAAGCCGGGGTCAAATTGCGACAGGAACGATCCGATTTCCACCACCCGCACCCCGTATGCGGTTCTGCTAGTTCGTCAGCAACAGGTAGCGGGTGGTCCCCCCCACGTGCTCGATCCGCACGGTCACCTCCCGGACGACGCGTTGCTTCCAACCGAAGCGGCAGGAGCGCTCGACTCCCGCGTCACGGGCGATTTCCTCCCCGTCCACCTGGAGCGTGCAGTCGAGATCCACGAGCGGATCGGGAGAAGTAACGAAGATCCCGTTCGGACGGTAGCCTCCTTCGAACTCGATCCGGACGGTCTCCGGCCTCCCCTCGAGAAGGAGCCCCTCCTTGCGTACCGGGCCTCCCACCGCCCCCCTCGGCCACGGAGGACCCGCCCGGCGCAACGAATCGGCCAGCGCCGGATCGCCGAACCCGAGGACCGTGTCGGCGGCCACCCGCCGGGCGAGCATCGCGGTGTAGTGATCCCCCGCCTCGGCCGCGATTCGGGTGGCCTCGTACAGCAGGGAGCGCGGATCGAGGTCCACTCCTCCCACCTCGCGCGGCGGCACGGGTTCTCCGGTGTCGACTCGGGGGTCGGCGGGGGTCGCGAGGATCATCAGCTCGGCGGCCGCGACGACCGCCCGCGCGTCCCCGTATTCGATCCCGGAGCGCGCGAGGTCTTCCGCCGCCTGGAGCAGGCTCGCAGCAGGGATCGCTTCCTCGGATTCGACCTCCTGTCCCGAGACCCTCGCGAAGAGCCCCGAACAGAGGAGGAACGCCACGACGGTCACGATGAAGGGAAACCTGGAGCTTCTACCCATGAGAACCCCGTTCGGCTGAGGAAAGAAGGGTCGATGGGGACCGGTCGGTCCACGTCGCGAGACGATCCGCCACCGGACTCCAGCGCGGATCGACCCGAAGGATCGGCCCGGAGAGCCGACCCGGCATCGAGAGAAGCCGCTCGACGAGATCGGCGGAGCGTTCCAGTTGTCCGAGCTTGGCATGGGTCCGCGCCAGGGCCTCGAGCTGGACGGGTCCGTCGAAGGCGTCCGTCTCCGGCGACAGTGCCCGCAGCCCCGACTCCGCTTCCCGAATCGCCTCCCTCCCCCGGTCGAGGCCGGCGAGCGAGATGGCGAGCGCGGCCTGGATGCGGCCGTCTCCGGGCCGACGGGTCCGCTCCTCCTCCAGCGTACGACGCGCGTCCTCGTAGTAGGAGCGCGCCTCGCTCGAGCGATCCATCAGCTCGAGCACCTCCGCCCGAAGCAGGTCCCGGGCGTGGAGCGCCCCGTCGTGCTCCCAGATGACGGGGGACCCGGCGAGATGCTGGAGCGCTTCCGTGAGCTTCCCCTCGAGAACGCTCACGTAGGCCAGAGGGTACGCGAACGGATCCTCGCTCCCGTTCCCCCGGACCGACGCGCGATGGACCGCCCGGGCCTCCTCGAGGATGCTCCGTGCCCTCTCCACGTCCCCGTTCTCGGCGAGACGGGCGAACGCCAGGCCGATGGCGGGTTCGGCAGCGTCCGGGGCGAGGCGGCCGGCCTTCTGGTACGACTCGAGAGCCGCGGGATAGACGCGCATGCGGTGAAGGGTGCGGGCCAGCTCGTAGTGGACGTGGGAGGAACGGGGATCGATCTCGGCCGCGCGCCTCAACGTCTCCACCGCGGCCGCGAAGTCGCCCGTCCGTCGCTCCACGTCCGCCAGAAGAACGAGGGCCTCGCTGTGATTGGGTACGCGTTCGAGGACGCGGCGATATCGCCCCCGGGCTTCCACGAACTCGCTCTCGATCCAGTGATGGCGCAGGCCCTCCACCAGATCGACACGCCATGGCTCGACCTCCCGCGAGCGCATCCTCTCGAGCGCCCGAAGCCCTGTCGCCAGATGCGTACCGTCGTGATCCCCCTCTCGAACGAGAGCGAAATGCGCGGTGGCCAGGCCCTTCAACGCTTCCGCGCCGTCGGGGTCGATCGTGAGCGCCTGTTCGAAGTACGCCGCAGCCGCGACGAGCGCGGACGGACGACGTACGGGCTGGCTTTCGAGGAACTCCTCCCCGAGCTGGACGAACTCGTCGGCCTCGAGGTGCTCGTACCAGATTCCCTCCAAGGCCGCCCGTCCTTCGGCGGGGAGATCGACGTCCAACTCCTCGGCGACGGCCGCTGCGATCTCCTCGCCGATTCGATAGAGGCCGTCGAGTCGCCCCTCGAACTCCTCCTCCCACCTGGACTCGCCCCGCTCCGGATCGGAGAGCCGAGCCCGTACCCGGATGCGTCCGCCCCGGACTTCGACGATCCCGTGCAGGATCGATCCGACCCGGAGCTGCCGTCCGATCCGCGGGAGCGAGGGGGCGTCCCCCTCGTACTCCGACGAGGAGGTCGAGGTCACACGAAGGTTCGGCACCGTCATCAGACGATCCCGGACGTGGTCGGCCACGCTTCGTCCGTAGCTCGCCCGATCGGCAGTGGATTCGAATGGCAGAACCGCGATCGATGCCTCGGCCGACCTCACGGTGGGGAGGACGATCCCCAGGAGCAGGATCGTGATCGCGCCACCCAACCCGAGGTAGGCGAGCTTCTCGGCCCGGGTGACGTTCGCGCCCTCCGACGATCCCCTCGGGTCCCGGGTCTCCACCCGCGCGAGACCCTCGGGGGTGAACTGGTAGGCCCAGCTGAGCGCGGCCACCAGCACGAGGCCGGGAAGCACGACCGCGAAGAACACTCCTTCGGCCGGGATCGCCCCGAGGGGCCCCAGGGAGTCCCGGAAAACCGTGAACAGAAACTGCACCGCGAGAGCCGCGACCGCGTAGACACCGGTGGCTTTCAGCACGTTTCTCCGGTGGAGCTCCAGGATCAGCTCGACCACCTCGCCTCGCCGTCGCCCGCCCTCCGGCCCCTCGAGTTCGATGTCGGCCCGGGCGGTGAACACCTCGATCGGCTCCTTCTGCCCTTTGAGGTGTCTCCTCCCCACCGATTCGAAGCGGAACCCCCTGCGTTGCCTCAGGTTGGTCCGTACGTGGCTGCTCACCAGCATCTGACCGGGCTCGGCGATCTCGTTCAATCGCGCGGCCACGTTGACGCCATCTCCCACCAGATCCCCGTCCCGCAGCTTCGCCACGTCCCCGACGTGCACGCCGACGCACAACTCCGGGGCGCTCGCACACACCTCCTTCGCACGGTCCGCGATGTCCCGGATGAGGGTTTCTCCCGCCCGGACCGCGTCACTCGAGCTGGAGAACTCCAGCAGCGCGCCGTCGCCAAGAAACTTGACGATGTTTCCTCGATACCGTCGCGCGACCTGGTGGGTGAACCTCTTGAACACCGAGAGGAGCCCGATCGCCTCCCCTTCGTCCTCCGAGCACAGATCGCTGTAGGCCACGATGTCGACGAAGAGGACCGCCGCGAGACGGTGGCGTGACGGATTCGTCACGTCGCCCGCCGGATCACGGTTTCTCGATGATCAGGGCGTGCCGAAACGACTGCCAGCTGTTCGCCGGCTGATCGGCGTGCCGAAATTCCGAGGTCGCGGAGCCGCGGATCGTCTCGCACGTCGGGAGGGATCGCACGAGGGAATGGAAGTCGAATTGTGCGGGCCCTACGACGGCGATCAGGAGCTCGCCGCCCGCAGGTTCCACGACCGAGATGCGCTCGTGCAACCGGGCCCAGCGGCCGATGGCGAACGGACGATTCATCTCGTGCGGAGGGGGCCACACGACGAACGGATCGCTCGAGTATCCCTCGATGGCGATCGTCAGGTACAGCGGCGGATCCCGGGGGGCGTCCACGCGGGCCCACAGGTCGTAGCTGCGTCCCACCACCACGGTGTCCGGCGCGAATCCCTGGTGCTCCGATGGACGAGCTCCGGCGGGAACGAACGCCAGCCGCACCTCGCTCCGACCGGGATTCACCGGGTTCTCGATCGCTTCGAAGGCCGCGATCGCGAACGCTCGCCGGAGAGGACGGCAGAGGGCGCCCGCGGTGCCCCGATACAGGATCCCCGCTCCGGCTACGGTCACCGTCCGGCCGGCTTGCACGTCCTCGCTCTGTGGAGGAAGCGAATCGGCGCCGACCCACACCACGTATCCGTCCCCCCTCCGGGTGATCCGGGCGTCCGTCCCGGACCTCTCGGAGGAGACGCTCACGAACTCGAGCGGCTCCAGGGTCTCTACGAGACCTCCGGCTCCTTCCCCGAGCAAAACCTCGATGCCGTCGATCCGCTCGGCGCCGGGAGGAAACCGGGACAGAACGGCCCGGGCCCCGGACGGAATGCCCTCCCCCCCCTCGACGGGGACCGCGCTGGAGCTCTCGAGATCGACGGAATCGATCCGGATCGTCCCCAGGCCTCCTTCCCGGAACTCCTTCTCTCCGGGGGGATACACTTCGTAGAGAGCGGAAGGTCGCACCCCGTGGACGGCTCCGGCATCGATCTTCAGCGCATCCGCCGAGGAGGTGAGCGTCACGTAGGCGCGCCGGGGCAGATCGCCGCTCACGTGGAAGAGCCGCGCTCCACGATCCCCCTCCAGCTGGGGAGTCTGGTATTCGGACGGGCTGCCGCTGGAGGCCACTTCCCGCTCGACCCTCGCCATGATCTCGTCGTAGCGGCTCGACGGATCCGCCGCGTCGAGCGTGCCGGTGAGGAAATAGGTGAGCTTGCCGAAATAGAGGTCCGAGCCCTTCGGCCGCCACTCGTACGCGACCTGGGACGGCGCGGCCGCGGTGATGAGGGTGTGGCCGGCCGCGCTGGTCAGATCCATGGCCGTGCCCTCCCCGCCGGGAGCGAGCGGTCCCTTCGGCGTGGCGCTCACGTCCCCTCGCGTCATCGTCCCCGAATAGCACGCGTCGACGATCATCGTGACGTTTGGCGTCGGAATCTCCGCCAGCCACCGGCGGATCTGGTCGTCGAGAACGAGTTGGTCCGGATCGTGGATGTCGGAGGCGTCCCACGGGACGAGCCCCTCGTCCAGCGTGTCCCCGGGAACGGCATCCGCTTCGTCGCCGTCGAGATCCAGCGAGAACGAGCCGTGACCGGAATAGAAGATCACCACCGTGTCCTCCGGTCCGCTCGCCCGCGCTGCCACCCATCGGAACGCCTCTGCGACTCCCGCTCTGGAGGCCTCCGCGTCGCGAACGATCCGCACGTCCTCGCCCGTGAAACCGAAACGCTCCAGGCTCTTTCGCATCCGCTCGACGTCGTTCGGAGGACCCCGGAGGTCGGTCCGCCCGATCTCTCCGTACTCCCCGAAGTGTTGGTAGTCGCCGATGCCGATGAGCAACGCCACGCGTCGGGGAGCCTCGCGAGAGCCGGGAGCGAGAGCCGTCGTCCCGATCAGGACCCCGACGACCACGGCCCACGACGCTCTGCGGTGTGCACTCATGCGGGTATCCCCGGGATTCGGGGTTCGAGCAACCGGACAAAATCGTACCCTATCATGGATTGCCAAACGTGGTCAAGCGCGGGAGATGGGCCGCGGGGAACGCGAGGAGCGAGGTCGGCAGCAGCCCGGGTCCTACAGCTCGCCCCGCTCCTTCATCCGCCGGCGGACCTCCAGGTTCTCGTGCCACGGCTCCCGCTCGAAGTAGCTCTTCGTGAGCTCCTTCACCTTGGGGCTCAGCAGCAGGATCGCCAGCAGGTTGGGCAGGATCACGATCCCGAGGAAGACGTCGCCGAGCGCCCAGATCGCCGCCAGCGGCGCGACCGCCCCGAGGAAGTGCATGACGATGAACACCATCTTGTAGGGGAGCACCGACTCGGGACCGAACAGGTAGTAGGCGCACCGGTCCCCGTAGTAGCTCCACGCGATCGAGGTAGAGATGGCGAAGAGCAGCACCGACAGAATCACGATGATATCTCCCCACCTGCCGGGCAGGCCCTTCTGGAACCCGAGCGCGGTGAGCGGGGCTCCGCTCTCGACCGCGGGGCCGTAGAGGGCGGCGACCCGATCCCCACCGGCGGTGACCGCGACCCCCTCTCGCGGCAGGATCCGGCCGCTGAAGGGCTCCTCGCCTCCGACGTCGAGGTACAGCTCGTACACCGCCACCTCGTGCCAGGCGACGAGCGGCGTGCCGGGCGCCTCCTCCGCCGGCTCACCCCGCTCGTAGAAGATCTCCGGGGGCTCGTCGACCTGACGGAACGCACCTTCCTCGGTCTCGGTCACGAAGGAGAGGTCGCCCCCGGTCATCGTGATCTCGGTCATGACCCGCTCGTTCCACGCCCCGGTCGTGATGATCACGAGAGCGGTCATCGTGCAGATGACGATCGTGTCGATGAAGGGCTCCAGCAGGGCCACCACCCCCTCGGAGACCGGCTCGTCGGTCTTGGCGGCGGCGTGGGCGATCGGGGCCGAGCCCTGGCCCGCCTCGTTGGAGAAGAGCCCCCGTCTCACCCCCCACATCATCGTCAGGAGGAACACGCCGACTCCGGTGCCGGCGATCCCGGCCGAGGGGTCGAACGCCTCCTGGAAGATGAGGAGGAGACTCGGGATCACCTCGGTGTAGTTGATCGCCAGGATGACGAGCGCGCCGGCGACGTAGATCACGGCCATGACGGGAGCGAGAATCCCGGTCACCCGTCCGATCCGGCGGATCCCGCCGATGATGACGAGCGCCACGATGGTGGCGGTGACGATGCCGCTGATCCATATCGGCACCCCGAACGTCGTCTCCATGGAGTCGGCGACGGTGTTCGCCTGGATCGCGTTGCCGGTCATGAAGGCGGTGATGCCGAGCAGGGTGGCGAAGAAGACCGCCAGCGGCTTCCACTTCGAGCCGAGCCCGCGCTCGATGTAGTACATCGGCCCGCCCGCGACCGTGCCCTCCCACCGGTGGGCGTCCATGTCGGGGGCGGTGAGGGAGCGGTAGTGCTGGGCGAGGGTGACCTCGGTGTACTTCGTCGCCATCCCGAGGAACGCGGTCACCCACATCCAGAAAAGGGCGCCGGGGCCGCCGAAGTGGATCGCGATCGCCACGCCGGCGATGTTGCCGATCCCCACGGTGGCCGACAGCGCCGTGGTGAGCGCCTGGAAGTGGCTGACGTCGCCGGGCTCGGTCGGGTCGTCGTATCGGCCGGTGGTGACCGCGAAGCCGTGCACGAGCCGGCGGATCTGGATGAAGCCGAGATACAGCGTGAGGTACACCCCCGCGCCGAGGAGCGCGATCACCACGTACGGGACCACCTCGTTGCGGACCGGGATGCCGGACTCCCACACCAGCGCCCCCAGGGTGTCGACCACACTTTGAAATGCCTCCATGCGCTCTCCCGGCTAGTTGAGTTCGGCGAGCATGCAACGGGCGCTGCCGCCCCCGTGCCGCTCGATGGTGGACAGATCGACCTGGACGATACCGGCGTACCGCTCGAGGACGGCCCGCTGCTCGGAGGCGTACGCCTCGTACGCGCGCTCGGACATCACGACCAGCTTCTCTCCGTTTCCGTTCTCGACCTCGAGCACGTTGCCGCAGAAATCGTGCATCTGCTCGAGCGAGATCTCGAAGGTCTCGTGGCCGGTCTCGGAGAGCGAGGCGAGAACCTCGCTCCGGTCGACCGTCTCGGCGATCGCCACGCCGCATACCAAGGCCCACCGCTCTCCCACCCTCACCACGACGTTCGTATGGTAGATCTCGATTCCATTCCGGTCGAAAGCCGCGAACCT
>JAWVZN010000028.1:0-30699 GCA_033722155.1 Gemmatimonadota bacterium | reverse complement strand
CCGGATCGCCGCGCGCGGCCCCATGGAGGAGGCGCCGGGCGAGGCGGAGGCGGCCCCCCGGCTGGACGCCGCCGGCGCGATCGCGCTGCCGGGGCTGGTCGACTCCCACACCCACGCCGTCTTCGGCGCCACCCGCGAGCACGAGTTCGAGCGGCGGCTCGAGGGCGCCACCTACCGGGAGATCGCCGCCGAGGGAGGGGGCATCCTGTACAGCGTGCGCGACTTCCGGAAGCGGAGCGAGGAGGAGCTGGCCGCCCTCACCCGCTCCCGCCTGGCCGCCTTCTCCCGCCACGGCGTGACCACGGTGGAGGTGAAGTCGGGCTACGGCCTCTCCACCGAGGACGAGCTGAAGGCGCTGCGGGTGGTGCGCCGCCTCTCCGGGGACGCCTCGCTGCCGCGTCTGGTGCCGACCTTCCTGGGCGCGCACGCGGTTCCGCCGGAGTTCGCCGGCGACCGCGCGGGCTACGTGCGGCTCGTCGAAGAGGAGATGCTGCCCGCGGTGGCCGGGGAGCGGCTGGCGGAGTTCTGCGACGTCTTCTGCGACGAGGGCGCCTTCACGGTGGCGGAGAGCGAGCGGATCCTGGGAAGGGCGGCCGAGCTCGGCTTCGGGCTGAAGATCCACGCCGAGGAGTTCGAGCCGCTCGGGGGCGCGGCCCTCGCGGCCCGGCTCGGGGCGGTCAGCGCCGACCACCTGGTGGCGATCGAGGCCGACGGGATCGCGGCCCTGGCGGAGAGCGGCACGGTGGCGACCCTGCTGCCCGGCACCTCCTTCTTCCTGCGGCTCGGCCGCCACGCGCCGGGCCGCGCGCTGGCCGACGCCGGCGCCACCCTCGCCCTCGCCACCGACTTCAACCCCGGCAGCTCGATGAGCCAGAACCTGCTCCTGTTGATCGCGATGGCGTGCTGCAACCTGGGACTCACGATCGCCGAGGCGGTGCGGGCGGCCACGGCGGGCGGGGCGCGGGCGCTCGGCAGGGACGACCGGGGCACCCTGGCCGTCGGGGCCCTCGGGGACGTCGCGCTCTTCCGCGCGCCCGACGTGACCCACCTCGCCTACCACTACGGCATCAACCACACCTTCGCCACCGTCCGCGGCGGCCGGATCGTGTGGTCGAGGGAGGGGTCGTGACGCCGAAGAACGTCCCCGCCGAGGAGCTCCGCGGGAAGATCGAGGACGGCTCGGCCCTCGTCGGCGTGATCGGCCTCGGCTACGTGGGCCTCCCCCTGGCGCTCACGATCGTGGAGGCGGGCCTCCGGGTGATCGGTTTCGACGTGGATCTGGAGAAGGTCGCCGCGCTGGAGGCCGGCGAGAGCTACGTCGAGCACCTCGACGGCCGGCGGATCGGGCGCGCCCTCGAGGAGGGCCGCTTCGAGCCCACCGCCGAGTTCGCCCGGCTCGGCGAGCCCGACGCGATCCTGATCTGCGTGCCCACCCCGCTCGACGAGCACCGCGAGCCCGACATGCGGTTCGTGCGGGGCACCGCCGCCGAGATCGCCGAGCGGCTCCGGCCCGGCCAGCTGGTGGTGCTGGAGTCGACCACCTACCCCGGCACGACCGACGAGCTGCTGAAGGGGATCCTCGAGGCCGGCGGGCTGGAGTGCGGGGAGGAGTTCTTCCTCGCCTTCTCGCCCGAGCGGGAGGATCCCGGCAACCCCGACTACACCACCTCCACGATCCCCAAGGTGGTGGGTGGCGTCGACCCCGTCTCCGGGGAGGTGGCCGAGGCGCTCTACGGCCGCTTCGTCGAGCGGACGATCCTGGTCTCCTCCGCCCGGGCCGCGGAGGCCACCAAGCTGATGGAGAACGTCTTCCGGTCGGTGAACATCGCGCTGGTGAACGAGCTCAAGATGGTGTACGACCGGATGGGGATCGACGTGTGGGAGGTGCTCGACGCCGCCGAGACGAAGCCGTTCGGGTTCATGCGGTTCGACCCCGGGCCCGGGTGGGGCGGCCACTGCATCCCGATCGACCCGTTCTACCTGACGTGGAAGGCCCGCGAGTACGGGAAGTACACCCGCTTCATCGAGCTGGCGGGGGAGATCAACACCACGATGCCGGAATACGTGGTATCCCGGCTCGCGGCCGCGCTGAACGCCCGCCGCAAGCCGGTCAACGGGAGCCGGATCCTCGTGGTGGGCCTCGCCTACAAGCCGAACGTCGCGGACGACCGGGAATCTCCCAGCTACGTCCTGATGGACCTTCTGGCCGAGCGGGGCGCGGCGGTCGACTACTTCGACCCGCACGTTCCCGAGATCCAGCCCAGCAGGGAGCACTCCCACTGGGCGGGGAAGCGATCGGTCGAGTGGAGCCGGGAGAGCGTGTCGAGCTTCGACGCGGTGGTGATCTCCACCGACCACGACGCCGTCGACTACGAGGAGCTGGGGGAGTGGGGCCGGTGCATCGTGGACACGAGGAACGCCATGCGCGACGTCGATGCCGCCTCCGGGAAGGTGTGGAGGGCGTGAGCGAGCCGTCCCGCTACGAGCAGGTGCGTGCGAGCCTCCGGGAGAACCCGAGACGGTGGCTGATCACCGGGGTCGCCGGGTTCATCGGCTCGAACCTCCTGGAGAGCCTCCTCGAGCTCGGCCAGCCGGTCGTCGGCCTCGACAATTTTTCCACCGGGCGCGAGAGCAACCTCGCCGACGTCGAGGAGAGCGTGGGGCCGGATCGGTGGGGCCGCTTCCGCCTGATCCGCGGGGACCTCTCGGACTTCGACGCCTGCCGACGGGGGTGCGAGGGAGCCCCGATCGTGCTCCACCAGGGCGCGCTCGGCGCGGTTCCCCGCTCCATCGAGGACCCGCTCGCGAGCCACGAGAGCAACACGACCGGCACCGTGAACCTGCTCGCCGCGGCGAAGGACGCGGGGGTGGAGCGGATCGTCTACGCCTCCAGCAGCAGCGTCTACGGCGACGACCCCGGGCTGCCGAAGCGGGAGGAGCACACCGGCGAGCCCCTCTCCCCCTACGCCGCCACCAAGGTGTGCACGGAGGTGTACGCGGAGGTGTTCGCGCGGACCTACGGCCTGGAGGTCGTGGGCCTGCGGTACTTCAACGTGTTCGGGCCGCGACAGGACCCGGACGGGCCGTACGCGGCGGTGATCCCCCGCTGGATCGCCGAGATGGCCTCGGACGAGCCGGTCACCATCTACGGCGACGGGGAGACCAGCCGCGACTTCTGCTACGTGGAGAACGCGGTCCAGGCGAACCTGCTCGCGGCCACGACGGAGGACCGGGAGGCGATCGGGGAGGTGTACAACGTGGCCGTCCAGGAGCGCACCTCGCTGAACGAGCTCTTCCGGCTGCTTCGCGACATGCTGGCCCCCCGCTTTCCCCGGTTGGAGGAGGAGGAGCCCGTCTACGCCGACTTCCGTCCCGGGGACGTCCGCCACTCCGAGGCGGACATCACCAGGGCGAGGGAGCGTCTCGGGTACCGGCCCACCCACACGCTGCGGGAAGGCCTGGCCGAGGCGTTGCCGTGGTACGTCGGCGAGCGGACGGTCGGGATTTGACGCGCCGAATCGCCCGAGCCTACACTATCCGGCAACGTTTCGCAGACGCGCCGACGACGCGACCCGCCACAGGCCAGGTTCCATGAGCAGCAGCCCGATCCCGCTCGAGTCCCTCCTCCCCGAGACCTACGCCGGGACGATCGCCGGACCGGAGACGGACCCCGTCGCCGATGCGGAGCCCCGGGAGGTGGAGATCGAGCTTCCGATCGGGCCCCCCCTGAAGGCCGAGTCCCCCGTCCTCACCCGCGCCCCGCGCCACAAGCTGAGCAAGAAATACCGGCTGCTGCGGGCGTTCCTCACGGGACAGCCGGTATGGGTCACGTGGCAGGTCACCTACAACTGCAACTACGGCTGCTCCTTCTGCACCTACTGGCAGAACGACTACCAGCCCCACGAGGAGAACTCGCTCGAGGACTTCGCGATCGGCGCGGAGAAGCTGGCGGATCTCGGCTCGCTCATCATCTCGCTGGCGGGCGGCGAGCCGATGTTGCGCCGCGACGTCCACCGGATCATCGAGATCCTCGCCCAGGACCACTTCCCGTACATGACGACGTCGGGCAGCGGGATGACGCCGAAGCGGGCGCGCCAGATCTGGGAGGCGGGATGCTGGGGCGTCTCGGTGTCGATCGACTACGCCGACGCCGAGAAGCACGCCGAGCACCGGGGCGTGAAATACGCCTACGAGCGGGCGATCTCGGCGATCGAGCAGCTGAAGGAGGCCCGGACCGACACCGACGTCCAGCGGGTGCAGATCATCTCGGTGCTGACCGACGACAACCTCGAGGAGATGCCGAAGCTGTGCGAGCTCGCCCGCGACCTCGGCGTCTACTGGCAGGTCCAGCCCTACTCGGTGATGAAGACGGGCGAGGACGGCCAGCGCCACCTGCCCGGAGCCACCGAGGTGCTGCTGGAGCTGAAGGACCGCCATCCCGAGACGTTCCACGCCAACCGGGTGTACCTCGAGCAGTTCGAGGACGCGGTGAACGACGGCATCGACGGGTGCATCGCGGGACGGGGCATGTTCAACGTCGACAACCGGATGGTCGTCTCCAAGTGCGTGGAGTTCAACGAGGAGGAGCCGTGCGGCAACCTGCGGGACGACCCGCTCGACGACGTGATCGACAACCTCCACCGGGCCCACGAGACGAACACGTGCACCGCGTGCTGGTACTCGTGCCGGGGAGAGGTGGAGGTTCTCTACTCCCTGCGGGGCTTCTACCACAGCATGCACAGCTTCCTGTACCAGAGCCGCGGCGAACAGCGGAGCGCGGCCCCGGTGGAATGAATCGCTTTACAACCTCGTCGGTGACCAGTAAAGTAGCGGAGAGAGACTCGGGACCCGTGCCTGTCGCTCGCTCGAAGGAGGAGACCAGATGATCAAGATCGATACCCGCGCAGTGGATCCCGCGAACGACGCGGAGGTGGCCGTAGAGGCCTCGAACGGGGACGGCCGGATCGCGGGGGAGTTCGACACCACCTCCTTCGAGGTCCCCGACAAGCCGCTCGACCCGAACGGGAACGCCGACACGGGGCTCAAGACGAAGGCGATGCGCGGGCTCGACTGGGTCGCCACCAAGCTGGCCGCGGGCGCCTTCAACGCCATCCACTTCCTCGACCGGCGCAAGCCCAACCCCTCCTTCACCCCGAGGTGGAGCGACAAGCCGATCCTGAAGAGCTGGGAGAAGTCGAAGCCCAAGCTGGGCTGGCCGCGCAAGACCGACTCGCTGTGCCCCAGGTGCGTGGTGGAGGCCCGCGAGCGGATCCTCTCGGGCGAGGAGGACCACCGGGTCCTGATCGAGGAGAAGGTGGGCGAGATCGAGGCCGAGATCGTCGAGCGGGACGGCCAGGTGTGGATGGTGAAGGAGTGCCCCGAGCACGGCCGCTTCGAGGACCTGATGGCGATCGACTCGGAGTTCCTCCAGTGGATCGAGCAGAACTTCCCGGGCCGCGACCTGCGGGCCCACAACGACGGCCACCTCCACGACCACGGCTCCTCCACGATCAAGCACGGCCGCGGCGCGGTCCTCACGGTGGATCTCACCAACCGGTGCAACATGATGTGCGATCCGTGCTTCATGGACGCCAACCAGGTGGGCTTCGTCCACGAGCTCGAGTGGGCGGACATCAAGGAGATCCTCGACAACGCGCTCGACATCAAGCCGCGGCGGCAGATGTCGATCCAGTTCTCGGGCGGCGAGCCGACCCTCTCCCCCCACTTCATCCGGGCGGTGCGGTACTGCCGGGACCTCGGCTACAACTCCGTCCAGGCGGCGACCAACGGGATCGAGTTCGCCAAGAGCCCCGAGTTCGCGGAGGAGGCGGCGAAGGCGGGCCTCCGCTTCGTCTACCTCCAGTTCGACGGGATCGGCAACGACGCCAACAGCCACCGGAAGGTGGGCAACCTGTTCGACGTGAAGCTGAAGGCGATCCACAACCTGTACGAGGCGGGCGTCCAGATCGTGCTGGTCACGACCCTGGTGAACACGGTGAACAACGACCAGGTCGGCCCGATCATCAAGTTCGCCCTCGACAATCCGAAGAAGATCGCCTTCATCGCCTTCCAGCCGGTCTCCTTCACCGGGCGCGACGAGGCGATCAGCGACGAGCGGCGGATGCGCCAGCGCTACACCCTCAGCCACATGGCGAAGGACGTCCGCGAGCAGCTCGGGATCACCGAGCCCAAGCGCGACTGGTTCCCGCTCAGCCTGATGGGGACCTTCAGCGACCTGGCCGACATGGTCCACGGCCCCGAAGCCGAGTGGGGCCAGGTCTCCTGCGGCTGCCACCCGAACTGCGGGGTCGGCACCGCGCTCATGCTCAACAAGCACACCAAGGAGTTCCGGCCGGTGCCGGAGTTCCTCGACATCCCGGGCCTCACCCGGGACTTCCGGAAGATTTCCGACGCCGGGCGCGGCAAGTGGTACTCGAACCTCCAGATCGGGCTGGCGCTGCTGAAGAACTACAAGCCGTACGAGGCCCCGCCGAGCCTCACCCTGATCGACCTCTTCAAGAAGTTCGACAAGTCGTACGGGCTGACCGGGAAGGATTACGGCTCGCTCGACCACGAGGGCGCCTGGGAGCGGCGCGAGACGGATCCGTGGAACTTCCTCTTCATCGCCGGCATGTGGTTCCAGGACCTCTTCAACTACGACTTCCGGCGCACCGAGATGTGCATCATCCCGTACGCCACCCAGCAGGGGGAGATCTCCTTCTGCGCGTACAACACCGGCCACGGCTGGCGGAACATCATCGAGAACATGCACAAGAACGCCACCGTGGCGGAGTGGTACAAGGAGCACGGCCGCCACGAGATCTTCGCCGGCGGCAAGGAGGTGCCGCTCGAGAACTACGAGCACGCCCTCGAGGTGGATCCCGAGGACGCGGCCCGCGTGCGGGATCGCGGGGAGGGTCCGCAGAACGCCCACGAGGAGCGGCTCGCCGCCAAGAAGGCGGCCCGCGAGGCGGCCATGGTCCGCGAGTACTACGAGAAGATGGTGCTGAAGAAGAACGGCGGAAGCGAAGAGGAGGAGCTGCTCCAGATCGACGTCTAGAGCGGCGCGGCCTCCGGACTTTCCGAGAGGGGCGGCCCCACCCCGGGTCGCCCCTCTTTCTCGTCGGGCCCCTCCGGGACGCGTCGTGAACGCCGGTTCGCACAGGGCGAACGGAGGGGAATGACCGACCTGCGAGAGACGATCGGGAACCTGGGCGTCGGACCGGCCGACGCCGGGGACCTGGCGGTGGCCGCGGGAGCCGCGCTGGAGGGGGGGCGCGCCGCGGTGGCGTGGTTCGAACGCGACGACCTGGAGGTGGACGACCGGGGCCGCGGTCCGGTCACCGCCGCCGACCGGGACGCGCACCGGGCGATCCTGGGGCGGCTCGATCGGGAGCGGCCCGACGACGCGGTGGTGAGCGAGGAGGGGATCCGGGATCGGCGGGAGAGAGCGGGTGGACGCCTCTGGGTGGTGGATCCCCTGGACGGCACGCGGGAGTTCATCGACGGGATCGACGAGTTCAGCGTGATGGTGGGCCTCGCGGTCGACGGAGAGGCCCGCCTCGGCGCCGTCCTCCGGCCCGCGCTCGACCGGCTCTACCTCGGCGGCGTGGGCCTCGGCGCCTGGGAGGTCTCCGGCGCGGCCGGAGGGCCCGCGCCCCGGACGAAGGAGCTCCGGGTGGAGGAGCGCTCCCCGCAGGATCCGATCCGCTTCGTCCGCTCCCGCAGCCATCCCGACGAGGCGATCCGGCGGCTGGAGGCGACGCTCGGCGAGATCGTCGTTATCTTGTCCGGGTCCGTCGGAACCAAATGCGCGAAGATCGCCGTCGGGGAGGCGGACCTCTACGTCCACCCCGTCCCGTATCTGAAGGAGTGGGACACGTGCGCTCCCGAGGCGATCCTCCGGGGCGCCGGGGGCGGGTCACCGACTGCCGCGGCGAGCGGCTCCGCTACGGCGGGGCCGACCCCGCACAGCCCGGCGGGATCTTCGCGGCGGATCCGGCGACCTGGGGACGGGTCGCGGAGGTCGTGGAAGGCGTGTTCTCGTT
Source organism: Gemmatimonadota bacterium (assembly GCA_033722155.1). Taxonomy (GTDB): domain Bacteria; phylum Gemmatimonadota; class Gemmatimonadetes; order JACCXV01; family JAHWKZ01; genus JAWVZN01. The sequence goes on along the minus strand of JAWVZN010000028.1, from coordinate 22,651 downwards.
ATCGTAAGTCTCGTAATGAAAACGATTTGACTGGAGACACATAAAGTCATGTCCGACATCACCACCGGCGTCCAGGCGTCCATCATCGAACCTTACGGCGGCGAGCTCGTCGACCTCCTCGAGACCGAGGAGGGTCGGGAGGAGCTCCGAAGGAAGGCCGGCGAGCTCCCTTCGATCCAGATCTCCGAGCGCACGCTCTGCGACCTGGAGCTGCTGGCGGTCGGGGCCTTTTCCCCGCTCGACCGCTTCATGGGGAAGGAGGACCACGACCGGGTGGTGGCGGAGATGCGCCTGGCCGACGGCGCCCTCTTCCCGATCCCGATCCCGCTGCCGGTGGACGAGGACGCTCCGGTCGCGCCCGGCGAGGAGATCGCGCTGCGGGACAGCCGGAACTACCTGCTCGCGGTGATGCGGGTGGAGGAGATCTACGAGTGGGATCGGAAGGAGGTCGCGGCGGGGGTGCTCGGCACCACCGACCCGCGCCACCCCCTGGTCGCCGAGATGGAGCGGTGGGGTGGCCGGAACGTCTCGGGTCCGATCCGGATGATCGATCTCCCGCGGCGCTACGACTTTCCGGACCTCCGGCTCCGTCCGGTCGAGACACGGGAGCGGCTCGCCTCCTACGGCCACGAGAACGTGGTCGCCTTCCAGACCCGGAACCCGCTCCACCGCGTGCACGAGGAGCTCACCAAGCGGGCCGTGGAGGAGACCGACGGGGTGCTCCTCCTCCACCCGGTGGTGGGGATGACGAAGCCGGGGGACGTGGACCACTTCACCCGGGTACGCACCTACCGCGCCCTGGCGGGGAAGTACTACGATCCCGACCGGATCCTCCTCTCCCTCCTGCCGCTGGCGATGCGGATGGCGGGCCCCAGGGAGGCGCTGTGGCACGCCATCATCCGCCGCAACTACGGGGCGAACCACCTGATCGTGGGGCGTGACCACGCCGGGCCGGGGGTCGACAGCGAGGGGAACCCCTTCTACGGGCCCTACGACGCCCAGGAGATGGTCGAGGAGCACCGGGACGAGCACGGGGTGGAGGTCGTCCCCTTCCGCATGCTCGTCTACCTCCCCGACGAGGACCGGTACGAAGAGGTGACCCAGGTGGAAGAGGGGAGTCGGACCGCCTCCCTCTCCGGCACCCAGGTGCGCGAGGAGTACCTCGGCAACGGCCGGAGCCTGCCCGAGTGGTTCACCCGGCCCGAGGTGGCCTCCATCCTCGCCGACGCCCACCCGCCGCGCCACCGGCAGGGGGTGTGCGTGTGGTTCACCGGGTTGTCGGGCGCCGGAAAGTCGACCACCGCCGAGGTGCTCACCGTCCTGCTCCAGGAGCACGGCCGCCAGGTGACGGTGCTCGACGGCGACGTGGTCCGGACCCACCTCTCCCACGGGCTCGGCTTCTCCAAGGAGGATCGGGACCGGAACGTCCGCCGGATCGGATTCGTGGCCGCCGAGCTGGCGCGCCACGGCGGCGTGGCGGTGTGCGCGGCGGTGAGCCCCTACCGGGCGACCCGGAACGACGTCCGCGCGATGGTCGGCGAGGAGAACTTCGTGGAGGTGTTCGTCGACACGCCGCTGGAGGTGTGCGAGGAGCGGGACGTGAAGGGGATGTACGCGATGGCCCGCCGCGGAGAGATCGAGAACTTCACCGGGATCGACGACCCCTACGAGGATCCGGAGGATCCGGAGGTCGTTCTGGACACCGTCGACCATGGGCCCGAGGAGAACGCCCGGCGGATCCTGGAATATCTGATCGAGAAGGGGTTCGTGCGGGCGCTGGAGGGATACGGGCGGTGAGTCGATGTACGACAAGGTCCTGATCGCCAACCGCGGCGAAATCGCCCTCCGGGTGATTCGCGCGTGCCGCAGCCTCGGGCTCAAGACCGTGGCGGTCCACTCCCAGGCCGACGTCGACGCCCTCCACGTGCGCTTCGCCGACGAGGCGGTGTGCGTGGGTGGAGCTCCGGCCTCGGAGTCGTACCTCAACATCCCCCGCCTGATCGCGGCGGCGGAGATCACCGGGGCCGACGCGGTGCACCCCGGCTACGGCTTCCTCGCCGAGAACGCGGAGTTCGCCGAGATCTGCGCCGAGAGCGACCTGGTGTTCATCGGCCCCACCGCCGAGCAGATCCGGAAGATGGGCGACAAGGCCGAGGCCCGGAGGCTGATGCGGGAAGCGGGCGTCCCCGTCGTCCCCGGCTCCGAGGGCACCCTGGAGGAGGAGGCCTCGGCGAGGCGGGCGGCCGAGGAGATCGGCTTCCCGGTGCTGATCAAGGCGAGCGCGGGCGGCGGCGGCAAGGGGATGCGGGTGGCCCGCGACGCAGAGAGCTTCGGCCGGGTGTTCTCCCAGGCGCGCCAGGAGGCGGAGGCGGCCTTCGGCGACCCCCGGGTGTACGTCGAGAAGTACCTCGAGCGACCCCGCCACGTGGAGATCCAGGTCCTGGGCGACACCAGGGGCGACGTGATCCACCTGGGGGAGCGGGACTGCTCCTCCCAGCGCCGCCACCAGAAGCTCCTCGAGGAGGCGCCCTCCCCCGCCCTGGACCAGAAGCTCCGCGAGGAGATGGGGGAGGCGGCGGTCCAGGGGTCCCACCGGATCGACTACGTGGGGGCGGGCACGGTGGAGTTCCTGCTCGGCGAGGACGGGAAGTTCTACTTCATGGAGATGAACACCCGGATCCAGGTGGAGCATCCCGTGACCGAGCTGGTGACGGGGCGGGATCTGGTGCTCGAGCAGCTCACGATCGCCGCCGGCGAGCCGCTCGGCATCGCCCAGGACCAGGTGGGCTTCCGCGGCCACGCCATCGAGTGCCGGATCAACGCCGAGGACCCCGACCGGAACTTCATGCCCACCCCGGGGACCATCACCTCCTTCCACCAGCCCGGGGGACCCGGCGTGCGGGTGGACACCGCCGCGTACCAGTCCTACCGGATCCCCCCCCACTACGACTCGCTCATCGCCAAGGTCCTGGCCCACGGCCGCGACCGGGACCAGGCGATCGCCCGGATGCGGGTGGCCCTCGACGAGTTCGTGATCGAGGGCGTGTCGACGACGATCCCGATGCACCGCCGCCTGATCTCGGAGCCCCGCTTCCTCGCGGGCGAGGTCCACACGAAGTTCGTCGAGGAGTGGCTCGAGGAGGCCCAGCCCGCGGCCACCCCGGCCTGACGTGGCGCGCCGGAGGAAACCCGACCACTCCAGGCTCCGACGGGAGATCCTGGGGCTGATGATGGTCGCGACCGGGATGTTCGTCCTGATCGCACTGTGGCCGTACGATCCCGCCGCCGAGCGAACCCCCGACGCGGTGAACAGGGTGGGCGTGCTCGGCGCCTGGACCTCCTACTATCTCCACCGCTGGCTCGGCTGGGGCTCGCTCCTCCTGGGGGCGCTGCTTCTCGCCTGGGGGACGCTTCTCTTCTTCGACCGCGCCGGGCGGCGCGCGGCGATCCTCACCGCGGCGGCGGTCGTGGCGGGATGGATCGGGCTCGCCCTGCTCGGGATCGCCGCCGTGTGGGGCGACGGCGGGGGCGCGTGGGCGGCCGGCGCGGGAGCGCTCGGAACGGCGACGGCGGGGGGTCTCGTCGGCGTTCTCGGTCTCGGAGGAGCCCTCCTCCTGAGCGGGGTGGCGCTCGCGGTCCTGGTGGTGGCGACCTTCCAGGTCTCCCTGGCCGACCGGGTCGAGCGCGGCGTGGAGACGGCGCGGGGCGGCACCCGCCGGGCGCGCTCCCGTTTCGCCGAGTGGAGACGCCGGCGGCTCGAGGAGCGGCGGGGAGCCGAGGAGGCTCCGGAGCCCGCGGCGGCGCGGCCGGAGGAGGCGGAGGAGGACGAGCCCGCCGTCCCGGCCGGCCCCCCCGCCTCCGCGCCGGCCCCGTCGCCGACGGTCGCCCCCGGCGCCCGCGGGGGGCCGCTGGCCGGCTCCTTCCTCCCCCCGATCGACCTGCTGGAGTCCCCCCCACCCGCCGACGACCGCCGGAGCGAGGCGGACCTCGAGCGGCTCGGCGAGGTCCTGATCGAGAAGCTCCGGACGTTCAACGTGGAGGGGGAGATCGTCGCGATCCACTCGGGACCCGTCCTCACCCAGTTCGAGGTGAAGCCCGCGCCCGGCGTGAAGGTGAACCAGATCAGCAACCTGGCGGACGACCTCGCGCTCGCGATGCGGGCCGAGCGGATCCGGATCGTCGCCCCGATCCCGGGCAAGGGGGCGGTGGGGATCGAGATCCCGAACCCCGAGCCCCGGATCGTCACGCTCCGGGAGGTGCTCGAGAGCCCCGCGTGGCGGGGGGCGGACCAGAAGCTGCCGCTCGCGCTCGGCCGCGAGATCGCCGGCGAGCCGATCGTGACCGACCTGGCGCGGATGCCCCACCTGCTGATCGCGGGGGCCACCGGGAGCGGGAAGTCGGTGTGCATCAACGCGCTCGTCACGAGCCTGCTGTACCGCTATCCGCCCGACGAGGTGCGCTTCATCATGATCGACCCGAAGATGCTGGAGCTCGTCGTGTACAACGGGATCCCCCACCTGCTCCACCCGGTGGTGGTGGAGCACAAGAAGTCCGCCAAGGCGCTCAAGTGGACGGTGGCCGAGATGGATCGCCGCTACAAGATGCTGGCGGCGAACGGGATCCGGAGCCTGGCGGACTTCAACGCGCGGGCGAGACGGGGGGAGGACCTGGAGGACCCGGGCCGCGGCGAGGGGGACGAGGGGCCGATCCGGCCCCTCCCCTACATCGTGGTGGTGATCGACGAGCTGGCCGATCTGATGCTCACCGTCCAGCAGGAGGTGGAGGAGCCGCTGGCGCGGCTCGCCCAGATGGCGCGCGCGGTGGGGATCCATCTGGTGCTGGCGACCCAGCGCCCGAGCGTGAACGTGATCACCGGGGTGATCAAGGCGAACTTCCCGAGCCGGATCTCCTTCCAGGTCTCCTCGAAGATCGACAGCCGCACCGTGCTCGACATGAACGGCGCGGAGGCGCTGATCGGCGACGGCGACATGCTGTTCCTCCCGGCCGACCGCGCCGAGCCCGTCCGGATCCAGGGGGCGTACCTCTCGAGCGAGGAGACGGCCCGGATCGTCGACTACCTGAAGGAGGCGGGCGAGGAGCTCGACGCCGAGGAGGTCGCCCCGCCGGTCGACATCATCGCCGAGGCGAGCGAGCTCGAGGTGGCCGCGCTGGACGAGCGTGACGAGCTGTTCTTCGCCGCGGCCAAGGTCGTGATCGAGAACGACCAGGGCTCGACGAGCCTGCTGCAGCGCCGGCTACGGGTGGGATACTCGAGGGCCGCCCGGATCCTCGACCAGCTCCAGAACGCCGGCGTCGTGGGCCCCCCCGACGGCACCCGGCCGCGCGAGGTGCTCGCGGCCGAGGAGGACCTGGAGGCGCTGCGTCAGATGTAGGGGTTCTCGCCGGTGGAGTGGTCGGTGGTGTCGACCACCTCGACCACCTCGGGAACCACCTCCCGGATCCGGCTCTCGATGCCCTGCTTGAGGGTCACGTCCACCATCCCGCACCCGTGACACCCTCCGCCGAAGGCGAGGAACACCGTCCCCTCCTCGTAGTCGACCATCCGGACGTGGCCGCCGTGGGCGGCGATGGAAGGGTTGATCTCGGAGTCGAGGAGCGTCCGGACCCGATCGGGCACGGGCCCCTCGAGGTCGTCCCTCGCCCCGGTCGGAAGCTCGGGGCTCGCCGGCTCGTTGGGGTTGTCGATCCGGAACCCGTTCTCCACCAGCGACTCCCGGTAGTCGACGGTGGCGCCCTCGAGCCGCTCGGCGCTCTCCTGGTCGAGCACCAGGACGAAGCCGTCCTGCTCGAGCTCCCGGTCGCCGGGGTCCACGTCCTCCGCGGTGAGGGCGTCGAGCCGGTAGCCGAATTCCGAGCCCGAGGAGGAGACGGAGATCCGGAGGTGGCGCCGGGGCGGCTCGGCGCGCTCGAGGGCGAGGCGGATCTTCTCGGCGGCCGCGTCGGTGATCGTGATCATCCGTACCTCCTGTTCGAGACGAGCGTGGGATACGGGGCCGGAAGCTAGCCGCCCGGGCGGAGATTGAAAACTTCCGCCTCGGGGCGCACATTCTAGCACGATGACCCCCTTCTGGAAAAAGGACACGGGCGAGCCCTCCCGCCACGCCGAGCCCGACGAGGCGGTCGCCGGATACCTGGACCGCCTCCACGAGGCGGACGCCTCGGGCAACGAGCCGCCGGCCGGCGTCCTGAACGGGCTGGGCGACGCGTATCTGGACAAGGGCGACATCGCCTCCGCCGTCGACTACTGGCGGCAGGCCGCCGAGGCGTACGCCCGCGAGGGCATGCACGACAACGCGATCGCCTGCTGCAAGAAGATCCGCCGCAACGCCCCCGCCGAGGGGAACACCGCGCTTCTGATCGGCCGCTACTACGCCGCGAAGGGGCTCGAGGCGGACGCCGAGCGCGAGCTGGCGGGGTACGCGGAGCGGAAGAGGCGGATGGGCGATCGGGACGAGGCGATCCTCGCGCTCGAGGAGATCGTGGCGATGGGCTCCGACCGGCCGGAGCGCCGCGAGGAGCTGGCGGGCCTGCTGCTGGAGAAGGGACTGGAGGAGGTGGCGGTCGAGGAGCTGCGGGCCGCCGCCTCCACCTACCGGGCGAACGGGGACGAGGAGGCGGCCCGCCGGGTGCGCCAGCGGCTGCAGGACCTCGGAGCTTCCCCCGCCGGGCTTGCGGAGCCCGAGCCCGCCGCCTCGACCCCGTCCGAGCCGCCGCCGGAGCCCGAGCCCGCCGCCTCGACCCCGTCCGAGCCACCGCCGGAGCCCGAGCCCGAGGAGGAGGCGGGGCTCGCGCCCCGGGAGGAGGATTTTCTCGGGGGTCTCGAGATCGAGCCGACGAGCTACACGGATCCGAAGGCGCCGGCCGGGGACGAGCCGGAGGAGGAGCCCACGGTCGCCCGGGAGGGTGAGCGGGACCCCGGGACGATCGTTCCGAGCGGCCTCGAGGAGGCGGCGTCGGAGCTGGAGCGGGCGAGCTTACCCGCGGAGATGATGGATCTCGCCGAGGCCCGGATCAGGGAGGGATCCCACGAGAGCGGGGCCCGGATGCTGCTGGAGGCCGCCGATGCGTTCCGCGAGGAGGAGCGCTGGGCGGAGGCGATCGCCGCGTACGTCGAGCTCGCCAAAATCGGCCACGCCCGCGGCGAGGACTTCGAGGATTGGGTCGAATGCGCCCGCGAGACGGGCCGGCCCGAGGCGGTCCTCGAGGCTCTCGCCACCGCCGGGCGGTGGCACCTGAGAAACGGTGACAAGGAGGCCGCGAGGCGGATCGCCGGGGAGATGCTCCAGGTGGACCCGGAGAGCGAGACCGCCTCCGAGATCCTGGCGCGGGCCGGCACCGCGCTCCCACCGCAGTAGCGAGGGTGGGCCGGGGAAGCGAGCTGCTCGAGCGGCTGCGGGAGACGGTCCTGGTCGCCGACGGGGCGATGGGGACGATGCTGTACTCCCGAGGGGTCTTCATCAACCGATCCTTCGACGCCCTGTGCCTCTCCCGCCCCGAGCTGGTGAGCGAGATCCATCGCGGCTACGTCGCCGCCGGGGCCGACCTCCTGGAGACGAACACCTTCGGCGCCAACCGCGCCCGGCTCCTGGGTCACGGGCTCGAGGAGAAGGTGGGCGAGATCAACCGCGCCGGCGCGCGCCTGGCGAGGGAGGCCGCGGAGGGGAGAGCGTACGTCGGTGGCTCGATCGGGCCGGTCGGGGTGCGCGGCCAGGTGGCCGGCCACTACGGACCGGAAGACCTGCGGGCGATCTTCGCCGAGCAGGCCGAGGCGCTGCTCGAGGGGGGCGTGGACGTCTTCGTCGTGGAGACGATCCCGAGCCTCGTGGAGATGGAGGCCGCGCTCGCGGCGATTCGCGACGTGGACGGGGACGTCCCGATCGTGGCGCTGATGACCTTCGGGGACGACGGGGACACCCAGTCCGGCCACTCTCCCGGGGAGGTCGCGGAGCACATGGCCCTCGGCGGTGCGGCGGTGATCGGCGCGAACTGCTCGGTGGGCCCGAAGCCGATGCTCGAGTGCCTCGCCCGCATGGCCCGGGACGGGGGCGCTCCGCTGGCCGCCATGCCCAACGCCGGCCTTCCCCAGACGGTGGAGGGGCGGCTCATGTACATGGCCGAGCCGGAGTACTTCGGGAAGTACGCCAAGCGGTTCGTGAAGGCGGGGGTGCGGCTGCTCGGAGGGTGCTGCGGAACGACCCCCGAGCACGTGCGCGAGATGAAGCAGGCGGTGGCGGGCTTCTCGCCGGAGCGGAGCGCCGGTGCCGTGGTGGAGGTGGAGGTCGAGGAGGAGGCGGAGGCCTCCGAGGCGGCCGCGGTCGGGGAACGGACCCCGCTGGAGCGGTGGCTCCGGGACGGCGGGCGGTTCGTCACCTCGGTGGAGCTCACCCCGCCCAAGAGCGCCGACCTCGAATCGCTGGTGGAGCGGGTCGGCGCCCTCCACGAGGCGGGCGTACACGCGGTGAACATCCCCGAGTACGCCCGGATCTCCCCCCGGCCCACCCCCCTGGCGATCGCGCGGAGGATCCGGGACGAGGTGCCGATCGAGACGGTGATCCACTACTGCTGCCGGGACCGGAACCTGTACGGGATGCAGGCCGACCTCCTCTCCGCCGACGCCCTCGACGTGCGCAACGTCCTGATCATCACCGGTGATCCCCCCAAGGCGGGGGAGTACGCGGTGCCGACGGCGGTTTTCGACGTGGATTCGATCGGGCTCGTGAAGGTCGCCGCCGGGCTGAACCGCGGCCTCGACGCAGCCGGGCGCGAGACCGGGGTCCCGCTCCGGCTTCATCCCGGGGTGGGGGTGAACCCGGGGGCGGTCGAGATCGACCGCGAGATCGACCGCTTCCGCCGGAAGGTGGAGGCGGGGGCCGCGTTCGCGATGACCCAGCCGGTGTTCGACCCGGCCCTCTTCGAGCGGTTCCTGGACGAGCTGGGCGAGCCGCCGATCCCGATCCTGGCCGGGATCCTCCCGCTCTACTCCCACCGCAACGCCGAGTTCCTGCACAACGAGGTGCCCGGGATGCGGATCCCCGAGGCCGTGCGCGAGCGGATGCGGGCGACGGCGAGCAAGGAGGCCGCGCGCGAGGAGGGCATCGCGATCGCCCGGGAGGCCCGCGGGGGAATCCGGGGGATGCCGGGCCTCGCGGGCGCGTACGTGATGCCCCCCTTCGGCCGCTACGAGATGGCGCTCGACGTGCTCGCCGACGTCCTGTAGCGGGTTCGCGGTGTCCGTCGACCTCCACGCCCACACCACGATCTCCGACGGAGCCCTGTCGCCGGAGGAGCTGGTGCGACGGGCGGCGGAGCGCGGCCTCTCCGCGATCGCGGTCACCGACCACGACGCGATCGACGGCGTCGCTCCGGCCCGGGCAGCCGCGCCGCCGGGGCTCGAGGTGATGGCGGGCACCGAGCTCTCGTGCCGGATCGACGGACGGGAGGCCCACATCCTCGGCTACCGGATCGACCCGGGCGACGGGCCGCTTCGCGACGCCCTCGCGCGCTTCGCGCGGGACCGCGACCATCGCGCCCGGGAGATGGTGGAGCGGCTGAACGAGCTGGGCGTGGAGGTCGATTTCGCCGACGTGGAGAGGGCGAGCGGGGAGGGGACGATCGCCCGCCCCCACGTGGCGCGGGCGCTGATCGACCGCGGCCACGTCGACACCTACGACGAGGCGTTCGACCGCTTTCTGGGTCGCGACCGCCCCGCCTTCGTCGACAAGCCCCGGCTCGATCCGTCCGAGGCGTGCGCGCTGATCCGGGGGGCGGGGGGCATCGCATCGCTCGCCCACCCCGGCTCGTTCCGTCGGGACGACCTGATCCCGGCGCTCGTCGAGGCGGGCCTCGAGGCGCTGGAGGTGCGCCACACCAGCCACTCGGCGGCCCAGGCCCGTCACTACGAGAGGATGGCCCGGACGATGGATCTGCTGCCGACCGGAGGGTCGGACTTCCACGGAACCCCCGGCCACCGGGCGCGGCTGGGAACCCCGGAGGTGCCCGAGTCGTGGGCCCGAGCGCTCGTTGCCCGCGCCGGCACCCCGCGTTAACCTAGGTCGACCCCCATGTCCTCCGGCGCCGCCCCCCAGAGAATCGACCGTTCCGGACCCTCGCTGTACACCGTCCAGGAGCCGGTCCGGGAGATGCTCGACGACGTGCTCGACCACATGGCGGCCGCGCTCGAGTGCGCGGTGCCCTTCATCGACGAGGTCACCTTCCACCTCCATCAGATGCGCGGAAAGCTCTTCCGGCCCGCCCTGCTGGGTCTCGCAAACCGGGTGGAGGGGGAGCCCGACGAGCGGGAGGTGGCGCTCGGGGCGGTGATCGAGATGATCCACCTGGCCACCCTCGTCCACGACGACTCCATCGACGAGTCCGAGCTGCGGCGGGGCCTTCCCACGCTCAACCACCGCTGGGGGCACAAGGTGTCGGTCATCATGGGCGACTACCTCTACTCCCGCGCGATGTCCGAGATCACCCGGATCGGGGATCTCGCCCTGATCGATCTGGCGGCCCGGGTCACCAACGACATGACGATCGGGGAGATGGTGGAGATCGACCATCAGGGGAAGCTCTCCGAGGACGTCGATCGCTACTTCTACATGATCGAGAAGAAGACCGCGAGCCTGGTGGCCACCTCGTGCGAGATGGGAGCGGTGATCGGGGCGCCCTCGCATCGCGAGGCCCTCCGGAGGTACGGGCACCATCTCGGCATGGCGTTCCAGCTGATCGACGACCTGATGGACTACGGCGGGGAGCAGGCGGTCATGGGCAAGCCGGCCGGATCGGACCTGCGGGAGGGACAGATCACCTACCCGCTCCTCGCCGTTCTCCCGCGGCTGGAGCCGGGGGAGCGCGATCGCGTGGAGCGGGTCCTCGGCTCGAAGGAGCGCGGGAACGGCGAGGAGATCGGGGTGGTGGTCGAGCTCGTCCGTCGCAACGGCGGTCTCGAGGCGACCCGCCGCCGGGCCGAGGAGTACGGGGAGAAGGCCGCCCGGGAGCTCGCCTCCCTCCCGCGCACCCCCGTTGTCGAGGTTCTCGAGGAGACCGTGGACTACGTGCTGCGACGACGCCGATAGCGTCCCGGGTCCCGTGCACAGGAAGAGCCTGACGCTCTATACGGCGGTGTTGACTCTCGGTCTGCTGCTCGGTACGTTGCTGGGCGAAGCGCTCGCCCGATTCCTGCCGGCGGGAGTGGCCCGGGACTTCTTCACCACCTCGGTGGCCGGGGTGTTCGGGCCGATCTCCTTCGACCTGGTCGCCGTCGGGCTCACGCTCGGTCCGTTGACGATCTCCATCAACGTCATGAGCCTGGTGGGAGTGGTGCTGACCGCCTACCTGTATCGGGCGTTCTTCTGATTCGCCAGGGCGCGACACACGAGACCGGGAGAGGTTCCCCGGTCTTTCCCCGCCCCGCTGCCGCGACGACGGTCTCGACCCCGCCTGGAGAGTTTCCATGAACGTCGGTGTCTTCGGAGTCGGCTACGTCGGCCTGGTGACCGGCACGTGCTTCGCGGAGACGGGCCACGACGTCGTGTGCTGCGACGTGGACCCCGAGAAGGTGGCCAGGCTCCGCCAGGGCGACGTGCCGATCTACGAGCCGGGCCTCGAGGAGCTCGTCGAGCGGAACCTGCTGGAGCGTCGGCTCCGCTTCACCACCGATCCGGGCGAGACGGTGTCCGCCAGCCGGATCCTCTTCATCGCGGTCGGCACCCCATCCGGCGAGGACGGCTCGGCGGACCTCTCGCACGTGCTCGACGTCGCCCGGACGATCGCCCGTCTGGCGGAGGAGCCGAAGATCGTGGTGAACAAGAGCACCGTCCCGGTGGGCACCGCCGACCGGGTCCGGGAAGTTCTCGCGGAGGCGTCCGATCTCGACTTCCGGGTGGTCTCCAACCCGGAGTTCCTGAAGGAGGGCACCGCCGTCGAGGATTTCATGAAGCCCGACCGGATCGTGGTGGGAACCGCCGACGGCGAGGCGCGGGAGGCGATGGAGACCCTGTACGCCCCGTTCGTCCGGACCGGCAACCCGATCCACTTCATGGATTCCCGCTCCGCGGAGATGACGAAGTACGCCGCCAACGCCCTGCTGGCGACGCGGATCACGTTCATGAACGAGATCGCCAACCTGTGCGACCGGGTCGGGGCCAACGTCGACCACGTCCGCATCGGGATCGGCTCGGACCGCAGGATCGGCCCGGCGTTCCTCTTCCCGGGGATCGGATTCGGGGGATCCTGCTTCCCGAAGGACGTCCGCGCGCTCGAGCGGCTGGCCGACGAGATGGGGTACGCGTTCCCGATCATGCGCGCGGTGCACGCGGTGAACGAGAGCCAGAAGCGGATCCTGGCGGAGCGGATCCGGGAGCGCTACGGGGAGGATCTCTCGGGCCTGCGGTTCGCCGTATGGGGGCTGGCGTTCAAGCCCCGGACCGACGACGTGCGGGAGGCGCCCGCGCTGGAGACGATCGAGGAGCTGCTCGCCGCCGGCGCGACCGTGGTCGCCTTCGATCCCGAGGCGATGGAGAACGCCTACCGCGTGCTCGAGGACCGGATCGAGTACGCCGAGGGGGCGTACGAGGCGCTGGAGGGGGCCGACGCGCTGGTCGTGTGCACGGAGTGGAACGCGTTCCGGGTGCCCGACTTCGAGCGGATCGGGGAGCTGCTCGCCGAGCCGGTCGTCTTCGACGGCCGCAACGTGTACGACCCCGTGAAGATGGAGGAGATGGGATTCGACTATTTCTCGATCGGCCGTCCCGTGAAGCGGCCCTCCGCGACCCCCAGGGCGGAGGAGTGATGCGGGTCCTGGTGACCGGGGCGGCGGGGTTCCTGGGAGCCCACCTGTGCCGCCGGCTGCTGGACGAGGGTCACGAGGTGATCGGGCTGGACAACCTGATCACCGGTCGCCCCGACAACGTCGCGCCCCTCTTCGAGACCGGCCGCTTCCACTTCGTCGACCACGACGTCACCAACTACGTGTACGTGGAGGGCGATCTCGACGCGGTGCTCCATTTCGCCTCGCCGGCGAGCCCGCTCGACTACCTCGAGTACCCGATCCAGACCCTGAAGGTGGGCTCGCTCGGCACCCACAAGACGCTGGGGCTCGCCAAGGCGAAGGGCGCCCGCTACCTGCTCGCCTCCACCTCGGAGGTGTACGGGGACCCGCTGGAGAATCCACAGCCGGAGACGTACTGGGGCAACGTCAACCCGGTCGGCCCCCGCGGCGTCTACGACGAGGCGAAGCGCTTCGCCGAGGCGATGACGATGGCGTACCACCGCGCCCACGGGGTGGACGTCCGGATCGTTCGTATTTTCAACACGTACGGCCCCCTCATGCGGCCCCACGACGGGCGGGTCGTCTCCAACTTCGTCCGGCAGGCGATCCGGGGGGAGCCGCTCACCGTCTACGGAGACGGCTCGCAGACCCGCTCCTTCTGCTACGTCTCCGACGAGATCGAGGGGATCCACCGCCTCCTCCTCTCCGACTACGTCGGCCCGGTGAACATCGGCAACCCGAACGAGATGACGGTGATGGAGCTGGCCGAGACGGTGCGGGAGCTGACCGGCAGCGACGGCGGGATCGTCCACGAGCCGCTGCCCGAGGACGACCCCCAGGTACGCCGCCCGGACATCTCGCTGGCGAAGCGGGAGCTGGGGTGGGAGCCGGAGGTGCCGCTGCGAGAGGGGCTGTCGCGGACGATCGAGTACTTCCGATCCCTCGCGGCGACGTCGCGGTGAGCCGGCTCGCCCTCGGCATCGCCGGCGGGACCGGCTCGGGAAAGACCACGGTGGCGAACAACATCGTGGACGATCTGGAGCTCGACGCGGTCACCGTGATCCAGCAGGACGCCTACTACCGGGACCTCTCGGACCTCGCCCCGCCCCAGCGGGAGCAGCGGAACTTCGACCACCCCGACTCCATCGAGGCGGACCTCTTCGCCGAGCACCTGCGGCGGCTGAAGGAGGGGGCCGCGGTGGAGCAGCCCGTCTACGACTTCGCCACCCACACGCGGACGGAAGAGACGGTCGGGATCGAACCCGGGGAGGTGGTGATCGCCGAGGGGATCCTGCTGTTCCACTATCCGGAGCTGCGGGGCCTTCTCGACATCAAGATCTACGTCGACACGCCGGCGGACGTGCGGCTGCTGCGGCGGATCGACCGGGACATCCGGGAGCGGGGGCGGACCCTCGAATCGGTGATGGAGCAGTACCTCACCACCGTCCGGCCGATGCACGAGGAGTTCGTGGAGCCCTCCAAGCGTCACGCGGACGTGATCATCCCGGAGGGGGGGTTCAACGAGATCGCCATCGAGATGGTCTCGTCCAGAATTCGACTCATGCGGGAGATGTCGTCTTGATCGACGGGATCGATACGACCGGTCGCCGGGCTCTGATCACGGGGATCACGGGCCAGGACGGATCGTACCTGGCCGAGCTGCTGCTCGAGAAGGGGTACGAGGTGCACGGGGTGGTCCGGCGGGCCTCCACGGAGAAGTTCGAGCGGATCGCCCACCTGAGATCGAGGATCGTCTTCCACCAGGCGGACCTTCTCGACCAGCTCTCGCTCGTGACCGCGATCGACGAGGCCCGGCCCCACGAGGTGTACAACCTCGCCGCCCAGTCGTTCGTCCCCACGTCCTGGGCGCAGCCGCTGCTGACCGGGGAGTTCACGGCGCTCGGCGTCACGCGGATGCTGGAGGCGATCCGGCTCGTGGATCCCTCGATCCGGTTCTACCAGGCGTCCTCCAGCGAGATGTTCGGAAAGGTGAGGGAGACCCCCCAGAACGAGGAGACCCCGTTCTACCCCCGGAGCCCGTACGGGGTGGCGAAGGTGTACGGCCACTTCATCACGGTGAACTACCGGGAGTCGTACGACCTCTTCGCGGTGAGCGGCATCCTCTTCAACCACGAGAGCCCCCGGCGGGGCCGGGAGTTCGTGACCCGTCACGTCTCGGACGGCGTCGCCCGGATCGTGCTCGGACTCGAGGACGAGCTGCTCCTCGGCAACCTGGACGCCGAGCGCGACTGGGGATACGCGGGCGACTACGTGGAGGCGATGTGGCGGATGCTGCAGCGGGACGAGCCGGGCGACTACGTGGTGGGGACCGGCGTGATCCACACCGTCCGCGACATCTGCGAGGTGGCTTTCGGCCACGTCGGGCTCGACTGGGAAGATCACGTGCGGGTGGATCCCGATCGGCTCCGCCCGGCGGAGGTGGACCACCTCCGGGCGGACTCGGCGAAGGCGCGCGAGGAGCTCGGCTGGGAGCCCGACGTGGGCTTCGAGGAGCTGATCGAGATGATGGTCGACGCCGACCTCGAGCGGCTGCGGGAGGCGGAGGAGGGGCGATGAGGCCTTCCCGCGGCCCGATCCTGGACGTCGCCCGGCTCCTCGACCGCCACGCCGAGGGCGTTCGCGCCTGGCATCGCGATCCCGCCGAGGCGGAGGAGATGTTCGGGGGCGAGCGCGAGCCTCCCCCGGGCGATCCCGACCTGTGGAGCGCGATCGACGCGGAGCATCTCGTCAACGTCCGGCTGTGGCACGAGGAGGACGAGGCGCGCCGCCCGGACGTGGGCGACGAGGTGATCGCCGGCGTGAAGCGGCGGATCGACGCCCTGAACCAGCAGCGGAACGACCTGATCGAGCGGATCGACGAGGCCCTGCTCGCCGTGATCGAGCGCGATCACGACGGGATGGATCCCGGCGCGACGCTCCACTCGGAGACGCCGGGCGCGATCGTCGACCGCCTCTCGATCCTCTCGCTCAAGGTGTACCACATGCGGGAGGAGGCCGAGCGCGAGGACGCGGCCCCGGAGCACCGGGCCGCCTGCGAGGGGAAGCTCGCCGTGCTCGAGGAGCAGCGGGACGATCTGGCCGGCTGCCTCGACCGGCTGCTGGAGGAGATCGTCTCCGGCGAGCGGCGCTTTCGGATCTATCGGCAGTTCAAGATGTACAACGATCCGGAGATGAACCCCGCCGTGCGCGAGGCGCGGCGGCGGGAGGGCGCCTCCGGCGTCTAACTTCCAAGGGGAACATGAGCGAACGACGACCCACAACGCGGCCTCCGTGCGCCCGCTGGATCGTGGCGGCCCTCTTCCTGATCGCCGTTTCCGGCTGCAACCCCCGCGTCCAGGAGTTCGAGGAGCGGGGGGACCGGTACAGCGCCCGGGGGGAGTACGTGGACGCGAGGACCGAGTACGAGCTGGCCATCCGGGAGGCGGGCGGGGACGTTCCCACCCGGCTGTGGATGAAGTCGGGCGCCCTGGCCCTGCGCGCGAAGAACTTCCGGGAGGCGAACCGGATCTTCGGCGAGGTGGTGGAGGAGGATCCCGACCGGCGGGACGAGGTGCGGGCGCTGTACCAGCTGAACGCGAACCGGTGGGTGGCGACCGGCGACACCTTCGCCGCGATCCAGGCGATCGAGTGGGTCCGGGCGCAAGACTCCACCGCGAACCTGGGCCCGCTCTTCTTCACCCTCGGCGACGCCGCCTACCAGCGGCCCGACTACGACGCCGCGGTAGAGGCGTACCTGCTGGGCCTCGCCCGGGCCCGCGACCAGGCGTCTCCCGAGGTGTACGCGCGCCTCGGCGACGCGCTGGAGCGGATGCGGAACTGCCCCGCGGCGATCGAGTACTTCCGCCGCTACCTGGAGCGCAGGGAGGGGGACGCCGAGCTCGCCCCCGAAGCGCGGTTCCGGCTGGGAACCTGCGCCTACCGGATGGCGGAGCAGGCGTTCGCCAGCGACGATTTCGATCGGGCGAGGCGGTACGTGGACCTGGTGATCGAGACCGGGGAGCCGGTGAGCGAGCTCGACGGAGCCAACCTCCTGCGGGCGAAACTCCACGAGCGGGAGGGGGACCGCGAGGCGGCGATGCGCACCTACCGGGGCGTCGTCGAGCGGAACCGGGATCAGCGATCGCGGGCGGCGCTGGAGGCGTTCCGGCGTCTCAAGCAGCTCGAGTTCGGGATGCCGCTCCGGACGGCCGAGCGCGCCGCCGAGACCGAGAACCGGAACGGGGGCGGCCGATGATACGGGTCCTCCTCGCCCTGACCCTCGTCGCGGCGGCGTGCGCCACCACCGAGCAGACCGGGATCCTGCCCCCCGACCAGCAGTACGAGCACGCCCTGGCCCTCTACGAGGAGGGCGAGTACGCCGAGGCGGTCGAGGCGCTCCAGGGCTTCGTCTTCAACTACCCCCAGGATCCTCGCGTGGTGGACGCCCGATGGCGGATCGCCGAGGCGTACTACGCCGACGAGGACTGGGCGACCGCGGCCCAGGCGTACCTCGACTTCCAGAGCCAGTATCCGGATCGGGCGCGCGCCCCCGAGGCGATCTTCCAGGCGGGGAAGGCGTACCAGCACATGTCGCTCCGCCCGGAGCTCGACCAGAGCGACACCCGGCGGGCGCTGAACGTCTTCCAGCGGGTGGTGACGGAGTATCCCGGCAGCGACTTCGCCGAGCCCGCCCGGGAGCGGATCGAGCGTCTCCGGAGCAAGCTGGCCGAGAAGACGTACCTCAACGCCGAGTTCTACTACGACGAGGAGGATTGGGAGGCGGTCGAGATCTACGCCACCGACCTGATCGCCGACTTCCCCGAGTCCGACTGGCTGCCCGCCGCCTACGCGCTGCTCGTCCGGGCGCGCTGCGAGATGGGGGAGGAGCAGGAGGCGGCCGCCGCGTACCGGCGTCTGGTGGAGCTGTTCCCCGAGTCGTCCGCGGCGCGGGACGTGGACGAGGGGTTGCGGCCCGATTGCCGACCCGCGGAGACGGCCCCGCAGCGAGCGAACGGCGCATGAGGCGGGTCGGCCTCCTCGGCGGCACCTTCAACCCCCCCCACATCGCCCACCTGATCGTCGCCCAGTCGGTGCGGGAGGCGCTCGACCTCGACCGGATGGTCCTGATCCCGACCGCGACCCACGCCCTCAAGGGGGAGGCGGAGGCGGACCCGGTCGACCGGGCCCGGATGGCCGAGCTCGCCGTGGCCGGTGACGCGACGATGGCGGTCGACAGGATCGAGATCGACCGGGGCGGCACCTCCTACACCGTGGACACCCTGGCCGAGCTGGGGGAGCGGGAGCCGGACACCACCTTCTATCTCGTCATCGGCCGGGACATCCTCGGCGAACTCGACGAGTGGAAGGATCCCGAGCGGCTGCCGGAGCTGGCCGAGGTGGTGGTGGTCACCCGGGGACTCGAAGGCGAGGGGGGGACCGCCCCGGAGCTCCCGTTCGGGGGGGAGTGCACCTTCGTTCCGGTGCCCCGGCTGGAGATCTCGTCGACCGAGATCCGGAGGCGGGTCGCGGCCGGCCGCTCGATCCGCTACTGGGTCCCGGCGGGGGTGGAGTCCTACGTCCGCGAGCACGGCCTGTACGAACGCGCCTACGAGGATTGATGAAACGGGGGTGAACGACTATCTTCTGAATTCCGCCGGTCGAAGCCCCGCCACATTTCACCGCGATCGAACCGCGCCGACCGACGTCGCGGGGCGTTGATTCTCCGATCGGCGCGACCCCTCTCGGAACGAAAGACCCGTACGGAGCGAAAACCCCGTGGTGCTTGATTCCATCCTGAAGCTGTTCGTCGGCGACAAGCACGAGCGCGAGCGCAAGCGCCTGTGGCCGATGGTCGAGAAGATCAACGCGATCGCCGAGTCGTACGAGGAGCTCTCCGACGACGAGGTGCAGGCGAAGACGGAGGAGTTCCGCTCCCGCCTGGCCGAGGGGGAGGACCTCGACGACCTGCTCGCCGAGGCGTACGCCACCGTGAAGGAGGCGTGCCGCCGGAACCTCGGCCGCAGCTGGCCGGTGACCGACCAGGAGTTCACCTGGGACATGGTCCCCTTCGACGTCCAGATCTTCGGCGCGATCGTGCTCCACGAGGGGAAGATCGCGGAGATGGCGACCGGAGAGGGGAAGACGCTGGTCGCGATCATGCCGCTCTACCTCAACGCCCTCGAGGGGAAGGGGTGCCACCTCGTCACCGTGAACGACTACCTGGCCCGCCGTGACGCCGAGTGGGTGGGGGAGATCCTGGAGTGGCTCGGCCTCGAGGTCGGGTGCATCCAGCAGGGGATGAGCCCCGACGAGCGGCGCGAGCAATACCGGGCCGACGTCACCTACGGCACGAACAACGAGTTCGGCTTCGACTACCTCCGCGACAACATGGCCGTCACGCGCGAGGGGCGGGTCCAGCGGGGCCACCACTACTGCATCATCGACGAGGTCGACAGCGTCCTGATCGACGAGGCCCGTACGCCCCTCATCATCTCGGGGCCGGCCCAGCAGGACACCTCCGGCAAGTATCCCGAGCTGAAGCCGATGGTCGAGCGGCTCGTCCGCGACCAGATCCGGCTGGTGAACACGCTGGTGGCCGACGCCGAGAAGCTGCTCGACTCCGAGAGCGAGGAGGACACCTACGAGGCGGGGATCAAGCTGTTCCAGGCCCGGCGGGGGATGCCCAAGCACAACCGGCTCATGAAGGTGCTGAACGAGACCGGGGTGAAGCAGCTCGTCCAGAAGGTCGAGGCCGACTACATGCGGGACAAGCGGGTCCACGAGCTCGACGAGGACCTCTATTTCGCGATGGACGAGAAGGGCCACGACGCCCACTTGACCGACAAGGGACGCGAGCGCGTGGCGCCCGACGACCCCGACCTCTTCGTCGTTCCCGATCTCTCCGAGGAGATGGGCGAGATCGAGGAGGACGACTCCCTCTCCGAGGAGGAGAAGGAGCAGCGCCGCCTCGAGCTCGAGCGCGACTACTCCGAGAAGAGCGAGACCCTCCACTCGATCCATCAGCTGATCAAGGCGTACGCGCTCTACGAGAAGGACGTCGAGTACGTGGTGCAGGACGGCAAGGTGATGATCGTCGACCAGTTCACCGGACGGCTCATGCCGGGCCGCCGCTACTCGGACGGGATGCACCAGGCGATCGAGGCGAAGGAGGGGGTCACCGTCGAGGGGGAGACCCAGACCCTCGCAACGATCACCATCCAGAACTACTACCGGATGTACGAGAAGCTGGCCGGCATGACCGGAACCGCCGAGACCGAGGAGAACGAGTTCTACGAGATCTACGAGATGGAGGTCGTGGTCATCCCGACCAACAAGCCGGTCCGGCGGATGGACTACGAGGACGTCGTCTACAAGACCCGGCGCGAGAAGTACAACGCGGTGATCGGGGAGATCGAGCGCGAGCACGGCCGCGGCCGGCCGGTGCTGGTGGGGACGGTGTCGGTGGAGGTGTCGGAGACCCTCTCGCGGCTCCTGAAGCGCCGCAACCTCCCCCACAGCGTCCTGAACGCCAAGCACCACCAGAAGGAGGCGGAGATCGTGGCCCGCGCGGGTCAGCCCGGCGCGATCACGATCGCGACGAACATGGCGGGCCGGGGTACCGACATCAAGCTCGGCCCCGGCGTGGTGCCGGAGGAGTGGCCCGAGGTGGACGACGAGGAGATCCCCGAGGGGTACTCGCGGGAGAACCTCGAGGAGGAGATCGAGGAGGACATGCCGTGGGGCCTCCACATCGTCGGCACCGAGCGCCACGAGGCGCGGCGGATCGACCGCCAGCTTCGGGGCCGCTCCGGCCGGCAGGGGGATCCCGGGTCCTCGCGCTTCTTCCTCTCGCTCGAGGACGACTTGATGCGGCTCTTCGGCTCCGAGCGGATCGCCAAGGTGATGGACAAGATGGGCGCCGAGGAGGGGGAGGTGATCACCCACGGGCTCGTCACCAAGTCGATCGAGCGGGCGCAGAAGAAGGTCGAGATGAACAACTTCGAGATCCGGAAGAAGCTGCTCGAGTACGACGACGTCCTGAACAAGCAGCGGGAGGTGATCTACGGGCTCCGCTCCCGCGCCCTCGACGGCGCCGCCGAGGAGGTGTACGACGAGGCCCGGGAGATCATCGACGGCGCCGCCGAGGTGAAGCTCGAGCAGCACGTCGACCCCGAGGCGTACCCGGAGACGTGGGATCTGACCGGGCTCAAGGAGGAGCTCGAGCGGACCTTCCTCATGCCGTTCGCCTGGCTCGACGACATGATCGCGATCCAGCGGGAGGAGGAGGGTGGGGTGGCCTCCAGCCGCGCCGAGGAGGAGGCGGAGCTCCCCACCACCTGGGACGAGATCTACGACCGGATCACGGCCGACCTCCAAGAGGCGTTCGACAGCAGAGTCGAGGAGTGGAGCGGCACCGGCGAGGAGGAGGCGGAAGAGGAGGAGAGGGTCCGGGCCGACAAGATCGTGCGCCAGGTCCTGCTCCGGACGTTCGACGAGAAGTGGCGGGACCACCTGTACGAGATCGACCAGCTCCGGAGCGGCATCCAGTACCGGGCGTGGGGCCAGAGGGACCCGCTGGTGGAGTACAAGAAGGAAGCGTACGAGATGTTCGTCGAAATGATGGACGACATGCAGACGAGCGCCGCCCAGCTGCTGTACCGGGTCCAGCTGATCCCGCGCGGGGCGCTGTCGGCCCAGGAGCGCCGCCGCCGGGAGCGGCTGCAGCGCCAGCAGGTCGCGATGCACCAGCAGGCTCCGGCGATGGCCGGGGCGGCCGGCGCCGCGGCCGGCGGGGCCGGAGCCGGTGCGCAGGCGGGAGGCGGAGGACCCACCACCCAGACCGGGACCGCCGGCCTGCCGGGCGGCGACACCGGGTCCGGCTCGGGCACCACCGAGGCGCCGACCACGTACGTCCGCGAGGGGGAGAAGGTGGGTCGGAACGATCCTTGCCCCTGCGGGAGCGGAAGGAAATACAAGAAATGCCACGGCCGCTAGGCCAGTCCAGGACAACCACGACCGGAGGAAGACGTTCATGATCGGAGTGCTCGACAGACTGTCGGGCGGCGCGGGCATCCTGCGCCGGCCCGAGAACTCGTATCTGCCCGGAGACGACGACGTCTACGTGCCGTCCCGCCTGATCAACCAGTTCGGGCTCAGGCAGGGCGATGCCGTCGACGGCGAGACCGGAAAGCCGCCGGGCAAGGACAAGCTGCCGCCGCTGACGACGGTGACCTCGGTGAACGGGGAGGAGCCCACCGACGCGAAGCACCGCCCGATGTTCGACAAGCTGCGGGCCGCCCACCCCGACGAGCGCCTCACCCTGGAGCTCGTGGGCGAGGACGAGGAGCGGCACAACGGCGCCGGGATCACCAACCGGATCCTCGATCTCGTCGTCCCGCTCGGAAAGGGCCAGCGGGCCCTGATCGTGGCCCCCGCGAAGGCGGGGAAGACGATGCTGCTCCAGGCGGTCCTCCGCGGAATCGCGTCCAACGACCCCGAGACCCAGATCCTCGTCCTGCTCGTCGACGAGCGGCCGGAGGAGGTCACCGAGATGCAGCGGATGGTGGAGACCCTGGGCCGCGGGGAGACCCTCGCCTCCTCGTTCGACTTCCCGCCGGATCGTCACGTCCAGGTGGCCGAGATGGCCCTGGAGCGGGCGCGGCGGCTGGTGGAGAGCGGCAAGGACGTGGTGCTCGTGCTCGACTCGATCACCCGGCTCGCCCGGGCCTACAACACGATCGAGCGCTCGAGCGGGCGCACCCTCTCGGGCGGGATCGAGGCGGGCGCCCTGGAGGCCCCGAAGCGTTTCTTCGGCTCGGCACGAAAGGTGGTCGGGAATCCGGGCGGCAGCCTCACCATCAT